>DASRSW010000001.1:0-73586 GCA_035656275.1 Thermoplasmata archaeon
CCGGCCGTCGCTTCCGGACCTTCTCGCGGGACTGCGCCGGAAAGCGCAGATCGTCACGCCAAAAGACGGCCAGTACCTCGTTTACCTCGCGGGGATCGGTCCGGGGGCTCGCGTCGCCGAGGCGGGGGCGGGGAGCGGCGCCCTGACGCTCGTGCTCGCCCACACCGTGGGGCCGGCGGGGCACATCATCTCGTACGACCGTAGGGCGGACTTCCTCGACGTCGCCCGGCGCAATCTCGAGTGGGCGGGCTTGGAGGAACGCGTCGAATTCCGGGAGCGGGACGTGGTCGCCCAGGGGATCGAGGGTGACGGCCTTGACGCGGTCGTCCTGGACCTCGCTGAACCGTGGGACGTCCTGGCGTCCGCGCGGACTGCTCTGCGGCCCGGGGGGCGCGTGGCGACGTACTGTCCCACGTACAACCAGCTCGAGAGGACGGTGCGGCGCCTCCGCGAGCTCGGGTTTGAGGAGCTTCGGAGCGTGGAGCTCCTCGAACGGGCGCTCCACGTGGGAGAGGGGGGAACCCGACCGGAGTTCGAGATGCTCGGACACACGGGGTTCCTCACGGGCGGACGCCGGGGAGTCGGACCGTGGTCGTGAACCCGCTCTGGATCGGCGGGAGTCTGGGGGTGCTGCTGAGCGGCGCCTTCGTCTACTGGCAGGTCGGACGCTACGCGGCGCCACAGATCCCCCGGTCGCTCTTCGACGAGAAGAAGGAAGTGTACGCCTACACGGTGGGCCTCTTTGGAGGCATCGTCCTCTCCGTGCCGTTTGGACTGTTCCTCACCTCTCTCACCACGGGGCCGATCCTCTGGTCCATCATCGGGCTTGCCGGGTTGGTCGTCGGATTCGAGCTCGGGCAATGGCTCCTCCTGCGGAGCCGGTACTTCGGCCAGGGAGATTCGGGGCCGTTCTATGCCGTCGGGTTTCGGGCGGGCGTCTCCGCCATCTTGATCCTTACGCTCACGAGCCTCTATCTCGGGGGCGGGGCGGTAGATCCGGTCGGGGTCGCCGCCCTCCTGCTCGAGTCCGGGGCCATCGTCAGTCTCTGCGTAACCGGAGCTCTCCTTTCCCTGGGCACACCGTCCCGGGCCAACCGACGGCAAGGGGGGAGGGGCTCCAGCCTCCTGGTCGGGGCGGTCGGATTCTTCTTCCTGGGGTTTGCGCAGGTCTTCGGGAGCGTCCTCGCCGCGCTGGCGGCGGCCCTCATCCTCCTGATGACCGCACGGGTCTACGCGAGGCTCCAGGGGCCCCTCCTCGGGTCGATCCCACCCCCAGGCGAGGTCACGAGGGCCGAGGCCCCCTCCCCCACGCCGTTCGGAAGGACCGACCGCTAGCCCGACGGCTTCGCGGCCGCCGGGTCGCTTCGGCAATCCCTACGGGAAGACCGGTGGGACGGGGGGCCACTGGTTGACGGTCAGGAGGAGGACCGCCATCAGCAGCACGGAGAGCAGGAGGACCGCGTAGTTCGCCCAGCGCTCGCGGGCGATGAACGAGAGCTCATCCGCCGACCGGGTCGACGGCATCTGGAGGCTCCAGTGGAGCTTCATGCCGGCTCCGCCGCCGAGCCCGAGGAGGCCGATCGCCCAGAGGATCTTACCCACCACGATGTAGTTGAGCACGCCCGAGAGCCAGGCGGCTCCGCAGGGGGACGCCCCCGTCTGGACGATGCATCCTCCCCAGATGCTGGCCCCGGCGACGACGAGGATGGTACCGATGAACAGCAGCACGAACCCGAGGATTCGCGACAGGAAGATCAGCATCGACCACGGAATCGGTCGAGAGGCGGGGGACGATTGGACCGGCATCGGCATCCACATGGGGGGCGGCGGAGGGGCAGATCCTTGAGGGGCTCCCATGGCATACGATTCGGTGGGGGTGTGGTATAAGCATTCCGCTAACGGAGAATGGAGCCCCCGGCCCGCGCCGGAGGGGCTCCATATCTTCATAAGACGTGGGACCTCCGGGCGGCGTGGCCACCGAGGCATCCCCGTTCACCCGGCGCCTCCGTCGGGCCCTCCGTGCGCAGCGCCTCCCTCTTTCGATCCTGATCCTCGCCGTGGGAATCCTCCTGACGATCCTGGCGGCGGGTTACTTCACCCCGATCTCGCAGTACGCCCCGTTCCCCGCCATCAATTCCGGGACCGTTCAGCCGAACGCGAACTACAACCTCGTGTTCGTCATCGCCGGTCCGATCATCGTCATCATCGGGGCCTACCTCGTGGGCGCCTACTACCTGGCGCGGCACCGCTTCGAGCACCTCATGAAGACCCGCAGTAAGGCGGAGTTCCTCCGGAATCTCCCCGAGGTCGAGGACCTCCTCTGGGAGCTCACGCCGTCGGATGAGGAGCGGTACGCCACCAAGAAGGCCGAGATGGGCATCCGCCGGTAGCCGGCCGGGCCGCTGTTAAGTACCGTTCTCGGGTCGCGCTTTCGTGGCGGCGCCGGTCGAGCGGGCCGTGCGGGATTTCCAGTTCCGGCTCATCCAGAAGCCGGAGGAGTTCCGCGCGGTCGAGGAGGTCCAGCGGCTCGCCTGGGGGCTCGTCGAGGAGCCGCCGGTCCCGTCCCCGCTCCAGCGAGCGATGCAGGATAACGGCGGTCTCCTCCTGGGCGCCTTCGCGGATATCCACCTCGCCGGGTTTTCCCTGGGGTTCCTGGGGTGGGACGGGGAGCTTCTGTACCACTACTCCCACATGACCGCGGTGCGTCCCGAGTACCAGAACCATCGCCTCGGATTCCGGCTCAAATCGCACCAGCGCGACGAGGTCCTCCGACAAGGGCTTCCGATCATCCGATGGACCTTCGACCCACTCCAGAGTCGCAACGCGTTCCTCAACATCCGGCGGTTGGGAGTGGAGGTCGACCGCTACCTCGTCCACTACTACGGCCACATGGGATCGGAAACGAACCGCGGGATGGAGAGCGACCGGGTCCGGGTGACGTGGAAACTGGCCACCCCCCGCGTCGAGGAACGGCTGGCGGGGCGGCTCCCCTCGCCCGAGGAGGACGCCCAACGGCTCGACCGGTCCACGGCCATCGTGGAGACGGAGGCGGGAGAGAGCGGACTTCGCGTGCCCGTGAGCGTCACCGAGCCGACCGCGAAGGAGGTCCATCTGGAGGTCCCGTTCGACCTCGCGACGCTCCGCGAGCACGAGTCGGCGTCCCTCACGACCTGGCGCCACGCGAGCCGGGACGCCTTCCAGTCGGCCCTGGACGCCCACTACGTCGTAGAGGACTTCGCCGTGGTCACCCGAGAGCACGAGCGTCGTAGCTTCTACTTCCTGAGCCGACGGCCCCCCGCTCCCGGCGGGTAGGATGCGGCTGCGCCGAGCCATCCTCGAAGAGCTCGAGCTCCCGCTGCGAGCACCCTTCGTCACGAGCTTTGGCCGCGAAAGCCGCCGGCGGGTGCTCTTCGTAACCCTCGAAGAGCGCGGGGGGGAGGAGGGGATCGGCGAGTGCGTCGCGGCCCGCGCTCCCCTCTACTCGAGCGAGACCACGTGGACCGCGCGGGAGATGATCGAGCGCCACTTCCTGAAGGACCTGCGATCGCTCGCCACGCCGACCCCGGGACGGTTCCTTGCCGCCTCGTCCCGATGGCGGGGCCACCGCATGGCGCGGGCGGCCGTCGAGATGGCTCTCTGGGACCTCAGCGCCCGACTCCGGGGCCATAGCCTCGCCCGAACGCTGGGGGGAACCCTGCACCGGGTCGAGGTCGGCGTCAGCGTCGGCATCCAGCCCGGGATCGCGGCGCTGCGCCGGGCCGTCGAGCGGTACGTAACCGCGGGGTATGGCCGGGTCAAGCTCAAGGTGCAGCCGGAGTGGGACGCCCGCCCCGTCGCCGCGATACGTCGGGCCTTCCCGACGGCTCGGCTCTGGGTCGACGCCAACCAGGCGTACGCACGAGGATCGATCCCCCGGCTTGTGAAGTGGGCGCACCGCGAGCGGGTGGAGCAAATGGAGCAGCCGTTCCCCGAGCGCGACCTCTCCGCCCACGCCGCCCTCATCGAGCGCGCAAGGTTCCGTGTCTGCCTCGACGAGTCGGTCGTGGACTCGGCTTCGCTCGAGGACGCCATCGCGCGGCGGGCGCTCACCTCCCTCAACGTGAAACCCGGACGGGTCGGCGGCCACTCCCATTCCATCGCGCTGGCCCGACGCGCCGTCGCGGCCGGGATCCCGACATGGGTGGGCGGGATGCTCGAAACCGGCGTGGGCCGGGCGCATGCCGTGGCGCTCGCCTCCCGGAAGGAGTTCACTCTACCGGCGGACCTCTCCGCAAGTGACCGCTACTATCGGACCGACCTCATCGACCCCCCGTTCGTGCTCGGGCCCGGCTCGACGCTCGAGGTGCCGCGATCGCCCGGTCTCGGCGTGGCGGTGGACGAGCGCCGGTGGGCCCGGGCCCGTCGACGGCGCACGGTCGTTCCCCTCTGAAAGGCGCTTAAGCCCTGCGCCGTTCGTGGGGCGATGGACCTCGGGCGGGGCACCCGCGGCGGGGCACGCTGGCTGCTCGTCATCCTGGTCGTGGCCATCACGTTCGGAACCGCGGCCGCCCTCCTCGCCGGACCCGCGGCCCCCTTCACTCCGTCGGCTCCGAACGCGGGCCCGCCCCTCTCCTTCCAGACGTTCGGCCTCGTGTTCGGATGGACCGTCGTCGGTCTCTGTGTCCTGTGGGTGGTGAACCACTTTCGCCAACGCTCTCAGGAAGGATCCTTGGCGATCCCGAATCGGATCGTGGTCTCCTTCCTCGTGGCGGTACTGATCGCCATCGCCTTCATCGTCATCGTCCGCTCGGGCATTCTCGGAACGAGCCCCTTCTTCTCGACCGTTCCCGCCGGGGGGAACAATTCGAGCTCGGGGCCGACCCCCGCCGGCCAGAACAATTCGACGTTGCCCCCGCTGGGGAGCGTTCCGTTCGGCGGCTTCGACCTCCCCGGCTGGGTGCTCTATGCGGGGATCCTGGGGGCGGCCGTGATCGCGGTCGTCGTGGCCGTTCCCGTTCTCGCGAGCCTCCGCGACCGGGCGTCCACCCCTTCCTCCGTCTCCGCGAGCAAGGTGGCGCGACGCGATTTCTCGGAAGCGATCGACGCGCTCGGCGACCCCGGGGTCGTCGACCCCCGCGCGGTCATCATCGCCCTCTACGCCCGCCTCCTCGGCCGGATCGAGCCGACCCTCGCCCACCTGGACGCGATGGCGCCACGGGAGATCGAGCTCGAATGCGTCCACCGACTTCGGATCCGCCCGACGACCGCGCGCGAACTCACCGGGCTCTTTGAGGAGGCCCGCTACTCTTCCCACGCGTTGTCGCTGCAAACGGTCGAGCGGGCCCGCGCGGTCTTCGCGCACGCCGTGGACGACCTCGACCATCCGCCGGGGCTCCTGTGAATCCGGACCCCTGGCGCTGGGCCCTCCTGGGCGTCGCCGGAGCGCTCGGGGGGGCCGCCGTCCTCGCGGGGGCCAATGACGCCGTTGCCGTGCCGCTCGCCGGCGGGGCGCTGCTCGCGGTGACCGGGTTCGCGGCGCTCTCGCTCGTGGAACAGGTCCGGTTCCATCTCCCGCAGGTCGACCGACCGGATGTCGACACGCTCGCCGCGCTGCGTCGCGCGTTCGACGAGGGCGCGCTGGGTCGTCAGCGCATTGCGCAGGCCCTCCTGGAGCTGGAACGGGAAACGCTCGGACGGACGGGCGCGAGCGGGGGGGACGTGATCGCCCTTCGCCCCGAGAGCGTGAACGACGCAGAGTTCCGGCACTGGGTCACTGCCCGGATCGAGGCGCTGGAGGCGATGACCTGAGCACGCCGGAAGTTCCGCCCCTCCGCTGGCGAGTGGGCGCGCTCGTGCTGCTGGCATCGGGGACGGCGCTCCTCGCCGTAGCGCTCGTCGCCCGCTCCCCCGTTCCGCTGTTCCTCGCCCTCCCCCTGCTCCTCGCCCCGGCGGCCTCAGCTCTCTCCGCCCCCGCGCGGGCGCCCCACAGCGAGCTGCGCTGGGCCGCCGACGGTTCCGGGGCCGAAGTGAAAGTGCATGGAACGCTCTCCCGTCCTCCCGGGCTTCCGTCCGCCCAACTCGATGTCACCTTCTACCGCCCCGAGCCGCTTCGGGAGAAGGCCGCGCCCGACGTGGGCCGCGGAGCGCAGGGGGTCGAGTTCACCCTCGAGTGGACCGCCCCCTATCCGTGCATCCTGACTATCCCGAAACCAAATCTCTACTGGAGAGACCCGTTAGGGCTCCTCGAGCGGCGGGTGGTGGTCGACGGAGAGGCCCTTCGTCTCGAACGATTCCCGCCCGAGGTGGGCCGGCTGGGCCCCGTACGCCTCCGTCGTACGACGCCGCTTCCGGGAGAGATCCGCTCCCGCGCCATCGGACCCACGGGCGAGTTCTTCGCCATCCGAAACGCGACGGCCTGGGACACCCCGCGACAGATCAACTGGAGGGCCTCCTCTCGCTCGGGCCGGCTCCTCGCCAATGAGTACTTGCTGGAGCGCACCGGGGACCTTCTCCTGCTCCTCGACCTGCGGCCCACGTCGCTGGGCCCCGTGCGCGATGCGAAGCTGCTCGCGATCTCGGCGGCGGCGGCGATGGGGCTTGCCTCGGGGTTCCTCCGCGATAAGTCCCGGGTCGGCGTGGGATTGTTCGGCGAGTTCCTGACGGCGGTCCCCCTCGGAACGGGGCGACTCCAGCGCTACCGCGTTTTCCAGATGCTGCAGCGGGCGACCCTCACGGAGACCCCGGGCCCGTCCGAGCGGTTCGCCATCTCGTTGCGCCGGTATTTTCCCCCCGGGGTCACGACCGTCCTCCTCTCCTCGCTGGCGGACGAGTCCTCGCTCCTTCTGTTGAGCCACCTTCGGCGGCGCGGCTACCCCACCGTTGTGCTCTCCCCGTCTCCCCTTCCGCTCCTCGCGCCCGTGACGGACCACCCGAGCGAGAGCGACGCCCTCGCGATGCGACTCCTCGCCCTCGTGCGGCGTCTTCGGATGAGCCAGGTCTGGCGCGAATCCCCGGTGATCGACTGGGACCAGTACTGGTCGTTGGCCCCGTTCCTCCGGTTCCTGACGCAGCCCAGCCACAACGCGAGGGGATCGTGATCCAGTCCGTTCGCCCGCCCCCCGCGACTCGAGGGCGCCCCGACGTGGTCGGTCCCCTTCTCTGGGCGGTTCCCGGCGGGATCCTCGCGTGGGTCTCCCACTGGGGCCTCTTCCCGTCGCTGATCCTCCTGGGAGGCGCGGCCGGGGCGGGCCTGCTGCTTTCCCTCCCCCGCTGGGGATTGGGACCCGCCCTACCGATCCTGCCGGGAGTGGTGGCCCTGGGGGCGCTCGCGTCCTCCTCGCCCGCGGGACCGGTCCCGTACCTGGTGGCCGGTGCGGGAGGCCTCGCGCTCGTCCTCAGCGTGGGGCGCGCAGCGGCCGAACCCGGACGGCGGGGGGCGGCCACCGGCGCGCTCCAACTGCCCGCCCTCGCCCTGGGGATCGCCCTGTCGACGGCCCTCCTGTTCCCCCCGGCCGAGCGCTTCGTCGGGGTGGCGGCCCTCCTTCTCCTCCTCACCGTCACCGTCCTCGCCCTCCTGCTTCGGCGGCCCGCCTCGGCCCTCGAAGCCGAGGGGTGAGCTTCAAGAGGCCGCCGGCCGTTCCTCCACTTGGCGGTGCCCACGGTGCCGCCCGGGTACCGACGAAGGGTCCCTCTTGACCAACCGCGGACGTGTCGTCCGCCCGGGATGACGTGAGGACAACCCCGGTGTCCGATAGCCCCGGCCGGGGTCAGGACGCTGAGAGGGCGACCGCCTACCGTGACGCTGCTCCGTTACGGCCGGGGGATACACGGGGCCGCGCCGAGATAGCCGAGATATACCGGTGCCGGGTCTCCCGCCCCGGCGGCAGGGGCGTACGTGAACGGCGAGGCGGCGCGCGCCGCGGTGAACGAGATCCTTCAGGCGGTCCACACCGCCGTCGTCGGGCGCGACGTCGTCCTCCGCCAGATCCTGACTGGTCTCATCGCGGACGGCCACCTCCTGATCGAGGACCTCCCCGGACTCGGCAAGACGCTCATGGCGAAGACGTTCGCGAAGGTCCTGGGCCTCTCGTTCAACCGGATCCAGTTCACCGCGGACCTCCTGCCCCACGACATCACGGGCGGGGAGCTGTTCGATGCGTCGAAGCAGGAGTTCACCTTCCGTCCGGGGCCCCTGTTCACCAATCTCCTCCTCGCCGACGAGATCAACCGCGCCCCGCCCAAGGTGCAGTCCGCGCTCCTCGAAGCGATGCAGGAGCGGCAGGTGACGAGCGAGCGGGGCACCTACCCGCTCGATCGCCCGTTCCTGGTCCTCGCGACGCAGAACCCGATCGAGCTCGAGGGGACGTACCCGTTGCCCGAGGCGCAGGTCGACCGGTTCCTGATGCGGCTCACCGTCGGCTATCCGACCCCTGAGGAGGAGCGGTCGATCCTCGACCGGCGCCGCGAGCGGAAGATGGACGAGGCGACCGTCCCCACGGTGCTCACGCCGGCGAAGTTCCTCGAGCTCCAGCGGTCGGTGGAAGACGTGGAGATCGACCCCGCGATCGAAACCTACGTGGTCGCGCTCGTGGGGGCGACACGGATCGACCCCCGCGCCGAGGTGGGGGCCTCCCCCCGGGGCTCCCTGGCCCTCCTCAAGCTCTCCCGCGCGCGGGCCCTCCTGGACGGCCGAGACTACGTGGTGCCGGACGACGTGAAGTCCCTCGCCGTTCCGGCGCTCGCGCACCGCATCCTGGTCAAGCCCGAGCCGTGGATCCGCGGGATCCGGGGTCCGCAGATCGTGGAGGCGACGCTCGACCGCCTCCCGGTGCCGAAGGTCCCGTAACCACCCCAAGCGTTTTGGCCGCGCGGCCGGCTCCGCTCACGATGTCCGCGCCGCTGCCCCTTGTCGTTGTGGCTGAGACGATCGACCCTGCCGCCGTGGAGGAGTTGAAAGGGGGACCGTGCCGGGTGGTGGTGGTGAAGGGCGGGGAGGCGGAGCTCGCGCCCCATCTCCCCGACGCTTGGGGGATCATTGTCCGATCGCGCACCAAGATTAGCGCCGACTTCCTCGCCCGGACCCCGCACCTCCAGCTGGTCGCTCGGGCGGGCGTCGGGGTGGACAACGTCGACGTGCCCGCGGCGACCGCGCGCGGAGTCCAGGTCGTGAACACCCCGACCGCGGCCACTGCGAGCGTCGCGGAGCTGACGGTCGGGCTCTACCTGCTCCTCGCGCGCAACCTCTTTGAGCGGATCCGCGCGACGAAGGCCGGGGAGTGGAAGCGCAGCGAGCTCGGAAGCGAGCTCGAGGGGAAGACCGTCGGCTTTGTCGGCTACGGTCGGATCGCCCGGGAGATCGCCCGCCGGCTCCAGGCGTTCCGCGTCACGACCCTCGCCCACGACCCGTTCGTGCCCACGGCGGTGGACGCGACCGAGCTTCTCCCCCTCGAGACGGTCCTCGAACGGGCCGACTTTGTGAGCCTCCATGCCGCCCTCACGCCCGAGAACCACCATCTCCTGAACGCAGAGCGGATCGCCCGCATGCGGCGCGGAGCCTATCTCGTCAACGTGGCGCGGGGCGCCCTCGTGGATGAGGAGGCGCTCCTCGCGGCCCTCGAGTCGGGCCACCTGGGCGGGGCCGCGCTGGACGTCTTCGAGACCGAGCCCCCGACCCGCCAGCGACTGTTGGAGCATCCGCGGCTCCTTCCCACCCCGCATTTGGGGGCCTCCACGCACGAGGCCCAGCAACGGGCGGGGCGCTTCATCGTCGGGGAGGTCCTGCGGGCGCTCCGGGGCGAACCGTTACAATCCCTTGTGAATCCCACGGCGGGAGGCACCCGATGACGCTCGACCCCGAGACCGCGACGTTCCTCATCGCCGGACCCGTCCGCATCCACCCTCGGGTCCTGCGGGCGATGACGACTCCGTCCCTCAACCACCGCGGCGAGTACTTCCACGGGATCGTGGCCGAGATCCGCACGCTCCTCCCGGTGCTGTTCGGGACCTCCCGAGGGCGGTCGGTCATCCTGACCGGCAGCGGGAGCGCCGGCCTCGAGGCGGTCTATTCGTCGCTCACACCCAAGGGAAGGCGCACCGTCGTGCTGAAGAACGGGAACTTCGGGGACCGGGGGGACGAGATCGTCCGCCGATACTCACAATCCGTCACCACCTTGGAGGCTCCCTGGGGGACGCCGATCCCCGTGGAGGCGGCGGCGGCCGAGCTCGAGAAGGGCGACGTCGGCGCGGTCGCCGTGGTCCACAACGAGACCAGCGTGGGTCTCGCGAACCCGCTCGCGGAGCTCGCTCCCCATGTGCGCAAGGCGGGCGCCCTCTTCCTGGTCGACGGGATCTCGGCGGTCGCCGGTATCCCGGTCCCCATCGAGGAATGGGGGATCGACGCCCTGGTCGCCGGCAGCCAGAAGGGGCTCGCCGCCCCCGCGGGTCTCGCCATGGTCCACCTCTCCGACCGGGCCGTCGCCGCGCTGCGACCGGGCACCTTCTACCTGGACCTCCAGAAGCATCTCGACAATCTCGAGAAGAACGATACCCCGTGGACCCCCGCCGTCCCCCTGTTCCTCGCGCTCCGCGAGGCGCTTCTCCTGCTGAAGGAGGAGGGTCTCGATACCCGTCTCGCCCGGACGCGTCGGCTGGCCGAGGCGACGCGGGCCGCCGTGGCGGCGATCGGCCTCGAGATGTTCCCCGACCCCCACTACGCGAGCGACACCGTCACGGCGATCAAGAATCCGGCGGGCCTTACCGACGCGGACGTGCGGAAGGTCCTCGAGGAGCGCTACCACGTGCTCCTGCAGGGGGGCCAGGCCGCGCTCAAGGGGAAGATCTTCCGCATCGGGCACATGGGGATCGCCGACTGGCCGGACCTCCTCGTCACCTTCGCGGCGCTGGAGCGGATCCTGGCCCGGGCCGGCCGGCTCAAAACCCCCGGCGCGAGCCTCGCCGCGATCGCCGAACGGATGCCCTGAGCCCGTCTCGCGCTAGATGTCGAGGATGACCCGCGCTTCGCCGCCGCGAGTGTCGAAGCGAATCCGGTGGAGCGTGACAGCTTTCACCTCGATCTTCGGCCGGTGACGGCCCGGCTCGAACGGCTCTCCCACCACCTCGGCGCTCGCTCGGTGGATGGGTCGCCCTTCGGTCTTGACGCGGAAGCGCCGGGCGAGGAAGCCGTCGTCCTGCTCCAAGGCGAGGAGCGCGGTCAGGTAGGCGACCACGAGCGCGCTCGGGTCGCGGCCCGACGCCTCGATGCAGCGGGTCTCGCGCGGCCGGACCCGCCTTAGGTCGGTCATCTGGGCGAAGAGGGCGCATCCGAGCCCTTCCAGGAGCCCGTGGGCCGAGTGAGCCCTCGCCCAGATCCCCACGTCGGCGGTGGTCGGAAAGCTCCCCCACCGGACGGTGCGCGGCGGGCGGTCCGTGCGACTCCCCCCCGGGTCCCCAGCCACCCCAAGGGGCATAAGCAGTTGGCCCCTCGCATGCTCTTCGCATGCGCGCGACGCTCCTCGTCCCCACCTTGAACGAGGCCGAGTCGATCGGCCACGTCCTTCGGTCGTTCCGCGACGCGGCCGCCGCCGCGAATCGCGAGCTCTTCCGGTCGGACCCCCTCGACTGGGAGCTCCTGGTCGTGGACGGCGCCTCGACGGACGGAACGGCGGAGATCGCCCGCGCGGAAGGGGCGCGTGTGCTCGTCGAGCCGCGCAAAGGCTACGGTCGAGCCTATCGGACCGGGTTCGACGCCGCGAAGGGAGAGGTCCTCGCGACGATGGACGGGGACGCGACGTATCCCGTGGCCACCGTCCCGCTCCTCGTCCAGAAGCTCCTCACCGAGCAGCTCGACTTCGTCTCGGGGGACCGGTTGAGCGAGCTGGACCCGAAGGCCATGACGACGGAGCATCGGCTCGGGAACTGGGTGTTGAACACGTTCCTGCGCATCGCCTACGCGCACTACCTGGTCGCGGTCGCGGGGCGCACCGTCCGCGACAGCCAGAGCGGGATGTGGGTCCTCCGCCGCTCCATCCTC
This sequence comes from Thermoplasmata archaeon, assembly GCA_035656275.1. Taxonomy (GTDB): domain Archaea; phylum Thermoplasmatota; class Thermoplasmata; order Lutacidiplasmatales; family UBA184; genus Lutacidiplasma. The sequence goes on from DASRSW010000001.1 coordinate 12,008, forward strand.
CCTTCCCTCGCGCTCACGCAGGACGGCATGCCGCTCAGCGAGGAGATCAAGCTCGAGGTCATCCTGCGCGGCTACCGCTTCGCGGAGGTCCCCATCCACTACGCGGAGCGGTGGGGCGCCCCCAAGCTCTCGAGCTGGCGGGATGGCCGCCACAACCTGCTCTTCCTGTTCCGAAAGCGCCTCGAGGTGGCCCGGTTGAAAGCCCGCGGCCAGCTCTCCCACCCCGCGGCGGCGCACGCCGGCGAGCGCCTGCCGCGCTGAGCGTCGCTTAGGCCGTCTTGCCCGCGCGCTCGCGCGACTTCGGGCGGAGGCCCTTGTAGCCGCACCGCCGGCATTGGACCGCCTTGGGCGGGTTCCGAGCGGAGCAGTTCATGCAGATCCGCTTGTTGAGGAGCCGGTTCACGGCCTCCGGGAACGGCATGGTGGACCGCGCCACCCGTGCCCCGCTATAAAACCTACCGGAGGGGAGGGAGCCTAAGCCCACCCGACCCTTGGGCGGGTGATGCCCGTCACGCTCGACGAGGCCCGGCTCGGATTGAGTCTCGCGCGCCGCTCGATCGAGCGCGCGCTCGCTCCCGACCCTCCCGCCGACCCGGCCGCCCCGTTCGAAGGGGAGCGCCTCCCGCCCCTCTTCGACGAACGCCGCGGGGTGTTCGTCACGCTGAAGCGCGCCGAGTCGGGCGCGCTCCGGGGGTGCATCGGCTACCCGCTTCCCGTAGAGCCGTTGCGGGTGGGACTTCCGCGCGTCGCGGCCGCGGCGGCGCTCGAGGACCCGCGATTCCCGCCCGTGACCCCAACCGAGTGGCCCCGGCTGGCTGTCGAGATATCGCTCCTCACCGCGCCGGAACCCCTGCGCGCGCGCGACGCCCCGGGACGGCGCGCGGAGGTCGTGGTCGGTCGCGATGGCCTGATCGTGGAGGCCCGGGGGACGAGCGGCCTCCTACTTCCTCAGGTACCCGTGGAAGAAGGCTGGGACTCGGGCGAGTTCCTCTCCGGCACGTGCGAGAAGGCCGGACTTCCGCCCGACGCCTGGCTCGACCTTCGCACCCGGGTCTTCCGGTTCGAGGGCGAGGTGTTCCGGGAGACCGGCCCCGGGGGCCCCGTCGAGCGCGTAGAGCTCAGCGGGCGTTCTTCCGGACCCGACCGGCGAGCGTGAGCCCGGCGACGTCCCATCGGCGCCAACCGTCCTCTTCTGCCCCCGCCGCATCGGCTTCGACGAGATCCACCCGGTCGGCGAGGAGCTCCGCCTTTATCCGGTCGGTGGCGCCTCGGATCGCGGTCTGAAGGTCCCCTGCGGCGGCCAGCTCGACGGTGATCCGGTCGGTGAACTGGAGGCCCAGCTCCTTCCGCATCATCTGCAGCCGACGCAGCGTTTCCCGGACGAGTCCCTCCTGCCGGAGTTCGGGGGTCGGGGTGCGGCTCAGCGCCCAGGCGACCCCGTTAGGATCGGTGCGTAGCACCCACTTTGATTCGGGGAACTCGGCGAGCTTCGACGGCTCGACCCGCCGGTACTCGAGGACGTTCAGCTCGTCGGTGAGGAGTCGCAGGCCTTCCGGTCCGAGCGACTCGAAGGACGCGGCCGCGGGTGCGAACCGCACGAAGGTCGAGAGCGGGATACGGGACTTGACCTGCGCCCGCTGCCTCAGCTCGCGGCCCACCTCGACCTCGTCGCGGAGGTCGCGGACGGCCCCTTCGAGGTCGGGGTCCCGTCGTCCCAGCGCTCGCGGCCATCCGCCGAGGTGGACGGAGTCGGCGGCGCGGGCGTACCCGAGCTCGTGGAGCTCCTGGTGGAGGAACTCCGCCGTGAACGGGGCATACGGGGCCAACACCCGGGCGAGGGTGTCCAGCGTGAACGACAGCGTGGCGTTCGCGTCGGCGCGGTCCGTCCCGCTCGCGTCCGACCAGAATCGGGGGCGGGAACGCCGAAGGTACCAGGTCGAGAGATCGTCCACGAAATCTCGCAGCGCCAGCGCCCCCGGACGCGGGTCGAACCCGGCGAGCGACCGGTCGACGCTCTGGACGACTCCGTCCAACCGGGAGAGGAGCCAGCGGTCGAGGAGGTGGGCCGACGTCGGCGGCGCCCGGGCGGCCGTCAGATGGTCGGCCCGGGCGTTCGAGAGGTGGAACTGGGCGACATTGAGGAGGGTCGTGACCGTGCGCCCCGCCAGGTGACGCACCGTCGTCTCCCCGACGCGCATCGGCTCGGTGAAGTCCGTCGCCAGGAACGACCAGCGGACCGCGTCGCCGCCGTGCCGACGGAGAAGCTCGAGGGGCTCGACGACGTTCCCACGCGACTTCGACATCTTCCGGCCCTGGTCGTCCAGCACGAGGCCGTTCGTGACACAGACGCGGTACGCCGGTCGGTCGAAGAGTCCCGCGGCGAGAACGAGGAGCGTGTAGAACCATCCCCGAGTCTGGTCCAGGCCCTCGGCAATGTAGTCGAGCGGCACCTCGGGGAGGAACGGTCCGTCCACGAACGGATAATGGTACTGGGCGAACGGCGCGGCGCCACTATCGTACCACCCGTCGATCGTGTACGGCTCGCGCACGGACGGCTTTCCGCACTGGGTGCACGGGAGCCGGAGCGGGTCGACCTCGACCCGGTGCGGGTCGAACCCCGGGGGGAGGGGCGTTCCGTGTCGCTCGGCCAGCTCCGCGAGGCTCCCGACGCACGTGATGTGGCCGTCGGGGCACTGCCAGATCGGAAGCGGGGTTCCCCAGTAGCGGTTCCGGGACAGCGCCCAGTCCTTCGCCTCGGTGAGGAAGTTCCCGAACCGCCCCTCTCTCAGGTGCGCGGGGATCCAGGTGACCGTCGCGTTGTGCGCCCGCAAGCGGTCGGAAAAGCGCGACGTGCGGACGAACCAGGAATCGAGCGCCCGGTAGATGAGCGGCGTGTCGCACCGCCAGCAGAACGGGTAGGTGTGCTTCAGGGTCGTGCGGTGCACGAGCTGCTGGTGCTCGGTGAGGGTCTCGAGAAGGAGCGGGTCGGCGGCCTTGAACGACTTTCCAGCGACCGGGGGCACCTGGTCGGTGAACCGCCCGCGGCTGTCGAGCGGGTCGAAGAACCCCACGCCCTCCCGCTCCCCCACGCGCTGGTCGTCCGGTCCGAAGCTGGGAGCGATGTGGACGAACCCCGTGCCTTCGGTGGCCTCGACCATGTCGTCCAGCACCACGCGGTAGCGCCCCGGCCCGGGCCCGGCGTAGGGGAACAGCGGCTCGTACTCGAGCCCCAGGAGCTCCGCCCCTTTCCATCGACCGACGACCTCGGCCTCGGGCTGGTAACGGGGACGGGCCGCCTCGGCGAGGAGGTACTCGCTCCCGTCCTTCCCGCGGACCGCGACGTACTCGAGGCTCGCCCGCGCGGCGATGAGGAGGTTCGCCGGCAGCGTCCACGGGGTCGTGGTCCAGACGAGCAGGTAGCGGGCCGGGCCGTCCGCAAGGCCCTTCACCCGGAATCGAACGGTGACCGAGGGGTCGGTCGCCTCCTTGTATCCCTGTGCCACCTCGTGGGAGGAGAGCGGGGTCTCGCAGCGCGGGCAGTACGGAAGGCAGTAGTACCCCTTTTCGAGCAGTCCCCGGTCGTAGAGCGTCTTCAGCGACCACCAGACGCTCTCGATGTACTCCGGAGACATCGTGGCGTAGGCGTGGTCGTAGTCGAGCCAGTAGCCGAGCCGCCGGCTCATCTCCTCAAAGAGGCCCACGGCGGAGCGTACGCTCGCCCGGCACTCGTCACAGAAGCGCGCGACGCCGAACGCCTCGATCTCCTTCTTCGACTTGAGCCCGTGCTTCTTCTCGATCTCGAGCTCGACCGGGAGCCCGTGGCAGTCCCAGCCGCCCATCGAGCTCACGATGGCATGCCCGGTCATCCGCCGATACCGCAGCTGAACGTCCTTCAGGACTCGGCTGATCACGTGGCCGAGATGCGGCGCGCCGTTCGCCGTCATCGGGCCCTCCGTGAACCGAAAGACCGGGCCGGTGGGCGTCCCCGGAAGGGCGAGCTGGGGGACCCCCGTCCTCGCCCAGTACTCGAGGACGCGTCGCTCCACCTCCGTGAGCGAGGGCGTCGCGGAGGTACCGTCGGACTCCGTCGGGGGCATGGTCCGCGCCGAGAGAGGGCAGGGAGATAAAGGGCGCTTCGAACGGACTAACGCGACAGCCCCGGCGGGAGCGGCTCCCACGCGCGGGCCCCGACGTACGCGCTCCGGTGCCGGCGGACGACCTGGCCCTCGAGGCGGGTCACGTGGGCATCCGCGCCCAGGCGAACCCGGTCTGCCCTCAGGTACTCGCAGTCGACCCCTTCGATTTCGACCTCCGACGCCTCGATCCGGTCGATGACGAGGAGGCTCCCCCGGGTCGAGGGCAGCGAGGCCCGCACGATCCGTACGTGCTGGGAGTGAAGCGAGCCGATGCGGGAGGCGTGGCGGAGGCGCCCTTCGACGACCGGGCAGTCGAGGACACCGGGGACCTCAAGGCCCCCGTCGAACTGGAGGCTCCGCGCCGAGAGGTTTCCGCCGACCTCGAGCCGGCCGCGGATGCGTCCGTCGCCGTCCACCGTGGCGTTCGCCGCGACCTTGAGGTGCCCGTGGACGGTGAGGTCGCCCACGAGCAATCCGGCGAGGAGCGTGGCGGTCCCGCGGAACGTGCCGTCCGTCTTCACGACGACGTCCTTGCCCACGTCCAGCGTACCGTCGGCGAGCAGCTTTTCGACCGTGAGCCGCCCGCCGATCGTGCCAAACCCCTTGAGCGCGAACTCGACCGCGCCGAGGTCTCCAACGACCTTCACGGCACCGCGCGCCCGATAACGGCGGGCTCGCACGCTTTCCCGACGGGTCCCGCCCGTGTCCTCGAGATCGCCTGTGAGGGGAGGGGGGGCCGGGGCTGCCGGTACGACCGAGGCCACCGGGCCGCTCCTACCCCGCCGAGGATTTCGGCGGAATGCGGAGTCGGCGATGCTGCACCATGATGCAGAGATTCTGGACCACAGGAACGCCGCGCGCCTCGGCGCTCGTCGCCGCCTCGGGGTTCTCGACGCCGAGCTGCATCCAAATGGACCCGACGCCGCGCTCCAGTCCCTCGGCGACTACGGGGGCGACCTGGTCGCTTCGGCGGAAGATGTCCAGAATGTCGATGGTCACGCCCGGGGGTACGGTGGTGACGCTCGGGTAGGACGTCTCGCCCAGGACTTCCGTCAGCATCGGGTTCACAGGGATCACCCGGTACCCGACCGACTGGAGGTAGCGAGCGACCTCGTTCGAATCCCTCTCGGGTTTGTCGGAGAGGCCCACCACCGCGATCGTGCGGGCGCCGGTCAGGAGCCGGCGCAGGTCGTCGTCGGAGGGGGCCATCGGGCCAAGGAGTCCAACTCGCCTCAAGAGGGTAACGCTTGCCCGCGACCGGTTCCGAGGGGCGGCGGGGGCGGAGGAGGCGGCGGGAGGGGCGGCCATGCGGGGGGAGCGAACCCCCAGGGCGCCGGTGGAGGGGGCGGCGGACGCGCCGCCCGGGCGCCCGGACCGACTCCCGCAGCATGGAGGATCCCGATGACCGCGCCTACGAGCACAATCCCATAGTGGAGCCCAAGGGCGCCCGTGGGGGAGAGGATCGAGAGGAACCCCGCGGCGTCGTTGAGTCCGTGAAGGGCGATCACGACCACGAGATTCCCTCCCGAGGCCTGGTACGTGGCCGCAAACGCGAATCCGAGGAGGAAGAGGGTGGGGTAGACGAACGGCGAAGCCGGCCCATACGTCTGCGCATAGTACACATGGACCCCCGCAAAGACGAGGCTCGTCCACGTCGCGTGAACGACCCACGAGGTCCCCGGTCGATCCCTCCAGAACCCGAAAAGCCAGCCCCGAAAGATCGTCTCCTCGCAGGCACCGACGAGGAACGAAAGGCCGACGTACAGCCACGGGTTCGTGCTCGCCTGCTGGAGCACCGGGTTCGGCCGCCGGAGGAAATCTAGGGCCCCCGGGTCCAGGGCGGTGTAGACGATGACTAGGACGAAGCTGATGAGGAGTCCCAAGAGGGAGAGGAGACCGTACCACCGCAATCCCTCCCAGGTGGCGCGTCCCATCCGGGCCGCGAAGGCGCTGAGCGGGGCACGGCCGACGAGCAGGGAGAACGCCACGAGGGGGATGCCATACACGATCCCCAAGCCTCCGAGGAGGCTCCCGTAAATCGGGCGCAGGGCCGGGACGGCCTGCGGCACGAAGTACTGACTCAACACCGCCAGCACTGTCACCGCGGCGGCCAGGGCGTAGGGGCCGAGCGGGGGCGGTTCGCTCCCGCCGGTGGTGGGCGAGCCCGCGAAGGCCCCCGAGGACATGCGGGGGCCTACGCCTCCTCCCTTATCTTCCCGGCGGGACGTGGTGGGCTCGAGGGCACGCTCGAGTGTTCGCCGTGATGTTAAAGGTCGTTCCCGACCTCGACCAGCTCCGATTCGACCCCCAGCGGAAGACGGTGATCCGGGACGGGGCCCAACTGTATGCGAACCCGTTCGACCAGCGCGCGCTGAGGGTGGCCCTCGACCTCCGCCGCCCGGGCGAGTCGGTCGTCGTCCTCTCGATGGGCCCGCCGTCCGCGGAGGCCGCGCTCCGGGAGGGGATCGCCCTCGGAGCCGACCGGGCGCTGCTCGTCACGGATCCGCTCCTGGCGGGTTCGGACACCCTCGTGACCGCGCGAACGCTCGCCCGAGCGCTGAGCCGGGTCGACCACCGGGTCGTGCTTACCGGAATGTGGACCACCGACTCCGAAACGGGCCAGGTGCCCCCACAGATCGCCGGCCTCCTGGGAGTTCCCGTCGTGACGGCCGTCCAGGCGATCCGCCGGGATTCGGACGGACCCGGCTTCGAACTTACCTCGGATACACCCCACGGCTGGACCCTGCGACGCCTCGCCGCCCCCTGTGTGGTCGCCGTCGGGGAAAAGATCGCGAAGCTCAAACGACCGACGCCGAGCGAGGTCGCGGCCGTCGCTCCGGAACGGGTCGAACGACTGACCCTGGCGGACCTCGGGCTCCACCCCGACCAGGTGGGCCTGGCCGCCTCGCCCACCGTCGTCGAATCGATCGTCAATGCGGCGCCCGAGCGTCATCCATTGCTGCTCGATTCGGGCACCGTCGCGGAACGCGTAGCGAAGGCGATCGCCCGACTCCAGGAGGTCCTGAGCGCGGCCCCGTCCGTCGTGCCTCCCCTCCCGCCCCGTGGTGGCCCCCTCGGCGAGTCGGACGAGGTCCTCCTTCTGGTGACGAATGCCGAGGGGAGCCTCGAGGAGGCGGTGCTCCCGATCGTCGCCGGTGTACGCCGGCACCTGCCGCCCTTCTGGCCCTCGGCGGTCTGGATCGGTCCGCCGCCCCCAGCGGGGGCGTGCCGAGCGCTCTCCGAGGCCGGCGCGCTCCGACTTCGGACCGTAGAGACTTCCGCCCCCGTCGGCGCAAGAACGGGGGCGTTGGCTTTCGAGGCGACGCTCCGAGCCTCTCCGAGGTCCGCCGCGGTGGCGTTCCTCGCCGACTCCTTCGGCCGAGAGGTCGCGGGCCAGGTCGCGGCGCGCAACGGCCTTGGCCTTACGGGAGACGCAGTAGGATTCTACTTGGGAACTGACGGGGAGGTCCGCTGGCGCAAGCCCGCCTTCGGGGGCGGGATCTTGGCGGACATCCGGTCGAGGAGCCGTCCGTCCCTCGCGACCGTACGTCCTGGAGTCCTGGAAGGCGGGGCGGCACCGGATTCGAGCCCGCTCGCGCCGGAACGCCTCTCCGCGACGCTGCCGGAAGAGGCCGTACAGGAGCTGGACTCCGGCCGCGAACCGGTGGGGCCGTGGGGCGACCTCGACGCGGCCCGTGTCGTGGTCACGGTCGGGATGGGGCTCGGGGGACCGGAGCGCCTTCGAGAGATCGCCCCCCTGCTCGAACAGACCGGGGCCGCGCTCGCCGCGACCCGTCGGGTCGTGGACGCGGGCTGGGTCCCGCGTCGCCTTCAGGTGGGGCTCACCGGACGCTCGCTCGCCCCCGAATTGGTGGTGCTGCTCGGGGTAAGCGGGGCTGTCAACCACCTCATCGGGTGGAAGCGGGCGCGGGCGATCCTCGCCGTGAACGTCGACCCGAAGGCGCCGGTGCTCCGCGCCGTGGACGTGGCGATTGTCGGCCGCTGGGAGGAGTTCGTGGGACCGCTTTCCGACTCCCTTGCGCCGCTGGCCCGTCGGTCCTGACGGAAGCGTGGGGGAGCGGGAGCGCCAGGGTCGCCTCCGCGGTGGCCAGGCAGCCCAGGAGGTCGTCGAGCGTGGCCCGGGCCTGTCCGGCGGAAGTCGAGACCACGTGGAATCGCAGACGCGCGCCCGTACGTTCGGCGCGAACGAACTCCCCCTGGTCCGCCGCGAGCGCCCGACGCAGCCGCTCTGCCTCGGCCGCGGAACGATAGCGGCGTTCGAGGTCGACGGTTACGTCGATGGCTCGTCGCTCCCCCGGCGCTTGGGCGCGGGTGGGGCGGCCCCGGGGCCCCGCTCGAGCGCGCCGGTCACGGTGGGGGCGGTCCGACTGCGGCGGAGCATCTCTTCGTGGGTCCGCTCCTTGAGGTACGTCAGGATCGACGGCCAGACCTTCTGGTCGGTCCGAGCCTTGTTCTCGAAATTGTTGACGGAGAGGAACTTCTCGAAGGCGGCCGAGGTCGGGGCGTCCCAGCGGGCCGTGAGGCGGCCGGAATAGAATCCGAGGACCGAAAGCTCCTGCTGGACGGCCGCGGCGGTCTCGCCCTCGAGGGGCACGAGCGTCGCCGGGTCTTCGCGCGTCAGCATCGTGAGGTCGTAGAGCTTGAAGACCCGCTTCAGTTCCTCGATGGGGGACGGGTGGTCGTCGACCCGGACATCGACCCACCGGTCGCTGCCCGCATCGTAGCCGCCTTCGGCGCGCACGATGAGGAGCGCGGCCGACTGCATGCCGCGACGGTCCCCTCCCTCGCGCTGGCCGGCGGCGAGCGCGGCGAGGAGCCGCTCGGGAAGGTCGCCGGGAGTCGTTTCGTAGCTGCGCGCCATAGCCTCCACCACCGTCGACCCGAAGAGGATGTTCCCCTGGCAGGCGAACCCCTCGCCGACGCGGTGCCCGGCCCAGTCCAGACAGCTCTTCCCCGTGAAGGCAGCCGCGCGACCCTTCGCGTCGACGACCCCCAGCTGACGGTGGTCGTGCTTCGCATCGGCGTGAGTGAGCTTGCGGACCGTCTCCTCCGCCGAGGTCCCTTTCTCGAGGAGCGCGAGCCCGTCGGGGCCGTAACGGACGTTGGCCAGCGCCTGCGTGGCGATCGCTCCGACGGGAGCGCGTGCCCAGGGCACGACCGCGCCGACGGCGATGAATCGGGACTGGACCGCGACGCCCCATTCCCCGCGGTTGGCGTCGTGCGCGACGATGGAGAAGGTGCCGAAGCGGACCATCGGGGGTCGACGGGCGGACCCCCGGTGGGCTCTTTAAGGCTCGCCGGCGGGGATCGGTGCCGACAGCTCGATTGTGGCGGCGGGGGAACGATGGCCCCGCGGGCTCTCCGGCGAACCCGTCGCGGAACCCGCGCGCGCCCGAAGGTCGCGGGCGATCGATTCCCCGAGCGCGGTCAGCTGGTAGACCTTGAGGCGTTGGGGTTGCCCGCGGACGTGGGTCCGCATCTCGAGGACCGCATCTCCGTCCACGAGCCGCTGGAGCACCCGTGCGAGCGTGGGCTGGGAAGTCGTCAGCGCCCGAGCCATGCCGGCCTGGGTGAGCTCGGGAGGCGCCACGTCCCCGTAGGCGAGCCGGGGTTGACGTGAGAGATGGAGGACGACCCGCTGCGAGATCCGCAGGGTGCCCCGGCGTCCCGCGTCCGACGGGGCGGAGACGGCGGGGGGCCGGGGCGACAGCGAGGGGACAGCGGAGCTCTCTGGCGCCGGCGGGCGCGGCGGTGGGTCCGCTCCGTCGACGGCGGATTCGGGGCGGACCCGACGGGCTACCCACCAGGCGAGCGAGGCGACCACGAGTCCTCCCAGGAAGGCGGCGAGGGGGAGAAGCCAGTCGTCGAGCGTCATCGGCCGTTCCCCCCAGCCCCGGCCGCCGTTTCAAGCGCCGGGTCGCTCGCGCCGGGCGTGCGGGCCCGCGAACGCAGGCCGCATCCGTCGCCGGACAGGGCTCAAGCCCCCGGTCCGTCCGGCCCGTCCTCGATCGGCTGGGTCTCGAGTGCACGGACGAGGGCGCGGCCCTCCCGCCGCCGTCGATTGCGCCGCTCCAGGATCAACGCGAGCGCGAGGGCGACCGCGACCCCGACCGCGGCAAGGGCGGTGAGTCCTGCCGGTGTTTCGAACAGGGAGGGCGAGGCGCCCGAGGTTCCAGGGGGACCGACGGTGCGCGCGGGAGCCACGCTGAGCGGCGCGGAGGCGTTCACCGTTCGGCCGAGGGCGTCCGTCACGTGGACGGTCACGGAGAAGTTCCCCGCGGCCGTCGGAACGCATTCGACGACCGGCGTATCCCGGCTGAGGCATCCTCCGGGGAGCCCTGCGTAGACGTACGTCAGCGGGAGGGTGCCGGCGGAAACGCTCACCACGATCGTGACGTTGCTACCGACGGTCGTAGCCGCCGGGGTCACGAAGAACGCCGAGATGGAAGGCCCTACCCCACCGGTCGCGGTGAGGACGGCGAGCGCCGCGCGGACGCCCGCCCGGTGGCCGGCGGCATCGAAGACCGTGACGTGGATCGAGTAGTTACCGGCGCTCGACGGTTGGCACGGAAGCGACGAGACGTTCGACCCGGCACATCCTGGCGGGAGGTTCGAGTAATTGTACCCGATGGGGCCCACACCCCCGGCCGCGAGGACGTCGATGACCGTGGCCTGCCCCACCATGACGAGGCCCGGCGTGGCCGCGAAGGCGGAGACCGTGAGTCCGGCACCCCCGCCGACGGGGTACACCGTGAAGTTCGTCGTCACGGAAAGCGCGCTGCCCGCGGAGTCCTTCACCGAAACCGTCAGCGTGAACGTCCCGGCCGACGTCGGCGTGCAGACGAGCGTGCTCACGTTCGCGGAGGTGCATCCCGCGGGCAGGCCGGCGTAGGCGTAGACGAGGGGAGGGACGCCACCGCGGGCATCGACCGAGATGTTGGTCGAGTTGCCGAGGACGATCGCCGCGGGTACCGCCGCGAAGGAGTAGACCTGGGGGCCCGTCGAACCGCCGGCGGGCACCACTGTGAGGGCGGTCGTCGCGGAGACGCTGACCCCGGCCGCGTCGGTCACGGTGACCGTCACGGAATAGTTGCCCACGCCGGTCGGCGTGCAGGGGAGCGCCGGGACCGTCTGCGAGGCGCAGCCCGGGGGGAGGCCCGTGTAGGCGTAGAGAAACGCCGACGTTCCCCCGGTTACCGTCGCGGAGAGCACCGTCGTTCCTCCCACCGTCAGCGACGCGGGAGAGGCCGCGAACGGGCCCACGCCCAGGTCCGCGTTGACGACGAGAGTAGTGGCGGCCGTCACGACGTCTTTCGCCGAATCGGTGACGCTGACCACGACGTGGAAACTTCCCGTGGTGCTCGGCGTGCAGAGCAGCGAGGAGGTGTTGGAGGTGCCGCAGCCGGGCGGGAGGCTCGAGTAGCCGAAACTGAGGGGACCGACACCGCCTAGGGTCGAGATGCTCAGGGTCGTCGTCTGGCCGAGGTCGAGGGTGGCCGGAGTGGCCGAGAACGCACGGATGAGGGGGGAGGGGGATCCGTTCTGGGACCAGAACCAGGTGTCGCCGCAGGTGCTGCTGGGGCCACTGCACCCCGTGCTGGATCCACCGAAGAAGACCGCCGCCGCGATTTTCGGGTCGAACGCCCCCGCCATACCGAAGCGGGGAGAAGGTCCGGCGGGTACGAACAATTCGCTCCAGGTCCCGTTCGTAAAGCTCCAGGTGTCCTGACTTCCCGTACCCTCGTAAAGGAGCACGTAGCCCCCTGTCGGGTAATCCGCGAGCGCGGCCGCGGAGATAGCTGGGGGGGCGCGGCCCGCCGTGTTCGTGAGGTCCGTCCACTTTCCGCCGTGGAACACCCAGGTCTCGTTCGTCAGCGACGGCTGGCTGGTGCCGAAGAACAGCACGTATCCATCCGTCGAATCGTAGACGAGAGGGTTCGCGGCCACGGGCTGCGGGGGCGTGCCCGCGGTCTTCGAGAGGTTCGACCAGACCCCGGCATGGTAACTCCACGTTCCCCCGGCAGAGCCCTGGAAGAGGAGCACGTAGCCGTCCGCGCCGTCGTATGCGGCGACCCCGCCGTAGACGGCGGGGGGAGACTGCCCCGGGGTAAGCTGGGTCCACTTGCCCGCCGCGAACTCCCAGGTGTCGTTGAGCGCTCCCGCGTTGCTGTACCCGCCGAAGAGCAGGAGGTATCCGTCGGCCGCATCATACACCAGGGACGCCTGGGTTCTGGCCGGAGGAGGGGCGGACCCGATCACCCGGGCCCACCCAGTGCCATTGAACGACCACGTGTCGTTGGCGTAGGCAACGCAGCAGCCCGCGTAGTAGGTGCCCCCGAAGAGGATCACCTGTTGCGTCGACGGGTCGTACGCCTCCGCGGCGTAGTAGCGCGGGCCCAGCGTGGGTGGAGTCACGTTCGTCCACGCGCCGGCATGGAACGCCCAGCTGTCGGCGAGCCCCGTCGACCCGGTGCCGCCGAAGAAGAGGAGGTAGCCGTCCTTCGGGTCGTCCGCCACGCCGGCGCCCAGCCGCTCGGTCGGGCCCGCGGAGGTGACGTGCGTCCAGTTCCCGCCGGTGTAGGTCCAGGTGATCTCTGACACGTAGGCGCTGTAGTTGAGGGCCGTCGTGTAGACGATCTCCGCGTCCGCGGTATCGTAGCCGAAGGCGTCGGGCGTCGGGACCGATGGCGAGACCGTAGGGTGGAGCTGGGTCCAGGCGCCCGAGGAGAACTTCCAGGTGTCGTTGAGGCCACCACTCGTGTTGGTTCCCCCGAAGAGGAGGACGTAGCCGTCCTTCACGTCGTACGCCATCCCGGCCTCCCCGCGAGGGGAAGGGTGCGTCGTGGTCGTGACCTGAGCCCAGTTCCCCGCCGAGAACTTCCAGGTGTCGCCGCACCAGCCATACGTGGCCGTGCACCACGTCGCTTCGCCGCCGAACAGGAGGAGGTACCCGTCGGCCGAGTCGTTGGTGAGGCTGGCGCCGTAGCGACCCGGCGGCGACGTGGTCGGGAAGAGCTGCGTCCAAACCCCCGCGTGGTACGTCCAGGTCTCGTTGGCCGAGGTGCAGGCCGGGAGGCCGCTGCCGCCCACGTTCGGCCCACCGAAGTAGACGACTTCGTGGTCGGCGTCGTCGTAGGCCATGCCCGAGCCTGGGCAATTCATGGGGAGCACGGCGGGCGTGAGGGCGCTCCAGCTGCCCCCCGAGTACTTCCACATGCTCGTCGGACCTTCGGTGCCGCCGTTTCCGGCGGTGCTCCCGAGGAGCACCACGTAGCCATCGGCGGCGTCGTAGGTCATCTCAAAATCGTAGATCGATTGGGGTGGGGGGCTAACGGAGAAGGAGGACCATCCCGGGGCGGCCGCCGCGAGCGGCCCGGTCGGGAGCGCAGGGGTCGCGCCGCCGCACGCCGGGGTGCCGAGCTTGTCGATCCCGTGGCAGCTCCACGGCTGAGGCGTCGGCCCGTGCGTCGGGCTCACGGGCGAGAGCGGGGCCGGCAGGTACGCCCCGGTGGTATGGGCGCTTCCCATCGCCATCCAGCCGGCGGAGGCCAGCAGGGTCACCGTAACCAGAATCGAAAGGAGCACCGCTCGGACGCCCCACAGCCTTGCCGCGCGCATCGTCATCAGAGTCTCTGGGGGCCGACCCCCTTCATAAACCTCGGGCGGAAAAATGCCGCCGTTATGCCGTCCACGCCCGGCATGCCGCCGTCATTCCGTCGGCGAGGCTTTCCGCCGGACGTCGGCGTCCAGGACCGCATGCGCCTCGTCCACGAGCCGGCGGGCCCGCGGCCGGTCCCCCGCGCGGTAGGCGGCTTCGGCGGCCCGCAGCGTCTCGACGACCCCCGCCGCGCGGAACCCCTCGGCCGCGCGGACCCCCAGGAGCCGCTGGACGAGCAGGAGCCGGTTGAACAGCGGGTCCTCCTCCCTCGTGCCCTCGGCTTCGGGCCGGCCGGTCGGCACGTACTCCACGAGCCCCCGCGGCCACTCGCGCAGTCGGGGCTCGGGTCGAAGGGCGTCGAGCCGGGCGCCCGCCGCTTCGAGGAGCGCCTCCGCCCGAGCCCAGTCGCCCGTCGCGGCGGCGGCGCGACCCTCGGCGGCCAGGCGCGCGGCCGTGGGGTCCGGCCCTTCGGGCGTCGACTCGGCTTGGAGCCGCCGGTCGATCCCGATGAGAAACCCCTCGACCTCAGCCGCGCGCGCGGAGCGCGAGCGCGTCTTCATGCCGGCGATGGAGGCGGCGGCGGGCGGCTCCCCGCGGCGCGGGGGGCCGGGACGCGAGCGCGCACCTGGACCCAGAGGCGGTCAAGGGTCTCCCAGACGACGGCCGACGGACCCTCGGCGGCGTACGCGCCTTCGGCGGCGGCGAGCGGCTCCGCAAGGTCCTCGGCCGATGCCCCGTGCGCCGTCATCCATGCGAGCGACCCCTTCGCAAGCGCGAGCTGCTTTTCGGCTTCGCGTCGCAGGCGCCGGGTCTCCTTGTCGGCGGCCGGGAGCGCGTGCTCGGGGTCCCACTGCGGCGGTTGGGGCGCCGGGATCGACACGCGCAGCTCGCGGAACGGGAGGGGGAGCGTGGGCCAGCGCGGCTCGGCGAACCGCACCGCCAACTGGTCGAGCGCGCTCTGCGCGCCGTTCCAGTCTCCGGCCTGGAACGCGGTCTCCGCCCGCTCGAACGGCACGAGAAGGTCCCCCGACGGCGCCCCCTTCCAGAGGTCCAGATTGAGCGCCACGCGCGAAGGGGCGAGCCGGCGCAACACCGCCCGCCCCGCCGCCTCCCCGGGCGGCGCCGCCGCCTCCGGGGGGGCGGTCGCGGGGGGCCGGTTGGGTGCGCCGGGCAACTACGCTCCTAGAGGAACGCCTCGAACTCTTTTGTGACTTCGGGGTACTTTTCGTTGACCGCTTTGAGGATGTTGTGCACGGTCAGCTTCTGCAGCCGGACGTCCTGGAGGGCGTCGACGATCTTGTCGAACGTGGCGTCCGACAGCGTGCAGAGCTTCTCCTTGGCGAGCCAGTTGCGGTAGAGCTTCTCCTCGAGCCTCGCCCGCCAGCCTTTCTCGTACTTCTGGAAGAACTCCTTCGTAGGCGTCTTCGCCTGGACGGCCTCCGCGGCGACCGTGCCGCAGATCTTCCCGGCGATGCAGCCGTTCGCGATCCCCCCGCCCGTGAGCGGGTCGATCATCCGCGCCGCGTCGCCGACGAGCATGAACCCGTCCGTGACCGTCTGCTTGAGCGGCGGCGCGATGGAGACGCCGCCGCCGACCACGTCGATCGTCTTCCCCTTCGCGTAGCCGGGGTGCTTCGCGATCCAGCGGTCGAGGTACGCTTTGACCTCCCCGGGTTCTTTCAGCTTCGAGAGCTGAACCCCGATCCCGACGTTGGCGAGGCCCTCGGCCTTCGGGAAGATCCAGACGTAGCCGCCCGGGGCGACCTCGCCCAGGTAGAAATCGCAGTAGCGAACGTCGCAGTCGACGTTCGTCATCCGGTACTGGAGACAGGAGTCCATGTCGCGGAGCGCGAGATTGGTCGGAATCCCCGCCCAGCGGCCGATCTGGGACTCGAAGCCGTCCGCGCCGATGGTCACCGGGGCGCGGATGTTGAACAGCTCGCCGAACCGCTTCGCCTTGACGCCGACGACCCGGCCGTTCTCCTTCAGGATGCCGACGGCGGAGGTCTTCAGCATCACGTCCGCCCCGGCGTTCCCCGCGTCGATGGCGAGCTGCTTATCGAACCCGTCCCGCTCGACGACGTAGCCGACCTCGTTGCCCGCGTGCTTTTCATTGATCTCGAAGACCTTCTCGCTGGGGGAGTAGATGCGGGCCCCCTCCACCTCGACGTTGATCCAGCGACCCGGGGTGATGCCGACCTCGTGGAGCCACTCCTTGCTCATCCCCTCGCCGCAGCGCACGGGGCTCCCGATCTCCTGGCGCTTCTCGATCACGAGGGTCCGGGCGCCCGCATGGGCGGCCCACTTCGCGGTCATGCTGCCGGCGGGGCCGGCGCCCACCACCAGCACGTCGGTCTCGATGTCCTGCATGGATCGTGAAGGAGGGAAGGGCCCGCTCAGCCGATCTCGATCGCCCCGACGGGGCAGGCCTTGACGCAGATCTCGCAGCGGGTGCAGATCCGCTCGTCGAACGTGATCCGGGTCTCGTCGAGGTAGATGCAGTTGAGGGGGCAGACCCCGACGCACGCCCCGCAGTAGATGCACATTTGGCCGCTGGACTCGATGTGCAGGCTCTTCTTCGTCGGCACGGGAACCCTAACCGCGAAGGGTCCTTCGTCCTTATTAAAGGGTATCGAAGACGCGGAACCCGGCGCGCGTGGACTAGCCCTTCTCCTCGGCCAGGTACCGCTCCACATCGATGGCGGCCATGCAGCCGAGGCCGGCGGCCGAGACGGCCTGCCGGTAGCGGTGGTCGTAGACATCGCCGGCGGCGAAGACGCCCGGGACGCTCGTCCGCGTGATCGCGTGGGTCTCGACGTACCCCTTCGGGTCGAGGGCCAGATGCCCCCGGAAGACCTCGGTCGCCGGGTCATGGCCGATGGCGAGGAACAGCCCCTCGGCCGGGACCGTGCGGACCTCGCCGGTCGGGATCGAGCGGACCTTGAGGCCCGTCACGGCCCCGTCGCCCAGGACCTCGACGACCTCCTGCTCCGTCAGGAACTCGATCTTCGGGTTCGCATGGGCGCGCGCGAGCATGATCTGGCTCGCCCGGAACTCCTTGCGGCGGTGGATGAGGAGCACCTTGGTCGCGAACTTCGTCAAGAACGTCGCCTCCTCCATCGCGGAGTCGCCGCCGCCCACGCAGGCGACGACTTTGCCCTTGAAGAAGAACCCGTCGCAGGTGGCGCAGGCCGAGACGCCGTGGCCCCGCAGCTTCTGCTCGGAGGGGAGGTCCAGCCAGCGGGCGTTCGCCCCCGTGGCGACGATGACGCTCTCCGCGCTCACGGTCCCCGCGAGCCCGAGGTCGAGCTGGAACGGCCGGTGCGCGAAGTCCACGGCCCGCACGTTCGCGTCCAGCATCTCCGCGCCGAACCGGACCGCCTGCGCGCGCATCCGCGTGATGAGCTCGGGTCCCTGGATCCCTTCGGGGAAGCCGGGATAGTTCTCGACATCCGTCGTCAACATGAGCTGCCCGCCCGCGGGCACCCCCCCGATCACGAGGGGGGCCAGGTTGGCCCGGGCCGCGTAGAGCGCGGCCGTGAGCCCCGCCGGGCCGCTTCCGATGATCGCGACGCGGACGGTGCGGTGGGATGCCTCCGCCATGGATGCCGGCTAGCCCCGGCGAGGGCTAATAGAGATGGCGGGGGCGGGTACCGGCTAGTCCCCAGGTGGTGGGAGCTTCAGCCGGTCCGGCCCGTCCGCCGTGGCGTAGCCGCGGTGGAAGAAGAGGAGCGGAAGCCCGTCGTGGAGCGGCTCCACGCCCACCACCTCGCCGAGGATGACCCGATGGTCCCCGACCGTGAACGCCTGGCGGACTTGGCACTCCAGGGTCCCGAG
Source organism: Thermoplasmata archaeon (assembly GCA_035656275.1). Lineage (GTDB taxonomy): Archaea > Thermoplasmatota > Thermoplasmata > Lutacidiplasmatales > UBA184 > Lutacidiplasma. The sequence goes on from DASRSW010000001.1 coordinate 29,660, forward strand.
GGCGCCGTCGAGGAGGGGCGCCCCCGTGACGCCGCGGTGGACCGGTAGGCCGTCGAACTTCTCCGCGGACGGCACCGCGAGAGCGAACCGCTCGCTCAGGGGGCGCTGCTCGGAAGAGAGAAAGCTGACCGCGAAGAACCCGCTCGCCTCGATCACGGGCGTCGACTCCGCCGAGGTGGTGAGCGAGATCAGAAGAGTGGGCGGCTCGAGCGCGACGGAGAGGAGCGCGTTCACGGTGAGCCCGACATCCCCCGCGGGACCCCGGCTCGTGACGACCGACACGCCCGTCGCCCACCGGGCCATGAGGCGGCGGAACTCGGCCGGGCGGGGGGAGGGGGATTCGACCAACGGACCCCGACCCACCTAGTCGTCCCGCCACTTGAAGAAGGAGATCGCCGCGAGGAAGACGACCGCCGACGCGACAAGGAGGATCAGGACGTCGTTCACGGCCCCCGATCCGTTCTGGTAGAGCATCACCTGGTTCATTCCGTCGATGACGTAGTAGAGCGGGAGGACGTGGGCGAACGACTGGAGGTACCCCGGGAAGTTGGAGACAGGGAAGAACGTCCCCGAGAGGAACATCATGGGGAAGGTGACGATGTTGCCGATGACGGCCGCGGTTTCGGGGGTCCGCGCGACGGAGCCGGCGAGCATGCCGAGCGAGACGAAGAAGAACGGGCCCAGGATAAGGAACGGGAGGACCCCGAGCGCGAGGTTCACGTGGGCCCCGAAGCCGTAGGTGCCCGCCGCGACCATCACCCCGGCCGAGAGGAAGCTGAGGAGGATGTACCAGATGATCTTCGCCGTGAGCCACTCGCCCTTCGTGAGCGGCGTGAGCGAGAGCTGGCGGAACAGGTGGTCCTTCCGGTAGGACGAGCTGATGTCGACCATGGCGAACATGGGGCTCGTGAGGATGGTGAACCCGATGAGGCCGGGCACGAGGTAGTCGATGTACTTGTACGAGGTGCTGCCGACCGTCGTGGTGGCGACGGAGAGGAAGTTGGTGCCGCCCGCCGCCTTGAGGTTGAAGCCGTTCACGACCCCCTGGACGGTCCCCTCGGCGATCCCGCTCGAGACCTGGTCCTGGGGGTCGATGTAGAGGAGCACGGTGAGGTTGGCGTGCCCGAGGAACCGGTTCTGGAAACCCGCGGGGATGACGAGCCCCACGGGATGGCTGTTCGTCGCGAGCCAGCGGGAGAAGTTGCTGGATGAACCGTTTATGGAGGCGGGGGTCTCGAGGGCGACCTGGACGGCCCCGGTCGAGTTGAGCGCGGAGAGGAACTGCTGGCTCACGTTCGAGTTGTTGTCGAGATTCTCCGTGTAGAGCGTCACGACGGTCGGCGAGGAGGTAGAGAAGATGAGGCCGAACAGCGCGACCAGGATGAGGGGAAAGGCGATGGAGAAGAAGAGCCCAAGCGGGTTCCGCAGGTACCCCTTCCCGAAGACGACGAGGTCCGCCCAGATGCGTCGGGGGTTCATGCCGGCGCCTCGGCCTTCAGGACGCCGTCATCCATCTGGCCCACCATCTGGACGAAGACGTCCTCCAGCGTATCCGTCTCCATCGCGAAGTGGGTCCAGGGCAGCCCGCTCTCCTGGATGGCGGCGAGGACGCGCAGCGCGTCGTCCTTGCTCGCGAGGGGCACCTCGACGCGGCCGTCGTGGGCCCGGGCGGCGACCTGGAGCTTCCCCGTGAGGTAGGTCGCGAGGGCCGGCGGCGCGGTGACCATGAGGCGGTCCGGCTTTCCGTGCGCCGCGATGATGTCGGCGGGGCGGCCGTGGGCGATGATGCGGCCGTGGTGGATGATGGCGACCTGGTCCGCGAGGAGCTCGGCCTCCTCCAGGTAATGGGTCGTGAGGAAGACGGTGCGCCCTTCCCGCTGGAGCGCCCGGATGACCTCCCAGATCCCCCGACGGGCCTGCGGGTCGAGGCCCGTGGTCGGCTCGTCGAGAAAGCAGACCTTGGGGTTGTTCACGAGCGAAAGGGCGAGGCCCAGCTTCTGCTTCTGGCCCCCCGAGAGCGTGTCGAAGTGCGCCGTCGCCTTGTCGAGGAGGTCGACCCGACGGAGGAGCGTCGCGGGGTCGGCCTCGACACCGAAGAGGCGCGCGTAGTAGGTGATCGCCTCGCGCGGCTGGATCTTCTCGAAGAACCGGAACTCCTGGGGGATGACCCCGATCTGGTGATGGATCTCCGTGCCGTGGGTCCAAGGGTCGAGTCCCAGCACGCGCACCTCGCCCGCGGTGAGGCGCCGCAGACCCTCGAGGATCTCGACGGTCGTGGTCTTCCCGGCGCCGTTCGGCCCGAGGAAGGCGAAGACCGTCCCCTCGGGGACGGTGAAGTCGATGCCGTCGACCGCGGCCAGGGTCCCGTAGCGCTTGACGAGCCCACGGACCTCGATCGCGGCGGTCACGGTCCCCGTCGAGCCGGCGGGGCTTAAGACGGCTTTGCGGTCGACACCGCTACCGAGGCCGGGACCCCCGGTTCGAGGACCGTCGTAGTGCCCGCGAACTCCAGGCGCAGCGGCGCCGGCCCCCGCCACACGGCGACGAGGCGACCGCCCCCCAGCTCCAGGTCGAGTCCCCCCGCTCCGAGGCGAAGGTTCCTTAGACGCGCCGGGGGGCCGTCGGCCGGGAGCAGGGGGGCGAGCGCGATGGTCCCTTCGCGGAGCCGCGGGCGGATCCCCCAGAGCCGCTCGAAGATCACCGAGAGGAACGGCGCCACGGAGAATCCGAGGAGGAAGCAGGAATCGAACGGCTCGGGCCGATCCCCGCGGTAGCATTCGTTCGCCAGTCCCCCTTCCAGGATCATTCGGCGGGCGAGCCGCCTCAGGTACTCGAGGCCAAGGTCGTAGAGGCCGACGGCGAGCGCCGCATCCGCGGCCCAGGCGGTGGCGATCGGCCAGACCTGTCCGTCGTGGTAGGCCGCCGGGTCGAATCCCGGGTCCTTCGCTGAGAGCGTCCGTAGACCCCAATCGGTCGAGAGGTCCGGCTGGCTCGCGCGCAGGACGACGCGGCGGGCCACCTCGGGAGCGAGCAGTCCCGCGCTCGCCATCCGAAGCGCGTTCGGGCGGATCCGGGCCACGGGCTGTCCCGATCGGGTCCGGGAATCGTAGAGATAGCCCTCCTCGGGCCAGTCATAAAGGGCAGGGAGGGCCCTGCGGAGCGCGGCCGCGCGATCCGGGAATCCGGGATCCACCGCGTCCCGGCTCCACAGCGGAGCAAGGGCGCCGAGCGCCTCGAGCATCTGGACGTAGAGCACTTGCACGTCGATCGCGTGGTCCCGACGATCGGTCGAGTCCCAGATCGTCGTATCGACAGCATCGAACCCGAAGTGGACGGCGCCGGCTTCGTCGCTCGCCGAGCGGATCTCGGCCACCTCCCCGCCGTTGATGAGGAGCCCGCTCGCCGGGTCGGTCTTGCTCCGCGCCCAGGCGCCGATGCGCTCGAGCCCGGGCCTGAACTCCGGGAGGAATTGCGTTTCCCCGGAGTGCTCCACCAGGCGCCGGAGGAGATCGGGGTAGTAGAGGGTGGTATCCGACGTCCCGTAGAGGAAGATCGGCCCGGCGGTCAGCTGCATCGGGAGCTCGCCGGCGGTCGCGCCCAGGATCGGCAGCGCCTTGCGGGCCTGATAGCGGAAGATCGTCCGGAGGGAGGCGAGGGCCCGGTCAAAGTCTCCCAGCCAGATCACCGCGGGGAGCGACCAGGCGAGGTCCCGCCCCCAGAACGAGGTATACCACGGGTACCCCGCTACCAGCGCCTCCAGGCCGGGTTCGGCCGACTTGTAGAGCTGGCGGAGCGCGGCTCGCGCGAGGCGATAGCCCGACTCGATCTCCGGTTCTCCGGGAAGCTCGAGGGTCGGCGTCGTGCCGACCCAGGCCTCATACCTCTCCCGGGACCGCTTCGACCACTGGGGGGCGAGGGCGAGCGCCGGCAGGGCGGCGGCGGTCGCGCTGGGAAGCTCCCGCTCGAGGCCGCCGGCCATCAGCCACGAGACCGTCACGGCCTCACCGGGAGCCAGCGTGAAGTCGTAATCCAGCCACACCTCCGACACCTCGCGTCGCACCCGGCCGCCGATCCAGGAGGCGCGGTCAAGGCTCAGGTGGTGCGGCAGAGGGTCCGACGTGAGCGTGAGCCCGAGTCCGTGGGAGCTCACGAAGAGGTCGGGGCCGCGCGTCGCCACCTCGTAGTCGTAGGGCTTCACACCTTCGATGAGCACGGGGGCGAGGAACGGCTCGAACCCGGCCTCGAGCCGGAAGGAGAGGGGCGCGTCCGCCCGCGAGGTGATCTCGAGCCGGCGACCGATGGCCGAGACCCCGGCCGCCTCTTCCACGGGGACGAGCGTCTGCCGGAGGGTCAGCGCCGGAAACTCGTGGAGAGTTTCTGCCCCATGCGGCGTGACGGTGACGGAACGCGTCCCCGAGGCGAGGGGGGACTCGCCCCAGAGTCCCATGAGCCGCAGCCACCAGGGTCCCGTCAGGCGGATCCCTTCGGCGTAGACGCCTCCCCATTCTACCATCCCCCCGCGGGTCTCCCGCATCAGTGCGAGCTCCCCCTGGCCGTTTCCCACTGCGGTGGCTCGGAGCCCCGTCACGAGCAGGGGCTGCAGGGGGTCGAACGCGGGCGCCGGAGTGAGCGGGGCGGTCGGGGTCGCGCTCATGGAGTCGTCTGAACGGTCATCCGGTCGGAAAGCTCGAACCAGACGCATGGGGGAATCGCAAGGCTGTGAAGGTCGAGCCGGATTCGGTGCGTTCCGGTGGGATTCGTGTCCGACTCGAACGTGAACCGGGTGCGGGTTCCCACGGGGAGGGTCACCGGTGAGCTCTGGGAGATCCCGGCGAGGGGGCGCGGCGCCGCGCGAGGACCCGGTTCCACCGTGGCGCGGTCCGGCGGGACCGGGACTCCGTCGAAGGTGAGGACAATCTGGTGGAAGGCGCCCATGCGCAGCGGGGGGTTCAGGAGGACGAAGGAAACGCGGTTCCCCTTACGTGTGAGCGACCCCTTTTCGTAGACGGAATGCTCGAGCAGTTCAGCGACGCGGACCATCTCCTCCAGCGGCTGGAGGCCGAACTCCAGGAACAGGTGGAGCCCCTGGCGGACCACACCTAGGTCCATTCGAAAGTGACCCGACCCCATCCCTCGCCGGGAAGGGGGAATCCCGACTTAGCCGTTCGGGGCACCGCGCGGGAGCGGGGGAGGACGCCGTGGCGGGGGTCCACGTGGGGGAACCGGACGCGCATCGGCCGCGGCCCGAAAGCCGCCTAGTGCACCCGCTGCGCCCGGCTGGCGGTCGTGGTCGACACCGCGCCCGTCCCCGCCTGGCATGACAGGACTCCCCACGGCGGCGGTATACTTAGTCAGTTTCAGGTTAAGAAGGTTAAATTAGTTAAGAGGGCGCTCGGCGAAAGAGCGTGAGGGCGAGACGGCCCTGCGGGGTCAGAGTGACGCGTCCACGGCCCCGCGTGGGGTCGTCGGCGACGAACCCCCACTTGACCTCGAGGGGCTCCAGCCGGTGGCGAAGGCGACTGTGCTGTGCCTGGAGGGACGGGGGTCGACCGTGCCCCTCCTCCGTTCGGACCGCGTCGAGGCCCAGCTCGCGAATGAGCTCGCGTTTCCGCAGCGAGCCGCCGCGTCGCTCCAGGGCCTCGAGCACCTCTACCAGGTCGGGGCCCGGGGCCCGCAGCTCATACACGGAGACCGGGTCGACGCTGCGGACCACGTCGTTCACCGCCCGCACCCGCGGGGTGAGTCCCGAATACCAGGATTGAGTGACCTGGACGTAGTAGGGCTCTCCGTGCCAGAGCATGCAGGAGAGGGTTCCCGCGATCGCGCTGATCTTGGTCCCGGTGGAGACGTTCACCCGGAGTGGGACGACGTCGCGGGCGTGCCGGTCGAGCCGGTGTTCCCGCTCAAAGATGGCTCGAAGCGTTCCGAGCGTCGCGAAGACATCCCAAATCGCGGTCTTTGCGATGCGGACCTCGATGCCCCGGGGCCTCCGCAGCCGGCGGAGGACCTCCTCCACGAACGGCGCGGCCGCGTCGTCCCCGGATCGGGTCAGGAGGTAGACGCGGTCCGCCCGGTCCGCGAGGATCGGTTCCGTCACGCGTTCCACCTCGAACCCGACGGCGGCGACGTGGATCCGCGCGTGGGGGTCCCCCTCGCCGAACGGCGCTCGAAGCCGGGACGACCGGGGGCGGGAGGGCATCGGCGGCCCCTAGCGAAGGCGACCCATCAATGCTTGGGGCGCCCGAGCGGCCGTTGTGGTGAGCGCGGGCCGATTGCGTCCGCCGCAACCGGCGGGGGTGTCTAAGACTTGATAGCCTGCGGGAGGTGAGGCGACCGATTCCCCTCGATGCCGCGCGACCTCCCGACGGCGCTCCACGCGCGCCCGCTCTTCTTCGAGCCCGTGCCGCCGAGCGCCCGCACATCGCCGGGCCGGGCGGAGACGCACTTGAAGGAGGTGGCGACGCTCGTGAATGGCCTCCCGCGCATCGACGCCCTCGATGTGCCCGAGCTCGTGGACGAGAACCACGATGGTCGGCCGTACTACCGGTCCGGGGACACCCGGGTCTTTGCTCGGCGCGCCGCCGAGCTCACCGGCCGCGAGACGGTCGTGAACAAGGTCGTCGCTCACCTTCGGGACGTTCCCGCCCTCGAAGCCTGGGCGCGGGAGTCGGTGGAGCGGGGACTTCACCATTTTGTTCTCGTCGGGGGAACGAGCCGGTACATCCCGTACCCCGGACCCTCCGTGGCGGAGGCCGACCGGGTGGTCCGCCCCGTCGCGGCCCGCGCCCACGGGCTCGTGGGGAACATCGCCATCCCGCAGCGGACGGGGGAGGCGCACCGGATGCTCCAGAAGAGCCGGGCGGGGGCATCGTTCTTCACCACCCAGATCCTCTTCGATAGCGAGAGCGCGCTGCGGATGCTCCGCGAATACGACCTCCTGTGCCGGCAAGCCGGCGTGAGCCCGGCGACCGTGCTCCTATCGGTGGCGCCGATCGCCGACGAGGGGGACGCGGAGTTTGTCCGCTGGCTCGGCGCCGACATCCCCGAGGGGGCCGAGCGCGCGATCCTGAACGGCGAGGAGGCCGACTCCGGGCCCCGTTCCATCACCCGCGCGCTGGCCGTATGGCGGGAAGTGGTGAAGGGGGTCCACCGGGACGAGATCGCGGTGCCGCTCGGCGTGAACGTCGAACAGATCTCGCTCCGCCACCTCAGCATCGCGGGCGAGATGGCGCGGGCGTTCGCGGATTTGATCGACGCCGAGGCAAGCCCCCGGGCCTAGCGGGGCCGCCGGGCCGATCCGACCACCGCGGCGGTGGGGACCTCCAGGTGGCCGTCCACGCGGTACTCCTCCAGTCGATGGCGGAGCCGACGGTGGAGCCGCGCCCGGTCGGACTCGCCGAGCGCCCGGAGGGCTGCGCGGGTCCGGGCCGAACCCTCCTCGAACATCCGTAGGAAGACCTCCGGGGAGTCGAGGACGACCGTCCAGCGGACCGTGCGCGCCGTAAACGGGATCAATCCGGCCCCCGACAAGGCGCGCTCGAATTCAAGGGGGTCCGCGAACCGGAAGAACGGCGGTCCCTCCGGCAGCGAGGGCCGCAGGCCGAGCTCCGTCAACGACCGCGGGATGAGCTGCATCGCCTCCGCATCCTGCGCCCACACCGACCAGGCGCCCCGCCCCTCCGGGACGAGCACCCGTGCGGCCTCGCGGAGGGCGGCGTCCGGATCGGGAAGGTGCAGGAGGCCGAAGTTGCAGACGACCCGGTCCATCGTGCCCGCCCGCAGCGGCAGGCGGTCCGCGCTCGCGGTGACGCGGGGGGCGTCCGGGTTGTGTATTCCCGCCCGCGCGAGCATCGGCGTTGAGAAGTCGAGGAGCGTCGTTCGAGCGCCTCGGCCGCGGGCCGCGACGCTGACCCGGCCGGGACCGCACGCCACTTCGAGGACACGGTGCCCTTCCCCCACTTCCGCCAACGAGAGGAGAGGCTCGACCGCCCCCTCGACCATCGGTCGGAACAACTCCTCGTACGCCGCGGCGACCGCGGGGTCGGTCCAGGCCGCGCGCTCCAGTCGAGCGAACGCCACGGGCGGGGGACTCCGGCCCCCCCTTAAGGGTTGGGCCGGGGCGACCGGGGGCCCGCACGGGCGGCCCGCTCCCGGAGAGCCCCGACCGCCAAATTTCCCCCCGTGGGGGGGACTCTTTAGAGGGGTCGCCGTCCCGCGGGACCATGTGGGAGGACGCGCGCCCGCTCTCGGAGCGGCCAGAACGGTACGACTTCCACGCCCACTCGTTCCTGACCGACGGACAGCTGTCCCCCACCGACATGTGGCGGGAGGCCGACCGCAGGCTCCATCGAGCACTGGCGCTGACCGACCACGTCGCTCTCGAAGACCCCAAGCCGCTACTGGACCGACTGCACGCCGAGGCGCGCGCCTGGGAGGGGTCCCCGATGACCACCCTCGTGGGGGTCGAAGTGACGATGGTGCCCCCGCGGCGCATCGCCGACGTGGCGAAGACGGCGCGGCGCGCGGGCGCCGAGATCGTCATCGTACACGGGGAATCGGTCGTGGAGCCGGTCGCCCCCGGCACCAACCTCGCGGCCCTCGACGCCGCTGAGGTCGATCTCCTGGCCCACCCGGGACGCCTCACCGAGAAGGAAGCCGAGCTCGCCCGGGCCAACGACAAGGTCCTCGAGCTCTCGGCGCGGCGGGGCCACGCCCTCACGAACGGCCTCGTGGCGCTGCGGGCCGTCGCCGCGGGAGCCGCCCTGGTGGTGGATTCGGATGCCCATCATGCGGACCAGCTGGTGGCCTTCGAGTTGGCCCGGGCGATCGCCGAGGGGGCCGGCGTCGCCGCCCCCCGCGTCCAGGACGTGCTGAGCGATGCGCCGAAGCGCCTCCTGGCCCGGTGCGGCAAGCGGTAGGCGCGCGCCCGAGGTGCATCCGCGAGTACAAAATAACACTCAATCTTTAAGAAGCGAAACCCGGCGTACGCATCAATACGTATGCCCGCCCTTCCGCTCCTGGGGCGACGGCTCCTCCCGTGGATGGCCGTCGGCCTGGTCCTCCTCTTCGTGCTGCCGAGCGGTAGCGTGGGGAGTCCCGCGTCGCATGCCGCGCTGGCGCTCGCCCCGACGACCTTGGCGCCAACCGCCACCTCGACGGAGCAGAACTGGGTGAGCATCTCCCCCGCGTCCGGCCCGTCGCCCCTCGGGCGGAGCGGAGCCGCGCTCGCCTTCGACCCCCTCCTCGGCTACAGCGTCCTCTACGGGGGGTGTAGCCGCCATCTCTGCCCGCTTCAGGACACCTGGAAGTTCCAGACCGGAAACTGGTCCAATCTCACCGCGACCCTCGGCGTCGCTCCCCCCGCGAGGGCGGGCGCGGTCTTCGTCTTCGATGTGGCCGACGGCTACCTCCTGCTGTTCGGCGGCGCCGCGGGGAGCGCGACGCTCGGGGATACCTGGAGGTTCTCGTCCGGTACCTGGTCCCCCGTAACGGTCCAGGGCACCCCGCCCCCCGCGCGGGCCTACGCCCAGGGCACCTACGACCCCGTTCGGGGATCGGTCGTGGTGTTCGGTGGCCGGTCGACGGCGGGGACGGCGCTCAGCGACACCTGGACGTATTCCGCGGGCGTCTGGACGAATCTGACCGGTCGCCTGAGCTCGAGCCCACCGGCCCGATTCGCGGGCGCCCTCGGGTACGATGCCAAGGACGGCTACTCGGTCCTGTTCGGAGGAACCAGCGCTAACCGAGCCACCCTCGGCGACACGTGGGTCCTCGGGAGCTCCAGCTGGACCAATCTGACCGGGTCCCTCTCCGCGGCTCCTCCGGCACGGTCGAACACTACCCTCGCGTATGACGGAGGGCGCGCCACCCTCCTCCTCTTCGGCGGCTACGACGGCGTGGCCCTCTCCGATACCTGGACGTACGTGACCGGGGCCTGGGCCCCGCTCACGGAGAACCTGAGCTCCTCGCCCGGTCCTCGTTTCGGTTGCTCCGCCACGTACGACGCGAACGCGGCCTACCTCCTCCTGTTCGGCGGGTACATCGGGGCGAGTCGCTATACGACCTGGCTCTTGCTCTCCCCGATCGGCGCCACCCTCGCGCTCACCGCGAGCACCGTCGCGCCGGGGACCCCCGTCACATTCACGGCGGGCGTGGCCGGCGGCCTCGCGCCCTACATCGCCTCCTGGCAGTTCGGGGACGGCAGCGCCCCAGTGACGGGTCTCGTCGCCGGCCACACCTACACGACTCGCGGCACCTTCGTCGTCCTGTTCACGGTCAGCGATGCCGCGGGCGGGGCCCTGAGCCTCAACACGACGGTCACCGTCCGGCCGGATCCGCTCAATGTCTCCGTCCAGCCGAGCGCGTCCAGCGGCAAGGTCGGCACCTCCCTGACGTTCACCACCACCGTGACCGGTGGTGTTGGGCCGTTCACCTATGCCTGGAGCTCTCCAGCGGGCGTGTGCACCGGGACGAAGGGGCCGGTTCTCGCCTGCGACCCGGCCTCGGAGGGTACGCTCCAGGTCAGCGTCACCGTGACCGACACGAGCGGACAGCTGGCCTCGACGGGCCTTACCATCGCGATCGCCGCGGCCCCGGGCGGTGGGAGCGCCACCAGCCCGACCCCGACGCCCGCCAGTCCCGCCCTCGGGAACGCCCCCGGCGCCTGGGTATTCCTCCTTCCGCTCGCGGTGGCGCTCGCGGGCGCGCTCGTCGTCGGGATCGTGATGTACGTGGCCGGACGACGCAGGGCCCGTGCCCAATTGGCCGAGCGCCCGCTGTGCTACGCGGTCCCCGCTTGGTCCGAGACCCCGCCCGACTTCTCGCCGGGAGCCGGAACGGGGCAGGCCGTCGAGTCCTGGAGCCGCAGCGATCCCCCGGGGCCAACCGGCTAGCCCGCCACCGGTCCCCACTCCCCCGGGCCCCCTCGATGCCGTCCGGTCATGCCCGGGTCGGTGGAATTCGGACGGTTGTCGCATCGACTCACGGCCGCACTTCGAACCGGGGGCGGATGGGACCGGCCGCCTTTCCCCGGCGATGACCGAGGAAACGACCGACGGGACCCACCACGTTCGACCGCATCCCCCGGCCCGAACTCCGCTTGAACAGTACCTCCACCTCGAGTTCCCGCGAGAGTCCGCCCCGGCAATCCTGGGAGCTGCCCGGTCTCCACCGACGACCAAGAGGACGAAGGAGTAGGCGCACTCGCTACAACGGGGATCCGACGGCGAGCCCCGGCCGGCGCGGGGTTCGGGGGGCCCGGCGGGGTTGGGACGGGGCGACGACCCGTCCTACTGCGACGGGGTGCGACGCAGCGAAGCCCCGCACGCTTCGCAGGTCTCCCGGATCGCGAGATTCGGATGACCGCACATCCGGCAGACCCGACGGCCCCGAACGAGCCGCGAGGGGTCGGCGGCCGGCACCCGTCCCGCCACGGCGGAGTACTGCCGGTCCGCCTGACGGCGGTGGCGGAGTTCGAGCGCGACGGCCACGCCCACCGCGACGAGGATGGCGAGCAGCAGGAGGAGCCACGCCGAAAAGAACGGGGCGGGGGAGGGGGGCGTCGAGATCGAAAGGACGGCGAGGGTGACCGTGCGGGAGGCCCCGAGCCGGTCGGTGACCGTGACGCTCGGGGTGAAACTGCCGGTCTTCGCGTAGGAGTGATTGACGGTGGCCCCGGTTTGTCCTGCCGCGTCACCGAAGTGCCAGGTGAACGTGTAGGGGGCTCCAGCCCCGCCGCTCGCCGACGCCGAGAAATCGACCCGGTTGCCGACCCAGGCCTGGGTGGGGACGCTCCCGAGCGTGACGGTGAGGACCGAGATGTGGACCAGCGTGGTCGCGCTGACGCTGCCCCCGAGCGTATCCGTCACGAGGACGCTGACGGAGTAGTTCCCCGCCGCCCCAAAGGCGTGGGAGACGGAGGGCGCGCTCCCGTTCGTGCTCGACCCATCGGCGAAGCTCCAGTTGTACGCGACGTAGACGCCCGAGCCCTTCGAGGGGAGGGCGGCAAAGGTGAGGTTGGAGCTGGGGGCCGCCGCCGAGGCGTTCGGCTGGAGGGTGGCCGTGAGGGTGGGGTAGACGGTGAGGGTGAGGTGGTCGCTCACCGAGGTCCCGGTGGAGTCGGTGGCGGCGCAGGTCGCGGTAAAGTTGCCCATCGCGACGTAGCTGTGGACCGTAAGCCCCGTCGCGGCGCTTCCCCCATCGCCGAAGGTCCAATCGACGGAATAGGGGGAGAGTCCGAGCGAGGGGGTGCAGTTGAAGGTGATGCTCTGGCCCGGTTCCGCTTGCGTGCGGCTCGCATTGACCGAGACCTGAGGATCGACCAAGACGGTGACGGTGGTGGCGCTGGTCGACTGGCTCGCCAGCGCATCCGTGACCTTGCACGTCACGGTAATCGGCCCGGGGGTGACGAAGCTCTGGGCCACGGCCCCCGGGCCGGAGACGAACGTCCCGTTCCCGAAATCCCAGGTGATCTTATACGGGGACTGACCGCCCGAGGGCGTGCAGGTGAAGAGGTCGAGCTGGCCCACGTCCACGGCGGAGCGCGTCGCGCTGACGGTCGCCGAGAGCGGAAGCGGGGTGCCCGTCGTGACCGAGTTCGACTCGCTTCCCGTCAGATTCGGGCCCCCCGTTCCACACCCGCTCAGGCAGTCCGTCGTGTTGAGGAAGAACTGGTAGCTGGCGCCCGAGGAGAGGCCGGTGATCGTGGTGCTGAGGGTCAGCTCCGAGGTAATGGTCGCCGCCACGCCGGGCGCGCTGCCCCCGACCGACTCGTACACCTGGTAGGATTCGAAGCCGAGGGACCCGCCGTAGGACGCGTTGTTCGTCCAGTTGAGCTGGACATTCGTCGCGGTGAGGACCGTCGCGCTGAGGTAGGCGAGGGTCGACTGGTTGACCGCGATCACGTTCGAGTACTGGTTGCCGAGGATCCCGTCATTCTCGAGGATCCGCCACCAGTACTCGCCCCCGGGCGTGAGACCCTTCACGCCGAAGGTGGTGGTCCCCGCGTTGATGATGACCCCCGCGGATTGCCACGGCCCCGTGGAGCCGGCGGTCGAGTACTGGACCGTGTAGCTCGAGAAGGTAAACGAACCGGACGGGGTCCAACTAAGGCTGATCCCCGTCGGGTCGACCCCGGGGGCGCTGAGCGAGATCGCGGCCAGCGGATGACTCGGCCGCGGGGCGATGGACGCGGGAACGACTCCGGGCGCGGCCGCCGCCCGCGACGGCGGAGCGACCCCGTGTCGCGCAGCGTCGGACGCTGGGAACGCGCTACCCGCGAGCCCCACACCTCCGAGAAGAACTAGGACGATGAGCGCGCCCAGCAGGAAAACTGCGTCCGGGGCGTGGCGCCACGGCACGCGCGGGTTCGCAGTTCGCATGGGGGCCGACAAAACTGGGTCGCCCGTCGGAGTTATACCTTACGGCCCGTCCCTTCCTCGGGCGTCCGCGGCGCACCGGCCAATTCTATACGCCGGGAGGCCGTGGTCCGGCGATGCCGCCTGCCCTCTACCGCGAGCTCGCGGTCTACTACGACCGAATCTACGCGCAGAAGGAGTACGGGCCCGAATCGCGCGAACTGCTGCGTCTGGCGGCCCGTCACTTAAAGCGGCGACCTGCCTCGCTCCTGGATGTCGCCTGCGGGACCGGCCGCCACCTGGAGCAGTTCCGAAAGCAGGTTCGCGACGTGGAGGGCGTCGACCTGAATCGCCCGATGCTCCGCGAGGCTCGCCGTCGACTGGGGGCAAAGGTGCCACTCCATCGCGCGGACATGCGGTCGTTCGACCTTCACCGGCAGTTCGATGTGGTCGTCTGCCTCTTCAGCGCCATCGGCTACCTCCTCACCCGGTCCGACCGAGACCGAGCGCTGTCGGCATTCTACCGTCACACCCGGCCCGGTGGGATCCTCCTCGTCGAAGGCTGGGTCCGCCCGGCGGCGTGGCGGTCTCCCTCGGTGCACCTTCAGTCCTACCAGGGTCCCGAGGCCACGATCGTGCGCCTCTCGAGCACCTCCCGGACGGCGGACCGTTCGCTCGTACGAATGCAGTACTTGATTGGCGTGCCGGGTAAGCCGATCCGTCACGTCGTCGACGACTTCCGCAACGCACTGATCGAGCCCTCGGAGCTCCTCGGGTCGTTCCGCCGCGCCGGCTTTGCGGCCTCCGCGCGCTTCCGCGGCCGCTACCGCGACCGCGGGCTCTACATCGGCCGGCGACCGATCCGATCGACCTAGGGCCTCGCCGCAAACGCCGGTCGGCTGCCCGCCACGGCGAGCCCGGGGGCTAGCACGAGCAGAACCGGTACGAGGAGGAGGAGGTAGAGCACTCCGGGGAGGGGGAACAGCAGCGCCAAGAAGGGCCCCGCGAGCACGAGGAGCAAAAGGGCATAGAGGCCCCCGGCGGCCGAGAGCGCCCCCCGATGGTACCGGCTGCCGGCAGCGAAGACGCCGAGGACGATCCCGAGGCCACCGAGCCACCCCAGGAGGAATCCGGCCAACGCGGTGTAAGCGCCCAGGGGTTGTCCGGACTCGAGGCAATGGAGGCCCTGGGTCGGGCGGCCCTGGGCGCACCCGATGAGCGCGTCGGAGGAACCAAAGAGGACGGACGCGGCGATGAAAACGAGGAGGAAACCGAGCGTGCCGAGAATGCATAGGGCCGAAGCCAGGGCGAACCGACGGTCGACCGTCCGCAGGGCCGCAAACGCCCGACGGTAGAGGAAGAAGGACACGAGGAGTAGGAGGGATCCAGCGAGGAGGAGGATCGAGAGCACTCGGAGGAACGGGGCGGTGAACGCGAAGAACCCTCCCGGGTTGAACAGCGAGAGGTAGAGGAACGCGACGGGGAGAACGACCCCGAGAAGGGCGCCGGCGAATCCGACGGCCGCTCCGAGCGCGAGGCGGCTCAGTCCGGTGGCGTCTGCGGGGGTGGCGGTGCTGGCGGCCATGAACGGTTTCCGTGGTAGGCGCCGGACCTATTTGGGGCTCGGGGGGAGCCGACCGGTGGGGGAGCGAAGGAGTCCTCCCGTAAACCCGGATTGACCGCGCGGTTAACGCTCCAGCGGCCCAACAGCTCTCGGTAGTCCGATGCCGCGCAAGGGGTCGCCGGCCGGGGCGCTTCTTCCCTTGAGCGAGGACGAGGAACAGGCCTACCCCTCCGTACCACCGCGAATGGAACCCGCGCGGCGGGGGTCTCCGGGGAAGGACATCGTTTACAACCTCTGCGTCCGCGACGTCATGTCGAAGCAGGTCGTCACCGTCCTCGCAGACTCCCCCCTCCACGAGGTCACGCGACGGATGCGCGCCTACCATGTATCCGGGGTCCCCGTTCTGGACGGGCAGGGCCGGCTCGCGGGGATCGTCACGGAGTCCGATGTGACCCGGGTCCTCGGGGAGCGCACGGGCGCCTCCCCCCTCGAAGTCCTGCTCCACGACACCCCGCTGCCCCTCGCCATGCAGAACGACGCAATGCTGAACCGTTACCGTGAGACGCTCGCCCGCGTCAAGGTGCGGGAGGTCATGACCCCGCTTCCGATCTCCATCGGGGCCGGGGAAACCCTCGAAACGGCCATCCGCCGGATGCGGGAGGAGCGCGTGAATCGGCTGCCAGTGCTCGAAGGGGGTCGACTGGTAGGCGTGATCGCCCGCCAGGACGTCCTGACCGCCCTCCTCCCGGTGTAGCCGCGGCCCGTTCTCTTGGGGGTCGTCCTTCGAGCCGCGGGGTCCCGCGTCAGGGGCGGAGGTGCGGGCAGGACGGGGCCGCGCCGCCCACTTCGTCGGGTGGCGGTCCTACCAGCCTCGAGGAGGGTCGACACTCCCTTCGGCATCGTCGGGACCTAGATCGGCTCGGGATCCCCTGCCGACCGGGCCCCCGACCGTGGTTGCTCCCTACGGGATGGGGTACTGGAGCGGGCGGTCCGTCAGGCGTGGGAGGGCTACTCCGCGAGCACGGCGGCCAGTCGGGAGGCGGTGTTCCAGTTTCGAGTCGTGGCCGTGGTGCCGAGGGCTCGCTCGATGCGGGCAGCGGTCAGCCGGGATTTTCCCTGCCCGTTCGGATAGACGATGTACGCCTCTCGCCCGTGAACTGCGACGCGCTCTGGCCCGTCGACCGCGCTCCGGAGCGCGCGCCACGCGACCGGCGGGGGGGCGGCTTTGAGGAACGTGACCGTAAGCCGGGAGGGATCCTTCGCGGCCTCCTCGTGGAAGGGATTGTTCGCAAGGACGGCGGTCCATTCACGGCGGGTCCGCACAAAGAAGTCCGTTCGCAGGTGGAGCTGCTCGGCGACGGCACCTTGGAGTCGGTTCTCCAGCTGGAGCGTGGGGATCCGGGGCGCCCGGAACACGACGTTTCCGGACTGGAGCACCGTGCGCACCTCCTCGAATCCCAGTCGAGCGAAGACGTCGCGCAGCCGCTCCATCTTGACCAGGGCGAATCCGCCCACATTGACCGCCCGCAACAGGGCGACCGCGGTCTCGGTCATGCGCTCCGTATCCCCCGGTGCGCCCTTCGACCCCGGGTCGCGGACGCCGTTGCGTCTCTCGATAGCTGGGGGCTTAGGAACGCCCGGCCCGGCCGGCAGGGAACGTACCTAGTCGGCGTCATGCTAGTAGTCCGCTCTCGCGGCCCTCTTCGCGGTCGGCCGGCGGGCGGAGGGAGGTCGCCGGGGCTCGCATCGCTTCCTACCCATCTGGTCATGCGGCCGAGGTCCGAAAGGCGGAGTCCCGGCGTGGGTCTTCGAAACGAACCGGCCCGGCTGGAGTTGCGCCCACCGCAGATCGAGCGACGGCGGAGCGGTCTCGACTACGGGATCGTGACGACGGACGGTCGGTCGGTCGCGAGGGCCGGGGAGCCGCGAGTGGGCTCCGTGATCCGCAGGAAGAGGAAGATTGGCTGGGCGAGCCACGTGACGGTCCAACCCCGTTCCGTCAACGAGTACTGCACCCGCGGAGGCCGCGTGTCGAGGATCTCCCGCGAGACCATCTTGTTCTGCTCGAGCTCCTTGAGCTTCAGCGACAAGACTCGGGGGCTGATCCCGGGCAAGGACCGCCGGAGGTCCTCGAACCCGATCGAGGGCGCCACGTGCAGCGCGAGCAGGACGTCGGCGGACCATTTCCCGAAGATCGATCGCACGATGCGCAGGTCGTTCTGGGCCGACACCGCGGGGTCGTTCGCCTCGCCGGCGAAGTCGGTGACGCGTTCCACCAGTCGGACGGCCGACTCGCGAAACTCCCGGAACGAGCGTTGAATCTCGGAGTCCAAGGAGAAACCGTTCGGCGGAGTCGCGGTGGCGACTTCGATGGGGCCTGCCTTCCGCCGCGCCGTCCCCTCCACGAACGCGGAATCGCCGTTCGGGGTATTAAAGCGGTGGTAATGGACTGGTTATTCTACCGTGGGACCTCTCTCCGTGGGCCACCCCGCGGGAGGGGCGGCGAACGGCTCCCGGATGGGCCTTCGGCCCCCTCCCTCCCCCGGAGCCGGCCCTCGCCGGTGCGGATCGGGGCCGCCGGGGGAGCGCCTCCGGCAGAGCGGGGCCTCTCGGAAGGGGCGGGGTAGTACCCCCCGCCGGGGTCTAATCTCGCCCCGAAGAGTTTCAGCGGGGGCGGTGGGGTACCGACAACGTTCGACTGGGGCCCCGGCGCCGACGCGGGACCTTGGGCCG
Source organism: Thermoplasmata archaeon (assembly GCA_035656275.1). Classification (GTDB taxonomy): domain Archaea; phylum Thermoplasmatota; class Thermoplasmata; order Lutacidiplasmatales; family UBA184; genus Lutacidiplasma. The sequence goes on from DASRSW010000001.1 coordinate 47,312, forward strand.
GCTCACGGGCCGCGGAGCGCGAACCTGAGGTCGCCCAACGGTCCCCCGGGAGTTCAGAACGAAAAGAGACTCTCCATCGGGGGGAACTGCGGGCTCCCGTCATATCCCCCATCGCTGCCGAGGCCGAGCAGCCATTCGATCGTCGTTTGGACGCTATAATCGGTCGCGTTGTCCGCGTAAAGACTGCTCGCCGAGAAGGGGCTCACGGCGACCATGTAGCTGTGGCCGCCGCAGACGGACAAGGGGTGGCCGGTCATGCTCTGGCACCACGGACTAACCAGACCCCCAACGGAGTAGCCGAGATTCGTCGATCCCTCGTCGTAGGCGATGAAAAAGACCGTGCTCGAGAGCAGCGCCTGGACGAGCGGATCGCTGCTGTTGAGTATGGGACTGAGGAAGTCCTTCAACCATCCGTCGCACGATGCGATGGTCGAGTTGTGACAGTCGTTGACCTCATTCGGAATGTACAGTGCGAAGGCCGGCAGCGTACCGTTGGCCAGGCTCTGGTTGAAGGAGCGACTGTTGAGCAGGTGACTGTCGCATCGCGAGCTATTCTTGACCACATCGGAGTACGATAGGAACGGGTCGTGGTAGATCGTGTACGGGAAGGCCGACGCCGAGTCGCACGCGGTCGGCATCGACTCGAAGTAGCCCGCCCAGTTGAGACCGGCCCGGTCGACGAGGTCGCCCAGATTCTGCACGCCTTCAACACCGAACGACCCGCAGCCGAAGGCTCGCCCGCTCGTGAGGGCGGTGTACTCGGGTTTCGACTCGTGGCAGGCGGCGTAGAAGGCGCTGGCATGCCCATAGTGCTTCCACAGGTAGCTCTCGTAGGGGCCGGACTGGAGCACCGAGGCGAGTTCGTTGTTCTCCAGCACGAGGACGACGACATGCCGGATGGGGTCGGCGGTAAACTGGATGGTGCCGGCCGCCGTCGACGCTCCCTGGACGGTCAGGGTGCCCCCGGCGGGCGAAGCGGTGAAGGCGGTGGTGCTGTGATCGGTGTACGCATAGGTTCCGTTCGCCTCCGCGATGCGTACCGCTTCCGGCGCCGTGACGTTGACGGTGATGCTCCCCACCGTGACTCCCCAGCCGGCACCGTCCGGAAGGCCCCGCTGGGTGAAGGTGAGCCAGTATTCCCGAGGCCCCGCGGGACCCGAACCGCGGACGGCGAGGGCTGCGGCGACCCACGCCGACGTCTGATTGCTGCTCGCATTCACCCACAACGGACCGTCCACGGGCCCCTGCCCCGATTCGAACACGGTCACCGTCATCGCGTTCCGCGATGGGGCGCTCAGGACCCCCACCGCCTGATCGACGCGGACGGCGCCCCCGAGGCCGGTGAAGTTGTCGTAGTTGCGGGCGGCAATGCCCGATAGCACGCAGTCCGCCGCGCGCGCATCAACGTCGGAGGCCGTCGTCCGACTGGCCTGGCCAGTCAGGTTCGAGCTCGTGTTCACGGGTCCGACGGCATCCAGGGGAGAAGCGGCGACCCCCGTGACGTCCACGAAGGCAATCGCCGAATCGTTGGGACTGTTCCTGTAGCGAGGGTGCAGCGTCACCGAGAGGGTAGTGGCGCTCCCGCCAGTGACGGAGGCGGCCGACCACACTGAAAGGCCGTTCGAGGAGCCTCCCGAACCATAGGCCATGGATCTGTTAATGATCAGAGTGAACGGGTCGCCGTTGCTATCCGTTACATTGGCGACGGTGTCCGCGCCGTAGATCGCGACCCAAACGAAGATCGAGTCCCCGGGATCGGAGACGAACGGCCGCGAGCTCCCGCTCGTCGTCTGTTCAATGGCGAACCCCCCGTGAGAGAGGATCATGGGCCCGCTGGTTTCCTCGGGGAGAATCCCCTGGAGGGAGCCCCCGCCCGTCTGGGTGGGCGGACCCACCGCTACGACCGTAGTCAGGAGAGAGATCGCGATGGCCCAGCCGGAAGATAGTCCGACGGGAAACCTCACCGTCGTTGAGTGTCGTCGTCGGCACCGGCGGGGAGACGTGGTCGCGTCCCACTGAGGGTACGCGCCGCCGCCGGACCATCGCGCCTTGAGCGCCATGATCACACTACCGTCGTGAGACGGACGACGGCGGATAGCCCCCCGCTTGTCAGCCACTTACTCGCTATACGAAACCCCCGAGGACGGCGGGCCCGGGTCGGACCTTACCTGATATGCCGCCGGCGCTCCGAAGAGATGGGCTCGGGTCGAGCGCTTCGACGCACCGACCGCGCCGCGGGGCTTGGTCCGCCGCTCGACCATCTCTCTTGCCCCGCCGCCTAGACCCGCGAGCGGCGGCGACCCAACCGCCGCGACCGGCCTCGGGGGAGCGGCGGAACCTACCCACTGACCGTACGCATAGGAAGTTCCGAGCGGAAACGTCCCTCCCCGTCGATTACCGATGCCTCAAGACCGTCGGAAGGCCCTCCGAGGGCGAACGGGGGGAGGTGAATCGTCACGCATGGGCCCCTGTGAGCAGGGAACGACCTCGCGGGTCGCCCGTCCCGGTCCCCTTGGGGGAGCGGTGACGACCAACGTCCGGTGTGCGGCATTAACGGCGTAAACCGCGGCGACGAGCGGCTCGTCCGCGCGATGAACGGGATCCTGCATCATCGCGGGCCGGACGACGAAGGGACCTTCGTGGACTCGGGCATCGCGCTCGGCTGCTGTCGCCTCAAAGTGATCGACCTGACGTCCGCCGGACACCAGCCGCTCCAGAACGAGGAGGGAACGCGCTGGATCGTCTTCAACGGAGAGGTGTACAACTACCGACAGTTGCGCGCCGAGCTCACGGCGATGGGCCGGCCGTTCCGTTCCGAGTCGGACACGGAAGTTGTGCTCCAGGCGTACGAGGCGTGGGGGATTGACTTCCTCGACCACTTGGAGGGCATGTGGGCGGTCGCGATCTACGACGCGGCCCTGCAGGAGCTGTACCTCGCCCGCGACCGGATGGGGATCAAGCCGCTCTATTACTTGGCCGAAGGGATGACCTTCGCGTTCAGTAGCGAGCTCAAGACGTTCACCGTGCCCCCCTTGCGGCGCCCCCTGGACCCGCAAGGCCTGCGCGAGCTCGTCGCCCTCGGATTCAATCCGGTCCGCCGAACGTGCCTGAGGAACGTCTGGAAGCTGCGCTCGGGCGAGCTCCTCCGCTATTCGCTGCGCGACCTCCAGTTCCGGACCCGACGGTACTGGCGACGGAATCCCCCCCGGGAGTCGGAGTCCGACGGCGTGGCTACGGTTCCGCAGGTCGTACGCGCGGCCGTGGAGAGCAATCTCGTCAGCGATGTGCCCGTGGGGACGTATCTCTCCGGGGGAATCGATTCTTCCCTCGTGACCTTGCTCTACGCCCAGGCCTACCCGGGCAAGCTCCGCACCTACACCGTCGGCTTCGACGAAGGGCGGGACGAGCGACCCTTCGCGCAGGCCGTGGCCGAGCTGGCCGGGTCCGAGTATCACGAGGTCACGATCTCCCCGCACGACCTCGAGCAGCAGTTCGACCGCATCAGCTACGCCTACGATCTTACGCTGACGGACCCCGCGTTCGTCCCGAACTACTTCCTCGCGCGACGGGCCAAACAGGACGTGACGGTGGTTCTGGCGGGGGAGGGGGGAGACGAACTGTTCGGCGGGTACGATTACTACCGTTCCTTCCGGCTCGCCCGGGCGACCGGGCTTTCGTCCCTGGTCGGTGGGGTGGGACGCCTGATGCCGTGGAGCGAGGGAGGGGGGCCCTGGGGAGCGGCGACCCGCAAGGGGTTCACCACCATTGGCCACTTGGACGGCAGCGCCGGCTACGTGGTTGATCTCTATTCCCCCTTACCGGTCGACCGCGTCGTCCGGATGCTGGACGGATACGCACCGTCGCTGCTTCAACGGGATATCCTCTCCGAGACGCAGCAGGAACAGATCCCCCCCGGCAACGGGGCCTTTCTGCTGTACGACCAGATGTTCCTGCTCGCCGAGAAGTTCAATCCGAAGGCCGACAAGGCGTCGGCGTTCTTCAGCATCGAGGAGCGAGTTCCCTTGCAGGAACGGTCCGTGGTCGACCTGGCCAATCGGTTGCCCCTCCGCGCGAAGCTCGGGCTCACTCAGGGCAAGCTGCCGTTGCGGGCCTTGCTGGCCTCCGAAGCCCCCCTCATCTCCCGGCGCCGAAAGCAAGGATTCGAGCCGCCGATCTCGGCGTGGCTGCGCGGCCCCCTCGCGGGCCGGCTCGAGACCGCCGTCCGGCGGTTATCCGACCTGGGGGCCGTGCGCCCGCATGGGGTCGACGCCCTGCTCACGAAGGTCTCTCAGGGGGGGGCGAGCACGAACGAGCTTCGGTTCGCGTGGAATCTCCTGGCCGTGGGAGCGGGCCTGGGCCAGTACGGCTATGGCGGCTGACGGAGCGGCGCACCTCCGGGGGACCGCGCCGGGGGGAAGCGGCCTCCCGCCGGCCGGCCCACGGCGGGTGCGGGAGCTGCTCTACGTGGTTGGACATCACCGGTCCGGGGCGACCGCCTTCGGTTCGATCCTCGCGGGGGATCCCAAGGTATTCTTCGTCGGGGAATTGTACCGCTTCCCGAACCCGATCTGGACCTCCGGCGACGGCCGACGCCTCTGCTCGTGCGGCGCTCCGGTCCTCTCGTGCCCGTTCTGGAACGAGGTGCGCCGCCGCGCCGAATCCGAGGGGCTCGTCGAGCAGCTGCGCCGGGGTCAATCGACCTATGAGCGTTGGAGCGGGCTCCCCCGCACGCTCCTGGCGAGCGCGCTCCATCGTCCGGGGCTCCGGAGGCATTGTGAAGCGATGGTTCGCTTCCTCGAGATCCTTGCGGACTGTTCGGGGGCCGACATCCTCGTCGAGTCCGGACCGAGCGCCGCGCGCGCCCGTGTGTACTATGAGGCGAGGGCCCTCGGTCTCAACGTGCGATTCATCCACATGGTCCGGGACGGGCGAGGATTCATGGTCTCGGAGCTGCGCACTGGGCCGGACCCCGAAGCGCCCGGAGATTGGATCCATCATCCGCTCGTCGTGGCCGGCCGGTGGGCGTGGATGAACCTTGCCGCGGTCCTCCTCTGCGGGGGGGACCGCTCCCGCTACCTGCGGATCCGCTACGAGGACCTTTTGCGGGACCCCCGTCGCGCCCTGGAGGAGGTCGGGAGGATCGGCGAGCTGGATCTCACCGACACGGCGAGCCGGATTGAGAGCGAGGTCCCCATCCCGATGCGCCACCTCGCCGCCGGAAACCGGGTTCGACTCGAGGGCGGCATCGTCCTCCATCGACAACCCCCGGCCACTCCGGCACTCCCGTGGGTCGCGAGCGCGGTGTTCTGGGTGACCGCGGGCTGGATCGCGGGGCTCCTCGGATACCATCCGCGCGAAAGCTACCGGCGTCCCGGATAGTTTCGTTCGCCCCGGAAGGCTCGCGAGCCGCGAACGGGCGGCTGGCCGCCGGCTCAACGTGGCCTGTCTCGGAGGTACGCCCTAACCGACTCGTAAGGGAACGTTGAGGCTATAGGTCGTAGCTTTCCGGGTCGTGTCCGCCGCCGAGCCCGACGACGGGCCGACCGACTTCTACCGTACCGAGTACTTGTTCGCCTGCGCGGTGGCGATGATCGTCTACCTGGGGGCGGTCGTGATCGTTCCGACGCCCCTCCTGGAGGTCCCCCTTGGGATGGCCGAGCTGCTCTTCATCCCGGGCTACGCGATCGGCGCGCTGCTCTTCCCCGGCCGCTCCCATCTGCCCCTCGCGGCCTCGTTCGCAATTGTCGCCGGGCTCAGTGTGGCGATCAACATCTTCCTCGGGCTGGGCGCCCTCGCGTTGCACGGCGGCCTTCCGGCCCCGTTCTTCGCGACCGTGGCCGCGGCGCTCGCCCTCCTGGCGCTCGCGGTCCGCCTTAGGGACGCTCCGATGGTGGCCACGCGGCTACGACGGGCCGTGTCCGTCCTCAGTGCCATGCCCGGATTCACCCTCGGCCAGCGCCGCATGGCGTTCGGACTCCTCGCCGCGACCGCCATCGCCCTGGCGGCGATCGTCTACCTCTCCGCCGTCCACCCGAACGTCCATCCCGCGGCCGCGCTGGCTCTGGAAGGGCCGGGCGGTTCCGTCGCCGCGCTTCCGACCCAGGGCACGGTCCGCAGCGTCTTGGCCGTGTGGGTCTCCGTCACGAGTGGAGGCGCCTCCCAAGAGCTTCAGCTGGCGCTGCAATCGGTCAACATCTCCGCCAGCCCGACCAACGGCTACCACGTCATTCCGTGGTCGCTGCCGTTGGCGCTCGGCAACGCGACGCAGAGCTCCACCGCGTTCAATCTCCCCGCGTCGCAGACCTATGTGCTCAACCTCACGTTCAGCTACAGCTACCCGGGGGAGTACGCCATCTACCTCACGCTCGCGGACTCCGGCGGGGCCACGCTGCGGACCGCGGCCCTGACGGTCCAGATCCAGTAGCGCCCGGCGCCCGCCCCGGGCTGCTCAGGCCACCGGGGGAATCCGGTCGATGACGAAGATGGTGAAGACGGAGTTCTGGTAGATCTCGGAGAAGTAGAACGGGTTGAAGAACTTCTGGAGGTCCGCGGGCGCGATGGCCGCCGTCGGTTGCTCCGTCGCCGGCCCGTCGAACACATCCGGCAGGTAGGAGGTGGTCATGTACGCGTCCAGGACCACGTAGTCGCCGACGGCGAGCTGCGCCACGGCGCTGCGGACGAACCCGGTGCCGTTGAAGAGCGGAAACCCGTTGTAATGGACCCGAAGGTGGCCAAAGCCGGAAAAGGTCGTGGTGACGAGCTCGTCCCCCCAGAGCGCGTGGCTCCCGTTCAGGTGCGCCTCCGCCCACTCGGCCGCGCTGAGCGCGTTCGGGTCGACGTAGCGGGGGGCGTCGATCAGGGTCGCGGCCCCCGGGGAGAACTGGTCGCGCGTCGTCAGCGAGACCATCGAACCCCCGCCGAACATGAGGAAACCGGCCACGACGGGCACCGCGATGGTGGTAACCCAGTCCGGCCGGCCGCGGGGGCGGCGGCGGGGGAGGAACGGAGCGGCGTGTTTGGCGGCGGTCTCGCCGAGACTATGGAGAAGCCACCAGGCCGCCGCGGGACACAGGATCAGGCCCACATACTCCAGCAGGCGAAGCGCCAGGAAGCTGAATCCGGTCGACACGAACGGAAGCGCGATCACGCCCACGAGCAGCGACGAAAGGAGGGCGAACGCGACGAACGGCTCGTCGCGCCGTCGGCGAGATACACGCAAGGTCAAGAGCGACCCCACGACCAGGAGCAGGACCGCGAGCCCGATCCATGCGAGCTCGTCCACGGGGAAGGTCCCCCCCGGAGTGTTGACCGGACCCCCGCCCGGATGGAGCACCCCCGCGAGGTTTGCCTTCAGGAGCCCGTACTGGAGGGCAATCACGGGGTAGGATACGAGCGCCGAGTAGCCCGCCCACGCGACCAGCACCACGAGGAACAGCAGGGGCACCTGCGCCCGCGGGAACGCGTTCGGTCGACGCAGCACCAACGGGAGGGTCGCCATCGCCAGCAGCCACAGGAGCAACACGTAGCCGCTCACGTGGTGGCTGAGGAGGACCGCGACGGAGAAGACGACGGTCACGGCCGCGAGTCCGACGCGATGGTGCTCGGCCGCCGCGAGACAGACGATGCCGAGGACGACGAGCGCGAAGAACGCGATCGCGAAGTCCTGTTGGGTGGGTTCGCCGAATTCGATCGAGGGGACGGCGAGGTAGAGGAACATGCCGAGCATGGCCACCCGGCCCCCGAACAACTGACGGCCGATGGCGTAGACCGCGGCCGGCAGGACGAGGAGGCGGAAGAGCGGGTACGACCAGTTGAACGTCGACAGGATCGGGAGTCCGGTGAGCGAGGCGACCTCGGCGTTGTAGACCGCTCCACCGGGAAAGTAACTGTACGTGACCGCCTGCCCGGCGACGTCGAGGGTCGGGCTCCAGGTGGCGTTCGCGAGGACTGCTTGGGCGAACGAGAAGTTGAAGACCGCATCCCGAGAGTACGGGATGCCGTACGGGCTCCACAGCGGGTAGATCAGGACGACCAGCAGCACGGGAAGCGGAACGAACGCCAGGGGGACGCGGCGGCCGACGGTGAGCAGGAGCGGGCAGGCGGCCATGCCCAACGCCACGACGTAGAGGTCGCGCGTGGCGATGCCGTGCCAGTACGCTCCGACCCCCTCGAACTTGTAGCCGTAGAGGAGGGCGGCGACGCCCAGAAAACCAAGCAGGCTCAGGAAGAGGGCCAGGAGCGCCGGCCCGCCACGCGGGGGATCCGGGGGCGGTGGTGGCGGAGGTGGCGGAGGGGGCGGGGGGTCCGCCCGCGGACTGGGCGGTGGGCGCGTGAGCGGCTCCCCCGCGCGCAGTGGCCAGACCCGGGCCATCGGTGGGGGCCACTCGGGCTCGGGAGCGGCGCCCGCCGTTCGTTCCGACCGTCGCGCGCCAACGACGCCTTCCAGGGGCGGAGGGAAGGCTCGCGGCGTCCCACCGGCCATGGCTGGGCCTTGGGGTTGCCGAAGGTCCTCCCCCGACTTCCGCTCCCCCGGCGTCACCAACTGGTCCGCCGCCCGGGAGGTGTGGCCGGGAGAGGAAGCTCGCAGGTGCGGGCGGCGGGCTCCCATCGACGGCTCAGGGGCTGTTGGAAGAGAAGGTGAACAATCCCGTCATGGCGGGAAAATCCGAACTGCTGTCGTAGCCGCCGTCGCTGGGCAGGCCGAACAGCCATTCGATGGTGGAGGCGACGCTGAACGAGCTAGCGTCGCTCGTCAGGCGGGTCCCGAGCGAATAGGGGCTCACGACCGTGAGGTAGACGTGGCCCCCGCAGGTCGAAAGCGCTTTGCCGGTGGTTTGCAGGCAGTCGGGGGTGATGACGGTGCTGGCGTAGCCGGCGTTGGTCGATCCCTCGTCGTACACTACGAAGAACGCGGTGGAGCTCACCAGGGTCTGCTCGGGCGCGTTGGTGGAGTTGAGGATCGGGGAAAGGAAGCTCCTCAGCCACTGGTCGCAGACGACCAGCGGCGAGTAGTCGCAGTCGTCGATCGAATTGGGCACGTAGAAGGAGACCGTCGGTAGCGTCCCGTTCGCCACGCTGGCGTTGAACCGTTCGCTGGGGAGGACGTGCGAGGCGCACCGCGCGGGGTGGTCGATGATGTCATCGTACGCGACGAAGGGATTGTGCCAAGCGACGTAGCTCCCCTGCGTGTACGGATAGCAGGCCGAGGGCATCGATTCGAAGTAGCCGGCCCAGGAGAGGCCGGCCTTTTCGAGCACATCGGGGAGGTTGGTGGCATTGACCGCCCCGGTCACGTTGGCCCCGCAGTTCTCGCTCCGGCCGCTGGTCATGGCGATGTAGTTCGGCGGAGACCCGTGGCAGAGGGCGTAGAAGTTCGTGGCGTTTCCAAAGTGAGCCTGGAGGTACCGCTCGTACGGCGCAAGCGCCCAGACATCTCCGACCTCCCGGTTCTCGAGGACGATGACGACGACGTGCTGGATCTTCAGCACCGGGACGTTGGCGGGGCCTCCCGGGTTGGCCGGGGGGGAGACCCAAGGGACGCGGAGGGGCGCCGACCCCATCACCGCGAAGAGGAGCCCGCTCAGGACGAACATGGCGACCGCGGCGACGGCGATGGGCACGCGCATTCGCCGAGCCATCGTCCCTCCGGGCCGGACCTGCTCCGGACGCACGCCGGGTGAACCCAGCGGGAGCGTCCGGACCGCCCCCGTGCCCCCCTCTACGCTCGGGGGCGGTTTCATCGCGCCCCCCACGGCGAGGGGTGGAGTCCTCCCACCCGCGCCATAAGTGGACGAGGGGCGAGAACGGGTAGTCTACCTTTGGGAAGGGTCCGATTATGTCCTAACCAACCGCTTAGCGGACCTTGGGCACTTCTTCACCGTGGTCGTGCCAGGCCCACTGCTCCGCCAGGCCGTCTCGGAGGGCCACCTGCGGGTGGAAACCGAGGTCGGCGGCGGCGCGGGTGGTGTCGGCCCAGGTGGACGTTGGGTCTCCCGCCGCCCGGGCCAGCCGCCGACGGGCCAGCGGATGACCGCTGACCTCCTCCACGAGGCGCACGGCCTCGGAGAGCCGCACCGGGGATCCGCCGCCCAGATTGTACACGTCGCCCGGGACGTCGGGGCCCGCGGCCGCGATCAGGCCATCGACAATGTCGGAGACGTGCGTAAAGTCTCGGCGCTGCCTCCCATCGCCCATCACGGAGATGGGTCGACCCGACCGGGCGGACTCGAAGAATCGGTGGAACGCCATATCGGGTCTTTGACGGCTGCCGTAGACGGTGAAGAACCGCAGCGCCACCGACGGGACGTGAAAGGCGCGTTGGTAGACCCGGCAGAGATGCTCTCCGGCGAGCTTGGTCACCCCGTACGGCGAGATGGGCTGGGGAAGGGTCTCCTCCCCGAGAGGTCGGTCCGGCTGGGCGCCGTAGACGGAAGAGGAGCTGGCGTAGACGAACCGGGCAATCGGCCGTCGCCGGGCCGACTCGAGCAGGCGCTGGGTGGCGAGCACATTGTTGCGGACGTAACGGTCGAACTGATGCCCCCAGCTCGGGCGCACCCCCGGCTGTCCGGCCAGATGGTAGACCACCGTACCGTTCTTGAGGAGCGGTTGCGCGTCGAGGGCCATGAGGTCGCGGCGGAGAAAGCGGAACCGGCGGTTCCGCAGGGCCCGCGCAAGGTTCCGGCGCTTGGCGGCGCCAGAGTAGAAGCGGTCGAAGTCGTCGACGCCAGTGACGGCGTAGCCCATCGCGAGGAGTCGCTCGACCAGCTGGCTGCCGATGAACCCAGCTGCACCGGTGACGAGAGCGCGTGGCGGAATACGTCGCGACCGACGGGACGGCACTAATACCCTCCCTAACACCCGGATAACGACCGGGGCTATCCCCGACCGTGGCGCTAGGGTGGGGGCGCCGCGCCGACAGGTGAACCGGTGAGGGTCCTCTATGCGATCGCCCATCTCGACAAGGGGGGAGGCCAGGCGGTCCAGGCGGCGCAGCTGTTCCGCCGGCTCGCCCCGTTCGTGGACGGGACGATGCTGTGCCTTCGCTCTCCCGGTGCTCCCGCCGGACCGCCGCACGACGACCGGCTCGTCGAGGTCGGCACGTTGCGGTTCCCGCGGGGAATCGCAGAGCTGGCGCAGGCGATCCGCCGGCGGCGAGGGCAGTACGACCTGGTCCATGTGTTCGACCAGTACTACGCGCTGCCGGCGAGCCGTCTCGCGCGGGCCCGGCCGCTCGTGGTCCGACTGGGAGCCCATCCGACCGAGGACCTGGGGAGCCGGTACGGTGCCACGGGGCGCCTAGCGGTGCGCCTCGTCAACCCATGGCTCTTCTCGAGGGCCGCCGTGGTCGTCAACGCCCCGCACCTCCTCGGCGCGTTTCCAAGCCAGCGCGCCACGTGCATACCGAACGGCGTCGACCTCGACCGGTTCCCCGCGGACCGGCCGCGTGAGGCCGCGCGGCGGGAGCTCGGGCTGCCGCCCGAGGTTCCCTTGATTGGATTCACGGGCAAGATCATCCCGCGCAAGAACATCGAAGAGCTCTACGCCGTTCTTCGAACCCTTCCCGACCTCCACCTCCTGCTCGTGGGGGGGGACCGGGAACCGTACTACGGCGACGGCTATCACCGAGCGATTCGCCGAGCGTTCGAGGACGTGTTGCCGCGTGTTCACTTCGTCGGCGAGGTGGATACCTCTCGGATTCCGGTGTACCTGTCGGCGATGGACCTCTTCGTGTTCCCTTCCTTCCTCGAGGGGATGCCCAATTCGATTCTCGAGGCGATGGCCGCGGGTCTCCCCGTCATCGCGCGTGACCAGCCCGCCCACCGGGGCCTGCTCGCCTCGGGAGGGGGCCGACTCTACGCTTCGCCAACGGAGCTCGCAGGCACGATTCGGGAACTGCTGGCCGAGCCCGGAGAACTTCGCCGGCTGGGGGACGCCGCACGGGAGATCGTCCGGCGCGAGTACAGCTTCGCCGCCGCGGTCGGATCGTACCTGCGATTCTACCAGACCGTTGTCGAGGCGGCCCGCAGATGAGAGGGTAAGATGGTCCCGGGTACGGCCCGACCGCGGTGGGGCGAGGCCCGTCGGCGGGCAACGGGGGCGTCCCCTTTGACCTCGATTCCCTCCTCTGGCAACCTCTGCCGGGAGTCGAGGTTACCCCTGGAAACCCGGGGTACGCCCCACCGAGCCTCTCGCCCTCCCCGTCCCTTGAAACGGTGAGGGGGTTCCCGACCCGTTACGGAGGGACCATCCCCCCCCGCCCGAGTTGGCCATCGTGTACCGCGACTCGAGTGCCGTCGAACTGGGACCGGGGCTTCCCGAGGTCGAACACGAACTGCCGGTGTCTTCCCCCCGGTTACCGGTCGATCGGGCCCTCCTCTGCACCCTGGGGCCCAGCTCGCTCAACGAGCGCACCATCGCCGGCCTGGTCGAAGCCGGGGCCACGAGCCTGCGGATCAACATGTCCCACACCGACATCGACTCCCTCGCCTCGATCATCGAACTTGTCCGCGGCTGCACGAACGTCCCGATCGCGCTCGACACCGAGGGCGCTCAGATCCGGACCGGCTCCATGCGGCCCGGGGCGACCCTGGAAAAGGGCCAGGAGGTCTGTCTCGTCTCGGACCCGGTCGAGGGCGACGCGCACACGATTCCGCTGACGCCGGGATTCGCGGTGGACCTGCTACCCCTCGGCGCCCGGGTCAGCGTCGACTTCGATTCCGCCATCCTGCGGGTCGTCCGCAAGAGTCCGGGCGTCGCCACGGCCGTCGTCGTCACGGGGGGCGACGTCGGCACCCGGAAGGCGGTGACGGCCCTCCCTTCGCCCAACCTCCCCCCGCTGTCGGACAAGGACGTCGACGCGATCCGCATCGCCTTGGCCCACGGCGTCCGCGAGTACGCGATCTCGTTCTGTGAAGACGTCGGCGCGGTCGCCCTCGCCCGTGCCCTCACGATGGAACGGTCCACCATCATCGCAAAGATCGAGAGTCGGCGGGGCGTCGGCAACCTCAATGAGATCGCGCGCAGCGCGGACCGGCTGCTCATCGACCGGGGGGACCTTTCGCGGGAGGTCCGGCTCGAGGCGATCCCGCTCCTGCAGAAAGCGATCATCCGCAAGGCGAACGCGCTCCGCGTCCCCGTCTATGTGGCGACGAACCTGCTCGAGTCGATGGTCCTTCGGCGCTCTCCCACCCGGGCCGAGGTCAATGACGTACTGAATACGCTCCTCGATGGCGCCGACGGCCTCGTCCTGGCCTCGGAGACCGCCGTGGGCCGCTACCCGGTCGAGGCCGCCCAGATGATCGCGACGTTGATGCGGGAATACACCGGCTCGATCGAGGGGTACAGCATTCGCGACCTGATCGGCCGGCACCCGCTCGAAACGGTCGACTGAGGCGCAGCCCTCCGACGCCGGAGAACGACGCCGCCGCGGGGTTGCGACTCCCCGGGAGAAGCCGCTCCTTCCGCAGGGGGAACCCGCTCGAACTTCCCGCGGCGGCGGCGTTACGGCTCGTAGCGTAGCCCCCCACCATCCCTCCGGGGCCCGCTTCGGGAATGGTATGACCCTCGCCGACCCCCAGCGCGGGGGCGCGACGAAGCGGCGGTCCCAGGGACCCGAGGGCAGGAAAGTCGGAGATTCTGAGCGGGAGGTGAGCCGCCGGGGCTCCCGTCCCCTAGCGGGCGGTCCCGACGGCCAGCAGCTGTCCGGGAGCCGGGGCCCCTTCGGGGCCCGACCCCGGAGAAAGTCGACCGGGCTCGACCCCAGGACCCAGCGGCGCGCTCAACCAACCCGCGCGGAACAAGGCGTCCACAATATCCCCCGCGAGGACGCCGGGGGGGCGCGGTACTCCACTCACGACGACATCGGCGCGATCGTCCGACTCCGGGTCCGGCCCCGAACGCGGACTCTCAAGAGGATAGGTCGCCGCCGGAATCGTCGCTTCCTGAATGTGGGGTCCCTCCACGAACCAGTAGATGGTGGGGATCGGGGGTGGCCTGCCGTCCGTGCCGGCCGGTTCTAGCAATACCCGGATCAATCCGGTGAGGCGATGGCGCACCGTCCGCGTGGCCTCCGAGTCCAGGGACGGGCCGGCGACCACCACGGTCCGGTCCCGGCTCGCCATGGCAGCGGCCATATCGGCGAGGTAACCGATCAGGTCGGGATCGGCCCGGGCGCCAGCACATCGGTCCGCCCATTCTACGGGGTCGACGCAGACCAACTCGGCAGGCACGCGCCGCTCGAGGAGCTGCCGCTGGACCCCGCGCCCGATGGGCTCGACGGGTCCGGCCGACGACACGGAGATCCAGATGCAGGGGGGGCTGGTCTGCCACGCGAGAACCTCGGCGTCGGGCACTCCGACGCGTGGGTCTCCCTCGCGCTTGGGCGGGGTCGGGGGAGGGGGTGGAAGAATCGGCGGGGCGCCGGGTTCGGTCACGCGGGGCCTCCTGGACGGGCGGAGGTTAGGGAAGCATCGACCACCGAAGCCCGTCCCCTTCCGAGAACGGCGCCGGCCTCGCCCTCGGACCACGCGGGGCCGCCGACGGGGGTCTCCACCCTCCACGGCGTGCGTCGCATCATCGGCCGACCCTCTCCCTCACGTCAGCCTCCCACCAATCGCCGGAGTGAGGAGGGCCGGTGAGCGCCGAGAGCCCGCGGCCGAGGCGGGCGCCGGACGGCGGGCGGTTCCTGCCGCGCGACCTCGATCGGGAACCCGGCGGCGTTGGCCCCCAGCAGGACGAGCTCGCGTCGCGACCAGGTCGGTTCGAGCGAGGCGCACAGAATGTAGAGCGCGGCGAACGGCCAACCGGGCAGCCGTTCGCGATGGAACGGCGGCGGAGTCGCTGGTGCCGCCAGCGGTGGGGCCCGGTCCCCGCCCGGCCGAGCGCGCAAGCAAACGATCCGACCGGTCCGCGGAATACCCAACCACAGGGGAGAGGGGTCGCTGGTGAAACGTTCGCGCTCCGGCAACGCGACAACCACGGTCGACCCGAGTCCGCTGACGGGCTCCGTGAGCCCCGGCAAGAGTGTGGTTAACGCCGGCGTCGACGGCCGGGACGGGAGCGTCGCCCGGACGACCGAAGCTTGGGGGGCGGCCACCGTCAGGCGGCGGGCGACGGCGGCCGTCTCGGCGGACCGGTCGGGGGAGCTCATCAGGACGACGTGCTCCGGCGCGAGTCCAAGGAGGACGGCATTCAGCAGCGGGCGGGTCTCGGTCCCCCCGCCCGGACCGGCCGCCGCCGTCGCCGGGATCGGACGAAGGGAGTGACGGAGGATGGACAGCAGAATGCGAGCACCGTCTCGGACGGCATGGAGCTTCGCCGTTCCTACGCGCTTTCGGTAGGTGACCGGGAACTGCGCAACGCTGCATTTGCTCTTGAACGCCTTGACGAAGAGTTCGGCTTCGATGTCGAATCCATTGGACTCAAGTCCGAGGGCGGGGAGGACCTCCGTGCGGACGCCCCAAAACCCGCTGCAGACGTCGAGGAGCGGCTGACGAGTGAACTGTGCCGCGGTGAAGTTGAGCAGCCCATTCCCCACCCGGTGGATCAGGTCGCGAACGGTACGAAGGGTCGAGGTCTCCCGACGTCGGACGCCCACGACGAGGTCTCGACCGAGGTCGAGGAGGTCGAACAGCGCCGGCAACGAGCCACCGGGGTACGTGGCATCCGCGTCCATGACCGCCACCGCGTCGTACCCGTGCCCGGCCGCCCAAGCGAGCCCCTCCCGGATGGCCGCCCCCTTCCCCCGGGAGCGTTGCGTCAGTACGGGCACGTTCCACCGGTCCGCCACCGCGCGGGTCCCATCGGTCGAGTTGCCGTCGACCACCAGGACCGACGGAGCGGACTGAGGAGAGCGGAACGCAACCCGGCCGAACTCGCGCAACGTGGCCTCGAGCCCATCCTCTTCGTTCAGGGTGGGCAGGAGGACCAGGTGCCGCGTCTTACCGGCCGCTGGCTCGGTCGGGCGCGCCGGGGCCGAGCCATTGATGCCCCCAGCGCCTCTACCTTCAGGGGATTCAATCGGCGTGGGTCGTCCCTCGGCGGATTGCGAGGGCCGATGCCCCTCGAAGGTGTAAGGCAGGAAGATCCCCGGAGCCCGCATTTGAGCTCTCGACCCCGGGCCGAGATAAAGACCGTACGTATCGCGACGATAACATGGTGTCAAATCGGTCGGTTCCCCGGTCATGTTGGGTCCGACGGGGATTGGGCGCCGAGGGCCGGCCCCGGGGTGCGGAACCCGGGGTGAGGGTGGGCCCGACCTTATGGGGAGGGCGCGCCGCGCTTTCGCAGTCGCAGGAACAGAAAGATCGGCTCGCCGAGCCGCGCGAGGGTCTCGCCGTCCGGCGCTAGCCGGTATCGCACGCGCGGGGGTCGTTCATCCAGCACCTGACGGACCACCAGATTGCGCCCCTCGAGGGATTTTAGCCGCCCGGAAAGGACGCGAGGGGTGATTCCACGCAGCTGCCGTCGGAGCTCTTCAAACCCGGCGGCGCGCAGCGAAGAGAGGGTGACGAGAATCTCGAGCGACCACTTCCCGAAGAACTCGTGGATGATATCGAGGTTCGCTTCCACCGTGGCGTGCGGGTCCGAGCCGTTCAGTCCCGCTTCGGAACGTGTCAGCTCTTCGACCCAAGCGGCGGTCTGGACCCGAAGCTCCTCGAAGCGGACCCGGAGGTCGCTGGAAACGGGGGCCCCACCTCGCGTTTCCGCCTTGGTCTCGAACGTCCGAACTCCCCGGATACCCCTGGTCTCCAGCGACGGTATCTTTTCCAGAGTTATAACCTAACTCCAAAGTAACGCCGTATCGCCGGCCCGCCTGCCCGTGTCCTTGGGACGAGCAAGAAGGTGCAAGACCAACTGGGCGTCGACCTCGGCCGCGTAGCCTTGTCGTCTCGCTTTGGCCGGCCGGGTGGGACCTCCCCAGACCCGCCTCGATCCGGGGCCGAGCGCTCCGTCGGCCGGGTCGGCGGAACGGGCCGGCACGAGAGAGCCTCCGACCAGGTCTACGGACGGCCGGTTCCGGCGTAGGCAGGCTAGCGGAAGGTGGGCCATGCAATGGGTCAAACGAGCCGGGTCGATTCTGCCCCCGAATCGGCTAGGACGGCTCACCGCCGATTCCCGGGCCGGGGTCAGCCATTCTGGGCGTGGACCGTCGGAAGGGGTACCGGGTTTCACCTCACAGGGATTACCGTGAAGCTCCTCGTCCCATCGATCACCCCCTCACCACGATCTCAACAAGGCCCCCTCAGCCGCAGGTGAATGTGGCCTGGGCGATGTTCTGGGGACCTGTGAAGTTCAGGAGGTACCTCCCCCCGCACGAGCTGATGACCACCGTGACGTTGACCGAGGAGCCGGGGCTCAACGTCCCTCCGCTCGGCGAGAAGGTCGCCTGCCCCGTGCTCGAGCTGGTCCAAGTGGCGTTAGCGTTCGACCGGGCCGACTCCGTCAGCCGGAGCGAGCAGTGCCACGCCAGGCCGGAGTACGGGCAGGTCGCGGCGAGCGTAGAAACGTCGCCGGGTGCCCCGACTGTGCCGGGTGACACGGTCAGGTGCGTCCGCAGGACGTGGGGGGACCCCGAAGCCGGTACCCCGAGCATTAGGAAGGTCGCCAGTATCGTCAGACCGACGGAGACACCCGCGACTCGCGGACGCGCCATACTCGCGTCGGGTATGGTCCTTCATCAGCAAATGGCCGCGCCTTAGGGCCTAACCGACTGGTGCGCGTCGAAATACATTGGATCAACGCTAGTCTCACGCCCGTTGCAGCGAGGGCGGCCCGGGGGCCCGCCACGCTCACTCCCCTCCGCCGGCGCTGGGGGTCGTCCGGGTCCGGGGGGTAACGGACTACCCGGCGAGTTAGGATGGGATTATGGCTCGCCGCCGGGGAACATCTCTCGGTGAGTGCCGTGCGGGAACGCCCCCTGTGGACGGCCGCCGCGCTCGTACTGGCCGTCCTGGTGATCGGTATCGTCTCACCGACGGTCGCGTCGCTCGGCCTGGGGGCTCACTGGTCCCCTTCCCGCCTGGGGGCTGCGCGGACCGCCGTGCCCGCCGCGAACGGGTTCACCGTCTCTCCCAATCCCGATGACACGGGCGTCAGTGCGACTTTCAACGCGTCCGGCGCCTGCCTTGCCGTGGTTGGCACCTGCAGCTACAGCTACACCGGCCTCCCGGCCGGTTGCGCGTCGACCTCCGCCTCGTTCTCGTGTGCGCCCTCGGCGACCGGACAATTCGATGTCAACGTCACGGCCAGCTGGGCCTGTCCGATCTGCGTCACGAATTCGGCATCCCTGACCTTCACGGTCAACGCCTATCCCTCCATCACGTCGGTAATCGCCGCCCCGGCGAACCTAGACGTGGGCCAGGCGACGACCCTCAACGTCTCGACCGCCGGTGGCTCGGAACCCATCTCCTACGTCTGGTCGAACCTGCCGAACGGGTGCGGCTCGGCGGATACCAACTCCCTGCGGTGCCGACCGAGCGTTACTGGCACGTTCGCCATCCTGGTGGGGCTCAGCGACTCCGTCGGAGGGCAGGCCAATGGCTCCGTCAGTATCTCGGTCGCCTCCCGGCTCGTCGTGACCCTGGGGGTCACCCCGCCGGTGCGCGATCTCGGAGGATCCGTGACGTTTACCGTCACCGTCTCGGGTGGCCAAGCCCCATTCGGAGAAGCGTACACCGGCCTTCCCGCCGGCTGCACCTCGGCGTCGACGACGACGCTGACCTGCACGCCCACCCAGTTGGGTACATTCTCGGTCACCGTGACCGCGACCGACTCCGTCCAGAGCCAGGCGAGCGCCGGCGCCACCTTGGAGGTGGTCGGCGCGCCGACCGCCACGCTCTCGGCGACGCCGTCGGTGCTGGACGTCGGGCAGACCATGGACTTCGTCACCTCCGTTTCCGGCGGCTCCGGGGGCGACCGCTACGCGTATGCCAACCTGCCGACCGGGTGCACTAACGGGAACCTGTCGACGTTCACGTGCGCACCGACCGCCGCCGGTAGCTACTCGGTGTCGGTCACCGTCACCGACGCCGACGGCAACACCGCCAGCGCAACGACGTCCGTCACGATCAACCCACCGTTGACGGCCAACGTCACGGCGAACGTCACGTCGGGGCTGACCCCCTTGCCGGTGTCGTTCACCGGCCGCGTCGGAGGGGGCACCGCGCCGTTCCAGTACGCTTGGCTCTTCGCCCCGAACGCCTCGTCCAATCTGACGGCGCCCCGCTTCGTCTTCGTCGCCCCGGGGAACTACTCCGTGAGCCTGACCATCACCGACTCGGTGGGCGCCTCCGTCTCGGCGTTCCTCCAGATCACCGTCAACCCGACGTCGAATCTGCCCACCTACACCATCTCCTTCTTCGTCAATCCTTCCGGCTGCGGACCGATCACTCTCGACTCGATCCTCCTCCGGGACGGCAGCACGCAACCGCTCCCGGCGGCGACGTATCCGGCGATCGCCCCGAGTTGCCCCGGCTTTGCCTTCACCCAGTGGGTGCCGAGCGGCAGCCTTCTCGTCGGCAACCCGGCCAATGCCTCCACCGATGTGACAGTGGAGGGGGGCGGATCCATCACGGCTGTATTGACCGCGATCCCGACCCACGGTGCGCCGCCCACCGGTGGATTTTCCATCCGGTCCCTTTCCAGCTGGATTCCGTACATCCCCCTCCTGATCGGCGCGGTACTCGCTCTCTATCTCATCGTGCATTACCTCGGCACCCGCGAGACCACCCGTAGACCGTCCACGGGGGACGGTCGGGACGAGCCCCCTGGGCCAGCGAGCCCTGTGAGTCCACCTCCCGGCGCACCGACGGCGCCTCCGGTGAGCTTTGGCCGTGGGCCCGGCCAACCCGTAGAGCGGTCCGCCCCGCCAGTCGGAGCACGCGGGGGGAAGTCGCCAACCTCTGGGGGGATCCCTTGGGACTACCGTCCGGGGGTTGAGCGGTCGCTCCCCCGCCACACGGAGCCGGCGAGCCTGCGACCGATCGCAGCGCCACCACCCTCACGCCCGACGATCGCCGCCCCCAGCAGGCTTTCGAGCCCGCCCGTGCCGAACGGGACGCCGGCCGCGCGGCCCCTGATCGCGCCTCCCGGGCCCCGGACCGGGGCCAGCGCCCCCGCGGCACCCCCGCCCCCGGCACCACGCTCTAGTGAGCCGCCCTCGCTGGGGGCGGAACGGCCCTGGCCGCCCTCCCGAATCTGGGACATGGCCGCGGCTCCCAACTCTCCGCAAAAACCCGTTCCGCGCCGCACGCCGCGGGACGAACCATGAGGTCGGCGGCTCCCTCGAGTGCAGCACATGGATGCCCGACCGGGCCGGCGTACCGTGGTCGGCCCCGATGGGCCTCCGCGTCCTGGCCTTTCGCGCCGCGGACCCCCCCGTTCGGCCGACGGGACCCGGAGGGTCCGTGACCCGGCGACGACGGCCTCCCGCGGCCGGAGGTATCGGAGTCGCCGGACTGGGATACATGGGTCTAGCCACGGCATTGAGCCTCGGGGCGCGGGGCCACCGAGTCGTCGGTTTCGACACGAACCACGAAGTCCGTCGGGCGCTCGATCGGGGAACGAGCCCGATCCGCGAACCGAAGTTGCAGACCCTTCTGACGAAGCTGCGACGCACCGGCCGCTTCGCGACCGTCGATAGCATTGAACAACTAGTCGCGACGAGCCGGGGGATCTTCCTCTGCCTCCCGACACCGGCCCGTGCCTCGGGCCGGATCGACCTACGCCCGTTGGTCGCCGGATCGAAGGCGATCGCGGTGCCGTTGCGCACCAACCCGCGCTGCCGCGTCCTCGTCGTGAAGAGCACGGTCGTCCCGGGCACTACCGAAACCGTGGTGGAGCCGCTGATCCGTTCGTTGACGGGACGATCGTCGCGAACGCTGGGCGTCGCCGCCAACCCCGAGTTCCTCGCCGAAGGCTCGATGATCCGGGATGCGATCTATCCCGAGCGCATCGTCATCGGGACGAACGACGCCCCCAGCCGGGCGTGGCTGCGGGCGGTCTACCGGCCCTTCCGGGCCCCCGTGTTCGACCTCACCCCGACGGGGGCGGAGCTCGTAAAGTATGCCTCGAACGCGTTCCTCGCCTTGAAGGTCTCCTACGCCAACGAGATCTCCCGGATGTCCGAACGGCTGGGCGTCCACGTGGACCAGGTCCTCGAGGCCGTGGGGGCCGACCCGCGCATCGGTCGGCGGTTCCTGCGGGCGGGTCCGGGGTTCGGCGGCAGTTGCTTCGACAAGGACCTCCGGGCGATCGTGGGCGCCGCCCGCGACCTCGGTCTCCGCTTCCGCCTCGGGGAGTCCACGCTGCGCGTGAACGACGAGCAGACCGCGCACGCGCTCCGCCTGGTCGAGGAGGCCGCGGGTCCGCTACGGGACCGCAAGGTGGCGGTGCTGGGCCTCTCGTTCAAGCCCGGCACCGACGACGTGCGCGAGTCCCGCGCCTTCCCGCTCGTCGGGGCGCTCGTCGGCGAGGGCGCGCTTCCTCGCGTGCACGACCCGGTCGCATTGACCCGGTTCCGAGACGCCTGGGAGGGCGGCGAGCGGAACGGCGATCATCGCCGAGGGGTCCCCATCGAATATCGTCGTTCCGTGGCGGCGGCGCTCGACGGAGCGGACGTGGCGGTCCTTCAGACCGATTGGCCGGTCTACCGCGGGTGGACGAAGGCCTGGACCCGACGCATGGCGCGGGGCCTCCTTGTGGACCTGCGACGGGGCGTGCCCCCGGCGGCGGCCCGGCGGGCGAACCTCCAGGTGGTCTCGCTCGGGGTAGGAAGGGGCGCGGGCGGCGCGCCGGCCCGCAGACTGACCGCGCCCTCCATCGTGGCCGGGGGTGCGGCATGAAAGTGGTGATCCCCGCCGCGGGCTTGGGGACGCGCTTCCTCCCGGCGACGAAGAGCCAGCCGAAGGAGATGCTGCCCGTGATCGACCGGCCCATCATCCAGTATGTGGTCGAAGAGGCGATCGCCGCGGGCTCCGACGACATCCTGATCGTCACGGGCCGAGGCAAGCGAGCGATCGAGGACCACTTCGACCACTCCCCTGAGCTCGACGGCCTCGGCGACCGCCCCGAGATGCGGCATATCGCCGAGCTGGGCCGGCTCGCCCAGCTCCACTATCTGCGCCAGCGGTTCCCGCGCGGGCTCGGCGATGCCATCGGCCTCGCTCGCCATCATACCGGCGGCGAACCGTTTGGCGTCCTGCTGGGGGACACGATCCACGTCTGCGACCCCCCGCTCCTCCGCCAGCTCTGGGCCCAGTATGAACGGGTCCGCGCGCCGATCCTCGCCATCGAGACCGTGCCGGACGAGCGGGTCAGCCACTACGGGATCGTCGAGGGCCACGAGGTCGGCCCGGGGCTGTTCCGTTGCGACCGTCTTCTCGAGAAACCGTCGCCCGAGGAGACGTCGAGCCGCCTCGGCATCACGGGCGCCTACGTGCTCACTCCCGATATCTTCGCGGCCATCGACGAGACTCCTCCGGGCTACCATGGGGAGATCCAGGTCACGGACGCCCTCCAGATCCTGGCCGAGCGTCGACCCGTCTACGCCGCCACGTTCCAGGGGACCCGCCACGACATCGGGGACCGGTGCCTCTGGGTGACGACCAACCTGGAATTCGCCCTCCGCGACCCGACCCTGCGCCCCAGCCTCATGCCCCTTCTCCGCCGCGTGCTCCGCGAAACGGGAGCGGGTGACCTTCCCCTCGAAGAGCCGCCCGGAGAGCCCGCCAGGACCCCTGGACGGACGCCGAGTCGTGCCGTCCCCGTCGGGACCCGGGCGTAGGGCCGCCCGACGGTGGGCCCCCCCGTGTTCCGGCCCCACGCGGGGCGATCCGCCGGCTCACCCGGCCGCAGCCGGCGCGGGCACGTGGCGCTCGAGAAAGCGCGTAAGGCGCGGTAGGGGACGTCCGATCCGTGCCTCGAGGGAATGCACGAGGACGAGGTCGCTCGGCTCGAGGCTATGCGTCACCATGAGCCCGGCCACGTAGAGCGCGACGCCCATCCCGTAGAGCGGCACGACGCCCCACGGCGGAAGTCCCGGCGCCAGCACCACGGCGACCGGGGCGCCAAGCGCGAGGGTGAAGAGGAGGGGCCGCCAGAGCGATCCCTCGAGGGCAGAGACATGGTAGCCTCGGTACAGCCTCACCGCGGCGACGCTCGGGTAGGCGATCCGGGCCACGCTCCAGGCGAGCGCCGCGCCGAGGAGGCCCAGGCGGGGGATGAGCGTGAGGCTGAGGAGGAGGTTCACCGACCCCGAGACCACGGTCGCCGCCAGCAGCCAGCGAGTCTCCCCCAGCCCGGCAAGGCTCGCGTTCGCCGGCCCCATGGCGATCGACGCAAAGGAAGCGGCGGAAAGCACGACCAAGGCCGCGGCGCCGGCACCGAAGCCCGGCCCGTAGACCTCGCTGAGAGTGAGACCAGGGGCGAGGCAAAAGACCAGGGCGGCGGGGGTCGTGAGGAGATTGATCCACCGGGTCCCGGCGATATAGGTCGACCGCAGCGTTCGCATGTCCCCGTCACGCGCGAGCCGCGCCGCCACGGGAAGGAAGATGAACGTGAGGGCGTTGTTGCCGACCAGCAGCACGCGGGCGAGGTTGATGTCCGCGGCGTAGACCCCGACCACCGCGACGGGCCAATAGACGGCCACGATCAGCGTGTCGACGAAGGCGGTGACGTAGTAGAGGGTCCCCACCCCCCACAGGGCCCCCGCGAACTTCCAGAGCTGCGGGATCCGCGGGAGGGGGCCCGCCACCCTCGGTACGGCGTGGGGGAGCCGCCGGACGGCATACAACGCCAGGGCGACGAACGCGGCCACGCTCGCGAGCACGTAGCCGCCCATGAGGGCGGCGAATCCGACGTGGAGTTCGACCCCGACCGCGACGAACCCGAGAAACAGCCCGGGGTTGAGCATCTGGTTGAACAGCGCATTCGGGCGCGCATCCTCGAGCCCCTGGAAGAGCGCGGCGAGCATGAACGTCATGACGGAGAATCCCACCGTGACGGAGAGCAGTTGGAGGACCCAGGTGAACCCGGGCGTGTGGAACCACCCGGCGAGCCAGGGGGCGAGGAGGTAGACGGCGGCCGATGCAAGCACGCCGGTGGTCGTCGCGAGGACCACCCCCTTCACCACGATCGCCCGGCGCGCCGCCGGGTCGCGCTCGAACGACAGCATCCGCGCGCTCGCCTGGTCGAGGCCGAGCAGGGCCACCACGATGACCAGGCCCACGACGGCCACCCCGAGCGAGAACTCTCCCCACTCGATCGGCGAGACCGTTCTCGCCAGGAGCACCCGGGAGAGGAGGGTGAAGACGAAGAGCAGGCTCGTGCCGAGCACCATCCAGGCGGTTCCACGGCCCACGGAGGTCAGCGACCGCCGTTCGGATTCGGTCGAGGCGGCCGCCACGGGGGCGCGGGGGGTCGGTGGGATGGTGGGAGGCGCGCCCGGGGGCGGTTCCATGGTCATAGACGTGTCCCCGGTCCCTGAAGGCGGACCGAATCCGGCCCGCCGGCGGCGTCGACCGGATTCCTCCCCTCCTGAGACACCTGGGGGAGGGTACCCGGCGGAGGTGACATGCTAATCTCTTCGTGTAGGGGCGCCCCGCACCTCAAAGACGGTCCGTAACAGGGCGGTCAGGGGCGATGTGGGCGGTAACGACGCCGGGCAGGTCAGGTACGGCGTCCCGGAGGTCGGTCTCGGCGGCGGGATAGCGAGCGCCGGAGTGGGGTCCTGGCCAATGGGTCCGCGTGCCGTGGTTCCGGTGGGGTCCAAAGAGATGACCTGGATCGTTCAGCGCTGGGCGCCTTCGGGGAGAAGGGGAGGGCCACGCCGTGGTTCGACGGCCGGGCGGCCACCCAGCTCCGGAAAACTGGAGATCCGTTCCGAAGTAGGCCGGGAGAGGCGAATTTACATTCGCTTCAAGCGCCGCCGGCGCGCGCGGACCGCCAGGACCGCGACGCTGGTACCCGCGACCGCAATGGCCCCGATGAGGGTCAGCAAGAAGAGCAAGTTCATGCCCAGGAGGGAACGGGAGAGGTCGAAGCCACCCGCTGGCGGAGTCGTGGCCGACGTCCCGGCGGCCGCGACGACCACGTTCAAGGTCACGGGTCCGCCTTGGACGCTCACGGTCAGGTTGCGGGGCTCGACCCCGGACCCGCTCACGGTGAGCACGAACGTTCCATTGGGCAACGCCATCGCGTAGGACCCATCGGGGCCGGTCAGCGTGGAGTTCGAAAGCGACCGGACGCCCACGTCCAAGCCGGGACCGGGAGTCCCATCGGAGAAGCGTACGAACCCGGAGACGCGGTACGTCTCCAGGTACAGCTTCAGCGAGACCGGCGTTGCCTGGCCCAGGATCTCCACCCCCTGAGGAGAGGCCGTCCATCCGGGAGCTACGGCCCCGATGGTGTACGATCCGTTCGCCAAGAGCACGAGGAACTGTCCGGTCCCGTTCGAGGTGGCGGAGGCCCCGGGCAGGATCTGGATGGGGATTCCCGAAGCCGGGCTCCCGTTGGTCGCATACGTGATGGTCCCCATCAGTGGGTAGCGACGGACGGCCCCCGTCGCCTGCAGCACGGCATCGAGCGTGATCGAGGAACCCTTCACCGTGGCGGCCAGAACCGTCGAGGCGTAGCCGGTCGCGCTCACGTTCACGGAGTAGGTGCCGTTCGGCAGGCCCAAGCGGTACTGCCCCAACGAGTCCGTCTGTGTGGACTCCGACGCGGTCATAGGCCCCGGCAGCGTGGAGACGTTGGCGCCCGCGATTCCCTGCCCAGTTACCGAGTCCACGACGTTTCCGCTGACGTTCCAGTCGAAGAACGGAAGCGGGACCGTCAGAGTCACGGCCGCTCCGTCGACGGTAACGGCTCTCGAGACGGACCCACAACCGGCGGCCGAGACGTTCAGTAGGTAGGTTCCGTTGGGCTCCTGGAACGCGAACGTTCCGTCCAGCCCCGTCCGAACCGTGGCGCCCCCGCCAATCGAGACCGCGGCCCCGGCTACGGGTGTCGAGTTGTACAAGTACACGACGAGGCCAGTGACCGGGTAGTCCCCCGGGGGACCCGTCGTCGCCGAGAGCCCAAAGTTCTGCGTGGCGCCCGACCCAGAGATCCTGACGCTGGCCGAACTGTCCACGTAGCCCGTCGCGCTCGCGGTGAGGGAGTAGGAGCCGTTGGCGAGGGAGAGGGTGTAGTCCCCGGAGGGGTTGGTGGTGGTGGACGAGCCCCCGGCGACCGTGACCGTCGCCCCGGGGAGCCCGAGGCCGGTGCTCGCGGCGGT
>DASRSW010000002.1:0-40732 GCA_035656275.1 Thermoplasmata archaeon
CCGCCGCCTACCTCGAGACCCCCGAGGACTTCGGGACGCCCCCGCCGACGGTCGCCGGCCCGGTCGTGCCTTCGCCGCCGCCCGCAGAGGGGGCGGAAGCCGACATCGACTCGCTCATGCAGGAGCTCGACAAGATCAGCAACGAGATCCTGAAGCGGGGCGGCCCCAAGACCGGAAAAGGGTCCGAAACGAACGGCGAGGCGGAAGACCAATCGGGTGGCGGCGGGACACGCTGATCCCGCCACTCTCCTCGGAGTTCGCCCCCCGGGGGTAGCCCTATATCCTCCTCCGGGCCTCCTCTAGTCGATGGCCGATTCGGAGACGCCCGACGAGCGTCGACTCCTGCGGGAGCTCGAGGAAGCGCTCGCCCGAACGTCCGGTCCCGTCCGCGAGATCGAGGTCGGGATCCCGCTCTCCATCGCCCTCGGCCGGCAGCGGCCGGCGGTCTCCTGCGGCGGGTGCTCGGCCCCGCTCGAGTACCATGGTATCCCTGCCCGGACGAACGCCCGGCTTTCCACCCCGTTCAGGTTGGTGCTGTCGAACGCGTCTCCATCGTAGCCCGGCCCCCGGGAGGCATCGATGAGCAGCATCCCCATCGTGGAGACCGTCGTCAACCTGATCATCACGATCATGCAGGCCGGAGGGCTCCCGGCCCTGATCGCCCTCATGGCGGTCGAGAGTTTTGGCATCCCGCCGCTTCCGAGCGAAGTGATACTTCCGTTCGCGGGATTTCTGGTCGCGGAGGGGACGTATCCCTTCGCGGGCGCGGTCGGAGCGGCTCTCCTGGGGGGGGTCGTGGGAGCGTACGCCTCGTACGCCGTCGGCCGATGGGGTCGCCATCTCCTCGTGCAGGGGCCCCGCTTCCTTCGGCTCGACCCGAAGCACCTCGACGCGATGGACCGCTGGTTCGCCCGCCGGGGCGAGGGAACCGTGCTCGTGGCCCGGCTGCTTCCCGTGGTCCGCAGCTACATCAGCTACCCGGCCGGCGCAGCCCGCATGCAGCCGACCCGGTTCGGGATCTACACCGCGGTGGGAGCGACCCCCTTCACGGCCGCCTTCATCTATGCGGGCTATCTGCTGGGAAACGACTGGTCCCGGATCGTTCCCTACCTCCAGGACGCGGACTACGCGGCGGTGGCCCTGATTATCCTCGGAGTCATCTATCTCGCGCTGCGCTGGCGGCGCCGGCCGTCCAGCGCGGAACCGTCACCGCCGGTTGCCGGGTAGAGGACCGCGGGCGACCCTATCGGCGGCCCTCCGGGTCCCGCTCTCGGAGGAGGGCATAGTCCGGCCGGACGACGCGTCCGTCCGAGCGCCCGACAAAGGATCCTTCCTCCACGATCAGCGCGCCGGATCGGTACACCCGATAGGGAAACACGGCGGGCCACCCTTCGAAGGCGCTCCAGCCGCACGCCGTCCGTAACCGGTCCGCTCGAACCTCTCGCCGGTCGCGGAAATCGACGATCATGAAATGGGCGCGACTCCCGGGGGCGAGTCGGCCGTGAGGGAGACCCAGCCATCGCGCCGGCCGGTCGCTCGCGGCGCGCAGGAGGACCTCGAGCGAGAGCTCTCCGGCGCGCACCTTCTCCAACAGGAGAGGTACCATCGTCTCGACCCCCGGCATTCCGCTCGGGGCGAGCTCGAACGGCTTCCCCTTCGATTCCAGCGAGTGGGGCGCGTGGTCGCTGGCGAGAAGGGGAATGGCCCCGGCTTGGAACTCCGACCACAGCGCTGCCCGCTCGGGCTCGGAGCGCAGCGGCGGATTCACCTTGAGCTGCGGACCGGACCTCCCCGACGTCGAAAGGAGGAGATGGTGGGGGGTGACTTCGAAACACTGGCCCGCGGAGCGCACGCGCGAGGACACCCGCGCATTCGTCACATGCGCGACGTTCAGGCGGAGCGAAGGAGGGGCGGCGAGGAGGACATCGACTCCCGCGAGCTCCGCCTCCACGGGTCGGTGGGCGTCCCACTCCTCGACCGTCGCCAGCGAGGGGCGCGCCCGGAAACGGCCGGGGTCCTCGGCATGGACGCTCAGCGCGAGGCCGCTGTCGCCCACGGCCTGCAGCATGTCCGGGACCGTTCCCGAGGCGGGGGCGGTCAGCTCCCCGCTGGTCGGACTGAGATACAGCTTGAACGCGCCGGCGAGGTGGGCGAGCCCCGGGACCCGCCTGGGGTCCGTCACCGCGGCGTAGATCACCGCGTCGACCGCGAGCTGCCCACGGGCCCGAGAGATCTTCGCTTCGAGTCGCTCGCCGTCGCTGACCGGGGGTTCCGTGTTGGGCATGTCCGCGACGGCCACCACGCCGCCGAGGGCGGCCGCTTCCGTTCCGCTGAGGAAACCTTCGGCCGCCTCGGACCCTCCGGGCTCGCGAAGATGGACGTGGACGTCCGTGGCCGCCGGAAGAATCAACCGCTCGCCGAGGTCGACCCGTTCTCCGCCGCGGATGGTTTTGGCGATGCGGACGATCTCCCCGTCGTCATCGACCCCGATCTCGACGCTCTGCACTCGACCCCGGATGAGGGCCCGTCCGACGAACACCTGGGCCGGGGCTTGAACGACGACCCGAGAGGACTCCCCGCGGCGACTCCGTCGCCCTCGGCTCGGCATCCTGCGTGTCGAGACCCATCGGAGTTATGAATCGAGTGCCCCCGCCGGCGCGCCCCCGGGAAAGGCATTTCCCCTCGGAGGACTCGGCCGACCTGTGAGTCCCCGCCGCCTCCGTTCGGATTGGAGCTACGCCCGGAGCGGGGTCGATCGCGGGGCGATCGGGGCCGCGCTCCGCGCGCTTCTCCGTTCGGTACGATATCGCCCGCCCCCTTCGCACGGGCGCGCCGTCGGGCCCGCGGGCCACTATGCGGGGCTGGTCCGCCTCGGGGGGGAGACGGTCGCCGTGACTACGGATACCGTCGGGACGAAGGTCCTACTGGCGTCGGCCTTGGGTCGCTGGGAGGAGGTCGGGGAGGACATGGTCGCGATCAACGTGAACGACCTCGCGTCGGTCGGCGCGCGTCCGTTCGGCTTCGTCGACACCATATCGACGGCCCGTCCCGATGCGGCCGTCTTTGCTGCGATCGGCCGAGGGCTGAATCGAGGGCTGCGCGCCGGCCGCTGCGCGCTCCTCGGGGGCGAAACGGCGGTCGTCCCGGACATCGTCAGCGGAGTCGACCTGGGCGGAACGGCGCTCGGCTTCTTCCCTCGCCGGTCCGCGGTCCTGGGGGACCGGATCCGCCGAGGGGACCGGTTGATCGGGATTCCCTCGACGGGACTGCACTCGAACGGGTACACCCTGGTCCGAAAGTTGTTGACGAAGGCGCGCGTGGACCTTCGGAAGCCAAGGCCCCAGGGGCGGCTCCCGGTGGGCCGCGAGATGCTGAAGCCCACGCGTAGCTATGTTCCCGTCTCCGAGGCGCTGGCGGGGGATGCCGGCGTCCACGGCTTCGCCCATGTGAGCGGAGGCGGGGTCCGCAACCTCGTGCGCCTGCATCGACGCGTTCGGTTCCTCCTCGATGAATGGCCCCAACCCCCGGGAGTCTTCGGCTGGTTGCAGTCCCTGGGCCCGGTCTCGGATCGGGAGATGTTCCAGACGTTCAACATGGGGGTCGGATTCGTCGTCGTTGTTGCTGCCTCCGCGGTTCCGAGGGTTCTCGCCCACCTGGAGTCCGCCGGGATCCGGGATGCCCGGGGCGTCGGCGTCGTCACCCGCGGAACGGGTGTCTCGCTTCCGGAATGGAAACTCGAGTACACGGGATACGCGTAGGAAGGCAGAGGAGTACGCGCGCGACCCCGGTACCCCGAACGGAGGTCGATTGAGCACGCAGCGACTCGAGCGCCGCGTCGTGCTGGCCGCCGTTCTGGCGTTCCTGGCCGCCTTCCTCTGGGCCACCTACTATTTCTTCGTCCTCGGGGCCCCGAAGGCCGCCCCCAGCGGCCTATTGGTGGACCCGTTCCTCGCCGGGGGCGCGGGCTTCCTCCTCCTCGCCTGGTTCCGCCGAGAGGGCGGGGTGGTGCCCCGGTTGTTCGGGGACCCCCGGGCGTACCTTCGCGCCGGGCTCTTGGCGGGAATGCAGGTGGCGGTCCTCGCCTCTACGTACCTCACGGGGGCGGTGGACACGTCCCTCCTCTCGCTGCTCGGGGACGTGGTCCTGACGCCGATCATGCTCGCTCTCCTCTACCGCGAGGGCGGGGAACGGTTCCGTTCGCCCCTCTTCCTGCTGGGGCTCGTCGCGAGCACCCTCGGCGCGACGTTGGTGATCGCGGGGGGAACCGCGGTGCAGGTCCTTTCCGGCTGGGCCTGGGTCGCGGCCCCGGCGGTCCCCGTCGCCGTGGCCCTCTACTTCCTCTATACGGCCCGCGCCAACCGGACGATTCCGATGGCCGCCTTGGTCGGCCAGGGAACGATGCTGGCCGGGTTGTTGGGGATCGCGTTGTCGCCGCTGCTCCCGGGAGGACTGGCGGGTCTCCTCCCCCCGTCGCCGGGGGACGCCTTCCTCGTCGTGGTACTCGGCCTCACGAGCTTCTTCGCGGGGCCGTACCTGTACTTCCGTGCGATCGAGATGGTCGGGATCGTGCTACCGGCGGTCCTGATGACCGGAATCCCGGTCTTCACGCTCGTCCTGGACGTCGCGATCTACCGCTCGATACCCCCGTGGCTCGCGCTCTCCGGCATCCCCATCGCCGTGGGGGGATCCCTCCTGGCCCTTCGGGGTCCCCACGCCGCGTGGGCGTCCGAGCCGGCGAGGGCCGCGGGCTCGAAGTAATCCTCACTCGAATTCCGAGAGCGCCTTCGTCGTGTGCCGGCGCTTCGCCGGCTTGGCGAGCTCGCCGACCGGGGTATCGAGGGTCGCCGGAGCGCGACGAGGAGCTCCGCCTCCCGCCGCGTCGTGGGCGTCCAGCCGCTGCTGGACATTGCCCCCGAGCAACGCCCGGGCGTCCCAGTTGTACACCTCCGTCACTCGGGCGAGTGTCTGGGCGACCCGTTCGGCGTAATACTCGTGGTCGGGGGGCTTGGTGAGCGGACGACCCTCGATCCAGGGCTCCACCTCCTGGGGGGTCTTTCCCGCGTCCGTGACGATCCAGGCGACCTTCATCCCCGGGATCACGTCGTAGCCCTCGGCCTTGAGCTGCTTGAACACGCGGAGAAACGGGAGGTTGTCGCGCGTCGACTCATTGTACTCTTCCTCGGCCCGGACCGACCGGGCGATCACGAGCCGTTCCGGTTCGACCTTCCCCTCGCGACAGACCCGCACCAGCTCGCGAGCCCGCTGGACCGCCGCCTCGGAATCGCCCTTCAGCACCAGGTCGAAGACCTCGTTCAACGACTCCGACTGGAAGTCGAACGCGTCCGTCCGGCGACTTTCATAGCCGCGGATCACCAGCTCTTCCTTCGGCCAGACGGTCCGGCCCACGTACCGCTTCTTCGCCCCGTGGGAGAAGAGCGCCTCGTAGACCGATTGGAACTCGAAGGTGACGCCCGTCTGGGTGAAGCGACGGGAGAGCTCTTCCCCAAAACGCCGGGCCTCGTCCAGCGAGGAGCCCGGCGACCGGACAAACACGCTGTCGGTGTCGGAGTAGACCACCTCGTGGCCTTCCGTCTCGAGCGCCTGGATGATGGAGGTGATCGCCTCCCGGGCGAACGCGGTGATGGCCGCGCCGATGTCCTTGTTGGTGAACCGGTAGAAGCTCGAGGCCAGGACCCCGTAGAACGAGTTCATCAGGACCTTGACGGCGTTCTGGAGACCGTCATAGTACTGGCGGGTCTCGGCCGTGGTCGCGGCCGTCGCCTGCTTGCGGAAACGGTCCCGGTCGGCGAGCAGTTCGCGCAGGATGGACGGGATGAGGCCGGGTCGTTCCTCCGCGGTCAGAAAGCGTGCCCCCGAGGGGGCGATGGTCGCTCCCGTCGGCGAGAGGGTCGTGAAGCAGAGATTCTTCGAGATGATGATGCTGGGGTACATCGACTTGAAGTCGAGAACGACCACCCAGTTGTAGAGCCCCGCCCGGATGGAGTGAACGTAGCCGCCCTCGATGGGCGCATCGCGGCGGGCCCGGTGGGTGGGCGGGACCCCGACGGATTCCCGGTCGGCGCGCGGGATGAGCATGGCGTCGATGAACAGCGAGGTGCGGCCGTTGAGCCCGTCCTCGAGGGGGAGATGCGCCACGGTGGCCATGTCGGCCGCCTTGTCGATCGTGCGGAGCCGCTGGAGAATGCGGAGGGCGAGGTCCGCGTCGTGTTCGCAGTACTCCATCACCCGCTCCCGGTCGGCCGCCCATTCCGCCTCGATCCGCCGTCGGTCGACGTCCAGCTTCTTGTCGCCGAGGAGGGTACGGGCGACGAACTGCAGCGTCTCCTGCTTCGGGTGGAGCTCCCGACGCGCCGACCACCAGGCGTCGGCGATGATCCGACCGGAGAGCCGCCAGAGCCGCTCTCCGAGGTCCCGGGGACCGGAGCGGTCGCGGCCGATCGCGAGCGCCGGAAGCTTCAGTGCCTCGGCGCGTTCGAGGAGGAGGGGAATGTCGTACCCCCCGATGTTGTAGCCGGTGATGACGTCGGGGTCCTCGTGGATCACCGTCTCGACGAACTTCTCGAGGATGCGGCGCTCGTCCTCGTCGGAAAGGCGGAACGTGGTGCGTCGCTCGCCGCCGTGGTCGACGACCCCGCAGATGGTGAAGATCGTCCGTTCCTTGATCGCATTCTCGATATCGAAGGAGAGCACGGTGACCGGCGGTCGGAAGGGCTCCGAGGGGCGGATCTCGTGGCCGTCCGTCGAGACTACGCGGACGACCCGGCCCACGCCATAGAGCGAGCGGACCGACTCCGGCTCCTCTTCCGCTTCGAATTGGACGGTGAGTCCCAGGCCCTTGTCGTAGAGGAACCGATGGACGAACGGGATATCGCACGCCAGCACGCTGTTCTCCTCGCCGGGCCGGCGGTACCGCTCCCGGTACTCGGGGACCGTCCAAGGGTTCGTCACGGTGACGCGGAGCGCGGGGTGGTTGGCCCCCGCGACCCAGGTCGTGATGTCGGTAAGCTCCAACACCTGCGAATCGGCCTTGAGCCGTTGACGGGCCTCGTCCGTCGGGTCCGTGAGGACGAAGTACGGGCGGAAGCCGTAGTAGCGGGCGACGATGGGCTCCCCCGCCCGCGTCTTCCCGTACAGCTCGACGACCACGCCGCCGTCGACGGCGCGGTACGTTCCGCTGAGGAGGTAGAGGTCGACGGTCTCCAAGGGCCGACGGAGGAGAGAGCGCGTTATAGGGTTTCCAACCGCGGGAGGAGCCAGCCCCTGAGCTTCTCGAGGTCGTCGGCCCATCGCGTGGCGGCCCGGCGCGAACGGAACGTGGCAGCCGGGTGGAGGAGGGGGAAGAGCCACAGGCGTCCGATCCGGCGGGGCCTCCCCGCAGCGGTCATCACGCCCGGAGCCGCCGGGTCCAGGTTGGCGAGGGCGTGCGCGCCGAGCGAGACCACGATGGATGCTTGCAGGAGGGCGAACTGCCGGTCGAGGAAGGGCCGACAGGCATCGATGGGGCCACGGGTCAAGCGGTTGTCGGGCGGTCGGCACTTCACCAGATTGAGGACCCCGAAGGCCGAGGGCGGAAGGCCGAGTTGAGCGATCGCGGCGTCGAGGCGCTTTCCGGCGCGCCCGACGAACGGAATCCCGGCCTGATCCTCCTCCCGGCCCGGCGCCTCGCCCAGGAAGACCAGCTTCGGATGGGCCGCCCCGCGGTAGACGACCACGCGGGTTCGGACCGCTCCGAGCGGGCAGCGACGGCAGCGCTCGATCTCCTCGAGGAGCGCCGCCCAGGCGTTCCCTTCGGGGCCCGGGGTCGGCCCAGCGAGTTCGGCTCCGAGCCCGGCCACGCCGTCGCAGCGTGGACACGGGTAAGGGCTTTCCTTGCGAGCCGTCGTCCCCGGGAACCGATTTGCTCCCGTGTGCGAAATCGACGCTCGGGGGAATCTTAAATAGCAAGGCCCGCTGGCTCGGACCCTTCAGCCAACCATGCCACCGCCGTCCGGACTCTATACCGCCGGGAAGCTCGCTCGTCTTCGCCAGCGGCGACGCTGGTCGGACCGGTACTACAAGCGGCGCACGCTCCATCTCAAGGAGCGAAGCGACCCCCTGGAAGGCGCGCCGCAAGGCCGCGGCATCGTCATCGAGAAGGTCGGAGTCGAGGCGAAGCAACCGAACTCCGCGATCCGAAAGTGCGTCAAGGTGCAACTCATCAAGAACGGCCGTCAGATCACGGCGTTCGCGGTCGGCGACGGCGCCATCAACTTCATCGATGAGCACGACGAGGTCCTCGTGGAGGGCATCGGCGGCCGCATGGGACGGTCGTACGGGGACATTCCGGGCGTGCGGTACAAAGTGATCCAAGTGAACGGCACTTCGCTCGACGAGCTCGTGCGCGGGCGCAAGGAGAAGCCGCAGCGATGAGCGACACCCCTCCGGCCCCCCCGCCCATCGCGCCCGACACTTCCGACGAGGGCCCGGGCCCGGTCATCGTCCGACCGCAGCCTCCGCCCCCCCCGCCCTTCGCGATCCCGCCACTGTTCGGTCAATTCTCCTTCGAGGGCTTGGAGGTCCACGACCCCGGGCTCCAGCCGTACCTCTACCTGCACCCGATCTACGCCCCCCACACCGAGGGGAAGTTGACGGGTCGACCGTTCCTCAAGAGCCACATGCACGTGGTGGAACGGCTCGCGAACCATCTCATGAAGGGCGGGAAGTTCACCGGCAAGAAGTCCAAAGCGCTCAAGACCATCCGCCTGGCCTTCGAGGAGCTGGCGAAGTCGGAGAAGCAGAACCCGCTCCAGCTGCTCGTGAACGCGATCGAGAACGCGGCGCCGCGGGAAGAGGTCACTCGCCTCCAGTTCGGGGGGATCTCGGTGCCCCGGGCCGTCGACGCGTCACCGGCGCGCCGGCTCAACGTCGCGATCCGAAATATCGCCTTGGGGGCCATCCAGTCCTCCCGAAAGTCCACGAAGCCCATCGAGTCGTGCCTGGCGACGGAGATCGCCCTGGCGGCGAAGGGCGACCTGACGAGCTTCGCCGTCGGCCGAAAGGAAGAAGTCGAGCGCGTGGCGCAGTCGGCGCGCTAGGGCCGGGGACGAGGTACCATGACGCATATCCGCAGTGAACTGGCGAAGGCCATCCCCGACATGATGCGGCAGGTCGACCGCATACGGAACATCGGCATCGTGGCCCACATCCACCACGGAAAGACCACGCTCAGCGACAACCTCCTCGCCGCGGCGGGGATGATCTCGAACGAGCTTGCGGGTAAGCAGCTCTACCTCAATTTCGATGAACAGGAGCAGGCCCGGCTCCTGACCATCAACAACGCGGACGTCACGATCGTCCACGAGTTTGAAAAGCAGAATTATCTCATCAACCTCATCGACACCCCCGGCCACGTCGACTTCGGCGGCGACGTCACCCGCGCCATGCGCGCGGTGGACGGCGCGGTCGTCGTGGTCTGCGCCGTGGAGGGCGTCATGGCCCAGACCGAGACGGTCCTCCGTCAGGCGCTCCGGGAGAAGGTCAAGCCCGTCCTGTTCATCAACAAGGTCGACCGGGCGATCAAGGAGCTCAAGCTCACCGCGGATTCGATGCAGAAGCGGTTCACCACCATCATCACCGAGGTCAACGAGCTCATCCGGAAGATGGCACCCGAGGAGTTCGTCGATGAGTGGTCGGTCGACCCTCGGGACGGCTCGGTCGCCTTTGGGTCCGGCTACGAGAACTGGGCGATCAGCGTGCCCTACATGCAGCAGACCGGGGTCAAGTTCCCCGACATCTTCGACTTCGTCTCGACGGGCCGCTCGAAGGAGATCGCGCAGCGCGCCCGCATCAACGACGTCGTCTTCGACATGGTCGTGCGTCACCTGCCAAGCCCGCACGTGGCGCAGCGCTACCGCATCCCCAACATCTGGAAAGGCGATGCCGGCTCCGCCGTGGGCCAGGCGATGGTCGCGACGGACTCGAGCGGTCCGACCGCGTTCATGGTAACGGACATCACGATGGACCCGAACGCCGGCGAGATCGCGACGGGGCGGGTCTTCTCCGGACGCCTCCAGAAGGGCATGGAGCTCGCCGTGGCGGGCACGAAGATCCGCAACCGCATCCAGCACGTGTCCCTGTTCATGGGGCCCGAGCGGCTCATGGTCGAAGAGGTGACGGCCGGCAACATCGCCGCCGTCATTGGCCTCACGGACGCGTTCGCCGGGACGACGATGGCCACCGCCCCGGACATGATTCCGTTCGAGGAGATCCGCCATGTCTCCGAACCCGTCGTCACGGTCGCCATCGAGCCGAAGCACATGGGCGACCTGCCGAAGCTCATCGAGACGATGCGGAAGATCGCCAAGGAGGACGCGAGCCTCAAGGTGGAGATCAACCAGGAGACCGGGGAGCACCTCCTCTCCGGCATGGGGGAGTTGCACCTCGAGATCACCCAGTACCGGATCGTCAACGATTACAAGGTCGAGATCTCGGCGTCCAAGCCGATCGTGGTCTACCGGGAAACGGTCAAGGCGCCGGGGGGCCCGTTCGAAGGGAAGTCCCCGAACAAGCACAACAAGTTCTACTTCGAGGTCGAGGCGCTCCCGGCCGCGGTCGTCCAGGCGATCAAGGACGGGGAGATCCCGCAGGGCAAGTCGTTCAAGGACACGAAGACCCTGGTGACGAAGCTCGAGGCCCTCGGGGTTCCTCGCGATGAGGGCCGGGGCATCACCGCCGTGGAGGGGACGAACATCCTGTTCGACGTCACGAAGGGGATCCAGTACCTCAACGAGACGATGGACCTCATCATCGACGCCTACAAGGAGGCCATGAATCGCGGCCCGCTCGCCAACGAGCGGGTCTACGGGCTCAAGGTCCGCCTCGTGGACGCGAAGCTCCACGAGGACTCCATCCACCGCGGCCCCGCCCAGACCATCCCGGCCGCCCGCTCGGGGATGTACGGTGCGATGTGCCTCGCCGGGCGCATCCTCCTCGAGCCCATGAACAAGATCACCGTCAACGTCCCCCAGGAGGTGCTCTCGGGGGCGACGCGCGAGCTCCAGCGGCGCCGGGGCGAGATCCTCGACATGACGAGCGTCGGCGACCTCCAGACGATCGTCGCGAAGGTCCCGGTCGCGGAGCTGTTCGGATTCGCGAGCGACATTCGCAGCGCCACCGCGGGGAAGGTGCTCTGGGCGAGCGAGTCGCTGGGCTTCGAGATCCTGCCCCAGGAGCTGCAGACCCAGGTCGTGAGCGAGGTCCGGCAGCGCCGCGGGCTGAAGCCCGAACCCTACGACGCTTCGTACTACTCCGGGTAGTCGCCGGCGGGCCGCGCGAGTCCCGCGGGGAGTCTACGCCGGCGGCGACGCATTCCCCAGCGCCGTCCGGTCGTCGGGGACGGTGGAGGGCTTCCCGCGAGAGGACCCGACCAGGTCATCCAGCGTGCGCTGCGAGCGGCCCCGGGGGCCCTCGGCGCTGCGGAGCTTGAGTGGCCACGCCCCCTCGTGGTCGAGGAGCCAGCGCTTCCGCCACAAGCCGAGGCCGAACCCGGTCAGGTCCCCCGCCGAGCCGACGACGCGGTGGCAGGGCACAATGATCGGGATCGGGTTGCGTCGCATCGCTCCCCCGACGGCGCGCGCCGCTCCCGGGTGGCCCGAGCGCCGGGCCAGGTCGCCGTACGTGACCGTCGAACCCACGGGGACCCGGCTCAGGGCCCTCCAGACCGTGCGGTCAAAGTCCGTCCCCTGCGTCGGGTCGACCTCGATGTCGAACGTCTGGCGTTTGCCCCGGAAGTAGTCCGCGAGCTCTCGGGCCGGAGAACCCGCGGGGAAGGGGGGCCGTCGCTGGCGAGCACCGACCGGGGTTCCCACCTGGGCGACGCCCCGCTCGAGGAGGTCCACGGAGTGGACGGTCCGTCCCTCGAACACGATACGGAACGTACCAATGGGAGTCGATACGTCCGCGAACTCAATGATTGGCACAGGGGCTCTCAGCATCTTCTCCCTTAACTCCGTTTCTTCTCAGCCGGGGCTCCGGGTCGACCGATACCCGATTGGCTGTCCCTCCCCTTCACCCACCCATCGGGAAGTGCCCGCGGCCTTCTGGGTCCGGTGGATTCCCCCATACGGCGGGCTCGCGCGGGGAAAGCGTCAACCGATGGGAGGGACGAGCACAACCAGTAAAGGGGAAACGCCGTATCTCGAACGAGACTCGATGCCGGTTGCCGAGGATCGTGCGTGGCGCGGGCTCGACGTGCTCCGGATCCTGATGGGGATCATCTGGGCCGCCAACCTTCTCTTCATCCTCCTTCCTGCCGCCGGTTACTGGGGGACCTTTGCGGACGTGGCCGCCGGTTACGGCCCCTCGTCGTTGATCGGGCCGGGGTTCCCAGACTATGTCGCGGCGAATCCGGTGGTCTTCTCCTGGCTCATTGCCGTCGCCACCGGCTACCTCGCGTTCGCCTTCCTCGTCGGATGCACCACCCGCCTGGCCTGCGTCGTCGGGTTCGTGGCTTCGGTGGCGTTCCTGGTCACCCAGTGGAACACGACCTTTGCGTTCCCGGGCGGGACCGACGTGGGGGCCCACCCGCTCTATCTCGCGGTCTATGTGGCCCTGTTCGTCGGGGGAGCGGGGCGGTTTTGGTCCCTCGATTCGTGGATTTGGAGGTCGGGTAAGGCCCGCCTGACCTGGTTGTCGAAGTGGATCGCCACCCCGGCGCCGTTGCCATAGCGACCCACGGCGCGTGACGACCGCTCGTTGCCGCTGACCGCCTACTGCGGGTTTCCCGGTGCCACCGGCGGGGAGGAGTAGGGGCTGCGCTCGAGGGCCACCGGCCGGTCGGCGGAGATGGTCCATTCCAGGGGGGCAACGGCCCGGGTAGGGGAGACGGCGAGGATGATCGCGAAGGCCGCCAGGAGAAGGTGTTGGAAGGCCCAATGGAAGTAGAGCGGGGGGCCCAGCGCCGCGTCGGGCGGGATGGCCCCCCAGGACGAGGGCGCCCCCAGGAAGCCCAGGAGTTCGTTGAGGAACCCCCCCAGGCCGATTCCCGCCAGGTACGAAGGGACCCAGACGCCCCAGGTGATACCGCCCACGGCGAGCGCGAGCCGCCAGCCGATTCCGGACCATCTCAGGGCGATCGAGCGGACAAGGGAGGCGAACTCGCGGGGAAACAGTCCGGCCGCGATGGCCGTCAGCGAGAGCAGCTGGTGCTCAAAGATCCAATGATACCACGTCGGAGCGTCGGCCGAGAGCGGCGAGATTCCGGTCCACTCGACGAACATCGCGAGCGACCAGGTGATGCCCGCGATCATGAGCGTGAGTCGGAGAATCGTACCCGCGGCGAATCGCCGATCCAGGGGAGGCGGGGTGGTGCAGTAGGTCTTGTTCGCGGTGAGAATCCGCTCCTGGGCGAGGAGGGCGACGTAGACCACGACCATTTGGAACACCCCGATGTACCAGTTGTTGAGGAGGAGCGTGTTGAGGTCGGTTCCGCTGGCCGCCGCCACCACCGTTATGCCGGTTACACCGACGCAGCTCGTGCAGCAGCAGGCGCCCAGGGTGGCCACCCCGGTGATGGCCGGCCCGACCCCGACGGCGGCGCCGGCGGTGGTGGACCGCGCGTCGAGCGTGCTGCGACGTCGCAGGAGGGGGATCAGCAGCTGGATCCCCGTCGCGGCGCCGAACCCGACGCCGATCGACACCAGGACCATGGCGAGCGTCGGGAAGAACGGGAGCGTCAGCACCCCCCAGGACCCCTCCACGAACACCGCGGGGTAGTCCCACCATTGGTACGCCTGGCCCCAGACGATCTCGATGGTGTACTGACCCGTCAACGGGACGAGGATCAACATCTGGCCGATCAGCATCGAAAGGAGGGCGTAGACCGAGGCGATGGACGTGACCAGCCCGAAGCCCTTCCAGCCGCGCAGCCGGGTCCGGGTCTCCCTCAGGGTAAGGAGCCCCAAGGACCGGTCTACCGTGTCGAGGAGAGCCACGGCGCTCTAGTCCGGACAGGACTTATCCCATCATCGCACGAATCGGCCGTGCGGTGGGTGCCCGGGGGATTCGATGACCCCAAGTTCGTGAGCCAGCCAACCCCCTCCCCCGGCCACATACGAGGGGAGCGCTCTCGCCGAGCCCACCTCCGCGGATCCGTGATCCCACGACGCGAGGGGGGTCCGGGAGTCGCCTCGGTGCGCCCAAAGTGGCTTCGCCGAACCGGGGGTTACACGGTCCCGGTGCCGGTGATGAGGAACTCCGTGGCATTCTCGGGGCGGGAGCGATGTTTGACGAGGACGGCGCGGCGACGGGGCCCGGCGAGTCGTTCCAGCCGGAGAATGGTCTTTGCCGCATGGTTCACGAACGAGCCGCCGAGCGGCTCCAGCGCCCCGGTGCGCGGGTCCCGCCAGACCTGATTCGTGAAAAGGACCGGGATCCCGACGCCGAGCGCGACGCCGACGAGCTCCGCCAGTTCCGACGTGAGGGCGTGCCGGCCCTCGTCCTCTTCGTCCCGGGCGAGGGCCAGCCGATAGTAGAGGGTCGCCGAGTCGAGCACGATGAGCCCGACGGCGCGCTCGCCCCGACGGGCCAGTTCGGCCGCGTTGCGCACCGCGCGTTCCTGCTCTTCGAGCGACTTGGGGGAGGACAGGAGGAGGTGGTCGAGCACCTCCGGGAACCGGCCCCGGGACGCCGCCTCGAGGCGGTCGACGGAGACCCCCTCGGTGTCGATGTAGAGCACCCACTTCTCGCGGAGCGCCACCTGGGCCGCCGCCTCCAGGCAGACGATCGTCTTCCCGCTGCCCCCCTCTCCATAGAGTTCGGTGAGGCCGTCGGGCTCGAGCCCCCCGCCCAACAGGACGTCCAGCGGACCGATGCCCGTCGGAACCCGCTCGGAGGCCACGCGGGGGGACGTGGACGTCGGGTCTTAAGCGCGCGGCCGCGCGGGGAAGGTCGGCGCCGGCCCTAGCGGGCCTTGAGGACCTTCTTCACGTTCGGGTGCTCCTTCGTGAAGATCTTCCCGCCGCAGTTGTCGCAGCGGACCCCAAAGAGATTCGCGTCGCTGGGCAGCGCTTCCCCGCAGCGGATGCACCGGAACATCGTCTTCCTCGCTCAACCCTTCTTCGGGGCGCCCGCGGACGGCTCGGTACGCTCGGCCCGGGAGATGGGCGGGGGGGCCGTGAACAGATAGGCGCCGCTCGCGAACCGGGTCCCGCAGCGACGGCACTCGAAGACGCCGCTCGCGACGCGGTCGAGCGTGACCGTGGAGCAGCGCGGGCAGGCGGCGGCCTCTTCCCGCGCGCGGTCGATGTCGAGCACGCGCCGGCGGATCCGGATCCCGTAGCGGGGCCCCATCCAGCCGGTGTTCCCGACCTTCTTCGTCCGCTTGCTCATGGGAGACCCTGCGCGATCCGTCGTAGCCGCTCGCCGTGGCGGAACGACCGCTCGACGACGTCGCGCACGTCGTCGGGGGAGAACGCGCCAATAAGACCTTTCTGCATCGCGACCACGTTCCCCGCCTCGTCGGTCGCCACGGTCAGCCGACCCTGGGCGGCGCGCTCCTCGTCAAAGGAGGGGTCGACGATGATCGTCTCGCCCAGCCGCGCGAACGTGGTCTCGACGGGAAGATGCTGGACGGCGAGGGGCACGTCGGTGTCCGCGATCCCGAACCGCTTGTTGGGGAGGATGGCGTGGGTGAGCGCGCCGAGGGCGGCCAAGAGGCCGGCGTCGATGAGGTTCCCGGAGTGGTCCAGCACGTGGACGTCCACGTAGCAGACCCAGCTCTTCTCGCCCGGGGTCACGCAGAGCTTGGTGAGGTCGATCGTCTCCGCGGCGCGGATGGCCCGGTCGATAACGCGGGAGACCTCGATCGCGCGGGGATGCGGCGGCCCCGGCTCGAACGTGGGCGAGGAGAGCGGGACGAGTTCCGCGTTGGTCGTGAGCACCCCGGCGTTGGGCGTGTCCGGGAACGGCTTTCCCGGCTCCAGCTTTACTCCGCACAGTACGGCGGTGTCCCCGATGCGGCAGAGCGCGGAGCCGTCGGCGTTCGCGGCCCAGCCGGGCACGATCGAGACCGGGCGATAGTCGTCCGGGTTCCGTCCGTCGAGGCGCTTGCCTTCCCGGGCCAGGTCGAGGATGTGGGTGGTGAGGATCTCGGAGACGACCTCGTCGCTCATGCCGTCACCCCCGCGGGGGCGGCGGTCGCCGCGTACCGTTCCCGCAGTGCGGCCTTCATCTTCTCGTAGATCTCGTGACAGCCCTTGACGCCGAGGTCGAGCGCCTTCGCAAGCTCGTCCCGGGTCATGTGACCCTCCATCTGCAACAGCACGAGACGGCCCGACTGGGGAACGAGCGCCATCGGGAGGTCAGCTTCGCCGAAGTTGTCCTCCTCTTTCTTGAGATCCAGGGCGATCTGACCGGCGACCTTCCCGACCGCGACGGCCGGCACCAGGTCGACCATGGGGATCCCCGCGTCGGCGAGGGCCACCGAGGCGGCCACGAGACCCGCGCAGCGGGTCCCCGCGTTCGCCTGCAGCACTTCGATGTAGACGTCGATGCTCGTCCGGGGGAACTCCTCGGCGAACACGACGGAGTCGAACGCCTCGGCGATGACCTTGCTGATCTCCTGCGAGCGTCGGTCGAGCCCGGGGCGCTTGCGCTCGTCCACCGAGAACGCCGCCATGTTGTAGCGGCATTGCACGATCGCCTTGTCATTCACCTGAAGGTGACGGGGATGGACCTCCCGCGGACCGTAGACCGCGGCCATCACCTTGTTGGCGCCCCATTCGACGAACGCCGAGCCGTCGGCCTGCCGAAGGGCGCCGGCGGTGATCTTCAGGGGTCTCAGCTCGTCCAGGCGGCGGCCATCGATGCGGCGTCCGTCCTCGGTCAAGAGGACCGGGACCTCTTTTGCTCCTACGCTTCCCATTGGTTGCTCCGTGTGACTTTCAGTATGGCGAGGGATCCTCGCTGGGGGGCG
Organism: Thermoplasmata archaeon; assembly: GCA_035656275.1. GTDB lineage: Archaea > Thermoplasmatota > Thermoplasmata > Lutacidiplasmatales > UBA184 > Lutacidiplasma. The sequence goes on from DASRSW010000002.1 coordinate 16,973, forward strand.
GCTCGTCGCCCTCCTCCTCGGGCGGCTCGGGAGGGGGGCGCGCGACCGGGTGCCCGTCCGGCGGGGGGGCGGGGACGAACGGGACGGCCTCGCTCTCGGGCCGCCCGCTCGTGGATCCGAGGTAGCTCTGCACCCGCTCGGTGAGGCCCGAGCGGTGACCTTCCTCGTCGATGAGATTCAGGGTCTCGCGCACCCGCAGGGTCTCCTCGGGGGGCCCGTCCACGTGGACGCGGCCATTCTGCCCGACGGTGAGCCGGCAGTGCGTCGACCGTTCGATGGTCTGGATCATCGAGCCTCCCCGGCCGATGACCCTCGGCACCTTCGCGGGGGAGATCGTGACGATCGTGCCTCCCTCGAGCTTCCCCAGCTCGTCGCCGATCATCGTCACGCCGATCCGCCCGGTGTTCTCGATCGCCTCCACGCGGACGACGACGGAATCTCCGACCCGAAGGTACTGTTCCGTCTCGCCGTAGTCGATCTTCCACGGGGTGCCGGTCATGTGGAGCGGAGCCCAGCGCGGGGCGCCGATGTCGAGGAGCCAGAACGTCCCCTGAACGTCCGTCACGGTGCCGACGACGGTGTCGCCCGGCCGGGGGATGTACCGACCCGAGAGGGGGGTCACTTCGACGACCGGGGGCCGCTGGCGAAGGAGACCGAGTACGCTCGCGTAAATGCGCCCGTTGACCCGGTAGGTCCCGCTTCCCGGCTTGAGACCGCCGGACGGGAGCTCTTCTCCCGGTAGGACTAAAGTCCGCTCCCCACCCGGGGAGGGATCACCCTCGCGGCCACGACGCCGGTGGCCGGGCCGATGACGAGTACCCATTGTGTTGCTTGCACCGGTCGGCGCGACGGAGGGTCTCTATTTAACTAAGGCGGTCTCGGCGGCGCCTTTCGTGCGCGCGTTGAGCTTCTCATAGAGCTCGGTCTGCACGCCGGCGGGAATCTCGAGGATCGCGCTCCAGCTTCCGTCGGAGAGCCACTGCTCGTCCGAGAGCTTCCCCAGGCCCTTGAGGTCGCCGATCACGCGGGGGAAGTGCTGGGCGGGGAGGTGGATCTTGACGCGCACGGTATCGAAGCGAATGGGGATGATGGGGCGGAGCTTCGTGAGGATCTCCTGCACCTGGGCATCCGCCGGTCGGAACGGGTCGACGTGGACCTTCGCCTCGGTCATCGCCGCCTCGATCCGAGCGGGGGGGTGCGGGGCGCCGGTCTGGGGATTCATGGCGTTGCGGGCGATCGTGGCGACGATCTGGCGGTGCTTCGCCTCCTGGAGCTTGTGACGCTGGTCGGTCGTTACCTGGACTTCGCCCTTGAGGATGATCTGGCGGGCGATCTCGGTCAGGTCGCGTGTGTGGAACGTGCGCTCGAGGTGTTCGGCCGAGATCTTGTCCCCCTTCTTGGCGTCCTTGAAGACCTGGTCGAGCGCAAGCTTGTCCGAGAGGTCGACGGTCTTGCCATCCTTCAGGTCCTGGACCGCCGTCGGGTCGACGAGGACTTCGAACCGGGAGCCCTGCGTTTCCCACCGTGCAACGACGGCGTCCTCGACCTTGACCACCGCCGACCCTCCCGGGTCCTCGGTCGCGGCCTACGCGCGCCCCGACCGGCTGCCCGACGCGGCCGGTAGACGCCCCGCGTACTTCTGGATTTCCTCGGCGGAAAGCCGGTGGAGACCCCGGCCCCGCTGGATCGTGCAGATCTCGACCTGGCTGAGATTGGCCGCGTCGTCGAGCGACTGCCGAAGACCCTCGAGGGCGAGCAGGATCGCCGCGTCCGCGTCCATGCCGGGCTTGTACTTCTGCTCAAAGAGCTCCATCACCGGCTGCTTGTTCCCGCCGGTTGACGTGGCCTTGAAGCTGGTCAACGAACCCGAGGGCTCAGTCTCGAAGAGGTGCACGCCGTCCTCATCGTACCCGCCGACGAGGAGGGCCGTCCCGAAGGGCCGCACGCCTCCGAACTGGGTGTACTGTTGCTTGTAGTCACAGATCCGACGGACGAGGAGTTCCACCGCGATCGGTTCCGAGTAGGTGACCCGATTGATCTGGGAGGCCAGGCGCGCGTACTCGACGAGCACCCGGGCGTCCGCGACCAGTCCCGCCGTGGCGCACCCGACATGCTCGTCGATCTGGTGGATCTTCTCGAGGCTCGCGGGCTCCGCGAGCTTGGGATTCGGAATGCGCCGGTCGGCGACCAGCACCACCCCATCCTGGAAAACGACCCCGGCGGTCGTGGCGCCGCGCCGGACCGCCTCCCGGGCGTACTCGACCTGGAAGAGACGGCCGTCGGGCGAGAAGACAGTGATCGCGCGGTCGTAGGCCATCTGGCCCGGTTGCATCTCCATGCCGTACCCTCGAGCGGGGGGGGGCACTTTCGCCCCCCTTATAAGGCATCCCGGCGCGGTGGCGTCCAGGTGCGTGGGTTACGCCATGCGACCCGGCCGACGCGTCGGCGACAAGGGTAATCCGCTTGCGAACCCCGCGCGGGCGATGGCGGGTTCGAACGATCCCGAGCCGGGCCCCGCCAGCGCTACGCGGCTTTCCCAATCGAAGTCCGCCTATTTGGCGGGCGCCCGCGAGCAGCCGATCGACTGGCATCCCTGGGGCCCGGAACCGTTCGAGCTCGCGAAGCGCACGGGTCGCCCAATCCTCCTCGACGTCGGCGCGGTGTGGTGCCACTGGTGCCACGTCATGGACGAGGGCACGTACTCCGACCCCGAGGTGGCTCGCCTCCTGGCCCAGCATTTCGTCGCCGTCAAGGTCGACCGCGACGAGCACCCCGAGGTCGACCGCCGGTACCAGCGCCAGGTCAGCGCACTGACCGGTGAGGGGGGATGGCCGCTCACGGCCTTCCTCACTGGAGAAGGCGCGGTGTTCCTCGGGGGCACCTACTTCCCTCCGCAGGACGGGATGGGCCGCCCGGGCTTCCGACGGGTCCTCAAAGAAGTCGCACGCCTCTACCGCGAGGAACCGGAAAAGATCCGGGCGAATTCGGCGCAGGTGCAGTCGGTGCTTCACCGCCTCCACGAGTCGCCGGAGCGGCCGGGGTCAGGGGCGGAGTTCCTCCAGGCCGTCGTGAGCCGGATTGAGCAGAACTTCGACCCGGTGAACGGGGGGTTTGGGTTCGCTCCCAAGTTTCCTCATCCTACAGCGGTCTCGTTCCTCCTCTGGAAGTCCTATTCGGAAGGGGAGGCCAGCAGCGATGCGCGTGCGCGCGACACGCTGCTCCGCATGGCCGATGGCGGACTCTACGACCAGGTCGGGGGCGGGTTCCATCGGTACTCGGTCGACGAGGGCTGGCACGTCCCCCACTTTGAAAAGATGGGCGCGGACAACGCCGCGCTGCTCTACGCCTACGCCGATGGCGCCCGCCGATTCGGCGAGCCGAGATTGGAGGAGACCGTCCGGGGCGTGGCCGCCTGGGCCCTCGAGGTCCTGGGCGATCCCGAGGGCGGGTTCGGCTCGAGCCAGGATGCGGACAATGCCCCCGGCGACGATGGGAGCTACTTCACGTGGGCGCGGGCCGAGCTCAAGAACATCCTGGACCCGGACGAGCTCCACCTCGCGGTACGCGTGTTCGGGGTGGGCAGCGATGGCCGGATGCCGCACGACCCGGACCGCAACGTGCTGTACCGCCTGATGACTCCCGCGGAGGCGGCGGAGGATGGAAAGGCGGAGGAGGCGGACCGCCGGTTCCTCTCGGTGCTCGGGAAGCTGCGGAAGGCCCGCGCCGCGCGCGCCGCTCCCTTCGTGGACCGGGCCCTCTACGCGGACATCAACGGAGGCTTTCTGCGCGGCTACACGAGCGCGTCCCGGCTGCTGGGGGACCGCGCTCTCCTCGCCGTGGCCCGGCGCACCGCCGACCGGTTCCTCGCAGATGCCGTCGACCAGGATCGCGGCGTCGCCCATCGGCTGGATGGAACCGAGGCGAGCGGCTACGGCCATCTCGAGGACCAGGCCCATTTCGCCCTCGGCCTCATCGAGCTCGCCGGGGCGGCGGTGGACCCCGACTACGCCGCGTCGGCGGAGGCGCTCCTCGAAATCATCGACCGGGAGTTCCGGGGAGAAGACGGGCTCCTGCGGGACCTGGCGCCTCGACTCTACGATGGCCCGACGGTGGGAGGGATCTCCGAACCCAGTTATCCGCTCGAGGACAACCCCCATCTCGCGGCGAATGCCGCGGCCGCGCTCGCGTTCGAGCGGTTCGCCTCCCTTACCGGCCGCGAGGCGTGGCGCGCCAAGGCGGAGCGTCTCCTTTCGGCCCTACAACCGCGCCTCATGGGGGCAGGGCTCTTCGCCGCAGGGACGGCCCTCGCGACGGGCCTCCTCACGACACCTCCCGCGCGCGTCGTTGTCACAGGAACCGGGGCGCCGGCGGAGGCGCTCTTCCGAGCCGCGGAGCGGACCTACCACCCGAACCTCTGGGTGTTTCGCGGGACTCCCCCGGCCCCGTTCGCGCTTCCCGAGGAGCTGGGGCGGGGTGCCCGCGGAGTGGAAGAGGCGCGCGCGCTCGTCTGCTTCGGGACGCGGTGCCTCGCCCCGGTCACCGACCCCGCCCAACTCCCCGAGCGCATCCGGACGGCGGGGCGCGCGTCGGGGTAACGAGCGGACCCAAGTCGGTCCCATCGAGCAGGTAGGTCCGGGCGTCCCCCCGCCCGAGAAAGCGTTGATAGAGGAAGGACCGGCCTCGCTTCGGCCGCCCCCGGTTCAAGGCTTCGGTACCGGCGAGCGGGTTGAAGGCCGGCAAGATGACCATCTCGCGAGCCAGGAGCACGCGGGCCGTTCGTCGGGTTCCTTGAGGGGGCGCCGAGAACGCGACGCGGACCCAGCAGCGTTCCTTTCCCGTCGGCCGTTCGGGGCTAGGGGCGAGGCGAACTCCGGGGTGGAGATGCCCCGCGACGATCTTGGCCGCACCGAGGACGCGCGGCGAGGGCCAGCGATGCCCGTGGAAGATACCGACGCCGTCAAGGACGACTCCGTCCGGGTCATGGACCCGGACCTCCCGGGGGAGGTGGCGAACCAACCCCACATCGTGGTTGCCGAGCACGACGTCCACGGCGAGCCCCTCGGAAAGGAGCATCGAGAAGGCGTCGAAGATCACGGGGCGCAGCGCCCGCGGCGTGCCCACGATCGGGTGCTTCACGTCCCCGGCGATCACGAGGTGACGGACTCCCGCTTCCCTAGCGAGGCGAAGAAGGTCTTCCACGAGTTGACGGGCGCTCGTGGCCGACGGAAGGCCCTCCCGCGGACCCGTTTCGCCGAGCCCCAGATGGAGGTCGGCGGTGATCAGTCGGCGCGGCCGGTTGGGACGCCCGGGGTCAAGAAGGAGCGCCGGCTGGTCGAGGACCGGTCGGAGTTCCGTGGGCGTCACGCGGGGCCGAACCCGGGTACCGCTTGACCGTTTTCCCGGAACGGGGCCCCCTCCCGCTCCGAGGATAGCAACCATCGGCTTTTATATAGAAGCATTAATAGGATTCCCTGGGGGAGCCGTGGACGGTGACCGGGATCGCACGATCGAGCGCGTGCGCCAGATTCTCGAGAGCGCCGGGTTTTACGTCACCGACGCGCACCATGTCCGTCCGACCAGCTTCGACCTTCTCGCCCGCCGGGACGCCCTCCTGCTCATCCTGAAGGTCCTCAAGAACATCGACGCCCTCGACCCGTCCGAGGCGGAGCGCCTCCGCGGCCTGGGCCAGTTGTTCCCGGCGTCCCCCCTCGTGATCGGGCAGACCTCAGGCGCCACCGAACTCGAACCGGGGGTGGTCTACAACCGCTACGGGGTCCAGATCGTGGTCGAGGAGAGCCTGCGCGATTTTCTCCTCAAAGGTCTGCCCCCGTTCCTTTTCTCGAGCCCGGGAGGGATCTTCGCGCGCATCGATGGACGGCGTCTACGGGAGCTGCGGGTGGAGCGTGACCTTTCTCTCGGTGCGCTCGCCGCCGTGGCGGGAGTGTCGCGCCGCACGATCCAGCTATACGAGGAGGGCGCCGGCGCGGAGGTCGATATCGTCGAGCGACTGGAGGGCTTCCTCGGGGAACCGATCGCGCTGGCCCTCGACCTTTTCCTCCAGCGGGCCACGGACGCCCCCCGACGGAACCGGCCCGGCTCTCGGCCCGACTCGGACGAGGAGGAGACGGGATCGCCGGCCCCCAAGTCCCCGGGGCGGGGCGCGGAGCTCCCCCGGACCGGCGACGCGATGCGGGACACCGTGTTTCGCCAGCTCGACGGGATGGGGTGGGAGGTCGTGGTCACGGTCCGTTGCCCGTTCGACGCGTTTACGCACGGCGCGACCCGCCACGCGGAGGAGATCCTCCTCACGTCGGTCGGGTCGGTCCGCACCGCCCAGCACCGCGCGGAGCTATTGCTCCAGCTCGCGCGCGTCGCGGAAGGGCACGCGCTCTTTGTCGTCCGCGACGCCCCGCCGCGGAAGACGGTCGAGGGGCTGCCCCTCGTCTCGATGGACGAGTTGCGGCGGCACCGGGACCGGGCCGAGCTCATCGAGCTGCTCTCCGAACGCGAAGGGTTGTGATCGAGGCGACCGTCCGACTTTCGGGCCACGAGGCCTGGGTCGCCGGGGCCGTCCGGGGCCACTACCCCGAGGTGGGGACGCTCCTCGACCACCTGCGGGCGTTCGCCCCCCGAGGGATCGGGCTAGGGATCTCCTTTGACGAGCTCACGGGCCTCCACGACCATTTCGTCCAGCGCCCGGCCGAGCCGCTGGTGCCGCTCACCGCGACCGAGACCGCCGAGCTCCTGGGGCTCGCTCGCTTCGGGGAAGTCCGTGTGCCCAATCCGGCGTACCTCGCCGTGCTTGAATGGGCGCAAGGCGAGACGGTCCCGGTGGAGGCGCTCGAGGTCTCCGACGAACAGTACTCCCAGCTGTTCGGCGACCACATCAGTTACCTCGAGCTCGTCGGACGCACCCTCCGGGAGCGCCGCCTCACGCGCGCGCCTCCGGCAGCGAAGAGCGCGGATGACTACGCGTTGCGCTGGGAAGGATCGGTCGCGCGCGGGGGAGGCTCGCAACGGTTCCTCGCGGCGCGAACGGAGGCGATCGGATCGGCGGCCCGGCGCCTGGCCAACCGCTTCGGCCGGGTCGCGATCGTCGTCGATCGCGAGCGGTTCGACGCCGTCGTGGGAATCCTTCGGAGCGCGAGCTAGGGCTCGCGGTCGAGGATCTCTTCGAGGCGACGCCGTGCCTCGCGACGGAACTCCTCGAGCGGGCCCTCGTTGACCAGCATCCCATCCGCGAGGGCGAAGGCGTTGCCGATCCCCCACTCGAGCTCCCGGCGGTCGCGGTCATAGAACTCCTGCATGTCCGCGCCGTCGTCGCCCCGCCCGCGCCGGATCATCCGGTCATAGCGTTGCTCCGGGGAGGAGAAGATGCCGAGCACGAACAGGTCGCCAAAGTGGTGGCGGAAGACGGTGACCTCGCTGTCGGACCGGCAGCCGTCGACGAGCATCCGGGTCTCGGTCAATTTGGGAAGCGCGCGCTGCGCCCAGACACCCGGGCCCTGCTTCTTCCGCTCTTCGCTCGCCACCCGGGCGACGTTGGCGTTGGTGAGCTGGAGGTTGCGGCGGCGGGTCTCGTCGCGGACCAGGTCGCCCATCTTGAGGGTCGCGAGTCCCATCTGGCGGGCGACCTCGACGAGCTCGTCCTTGCCCGAACCGGGCATCCCCACGGTGACGATGAGTTTCATGGGGAGGGAGGCTCGCTGGGCGGCGCCGGGCCCGGGGCGCCGGGCGGACGTGCCGCGACCTCCTCCTGCGTCGCGAGCTGGAGCCGGTCGGCCCGCTTTCCGTAGCTATCCGCCTCCTGTTCCTCGAGCCGCGACTGCTCGAGGTACCGGTCGACCTTGATCTTGAGCTCCGCCGTCTTCTGCGTCTTCACGGCGGCTCGGTGCTCGAGGGTCCGGGCTTTGTGCTGAAGGTCGACGATCTTCTGCTGGATCTTCCGGATGCGGTACTGCAGGTTCGTCACATCGGACCCGATGGAGATGCCTCCGGTCCGCTCGGTCGAGGCCTTGATGTCGCGCTCGAGCTGCGCCATCTCGCTCTCGAGGTCCGGGATCCGGGCCAGCACGGTCTGCGCCTTCTCCCTGAGGACCGTGGCCTGGTGCCGGATCTTCTCGATCTTGGTGTTGATCCGCGCCGCCCGCTGCTGGTTTCGGGTGGAGAGGCGCTGGTGCTTCGCGGCGATCTCTCGAAGTTTCGTGATGTCGGCGTACCCCTGGCCCAGCCACCGCGACTCCCGGTGGACGGTTGCCCCGCTGCCCGGGGTCGGGCTCGAGGGCGAACTCTCCGGAGCCATCGGGGCGGGTGGACCGGCGCAACCCCTATAACGGTTGTTACGCCGACGCGCGCCTGCCGGTCTCGCGAGGACCCCGAACTCCTCAGCCGCGCGAGTCGACGGGACGCGGCGCGGGCGCGAGGAGCGCCGGCCGAAGCCGCTCGGCGAGCCCCTCCATCGGGACCCGGGTCTGGGATTTCGTGTCGCGTTCGCGCAGCGTCACTGTTCCGTGGTTCGGGTGGGCGGAATCGATGGTTTCGCCGTCGACCGTGACACAGAAGGGAGTACCGGCCTCGTCGAACCGTGCGTACCGGCGTCCGATCGACCCCGCCGCATCAAACGAGGCCGGAACCCCACCCTGCTGCACGCGCTGTTGAAGGTCCCGTGCCACCGCAGCGTGCTCCTTCTTCAGGAGAGGGAGAACCCCGACGGCGACGGGAGCAAGGTAGGACGGAAGGCGCCACACCGTCCGGTCGTTGTCGATGGTGAGACCCAGGTCGGCGAGGGCCCAGAGATTGCGGTCGACGCCAAAGGTGAGTTCCAGGACATGCGGGAGGATCCGGCCGCCCCCCTCGGTCGACACGGAAAGGTCCTTCTTCGCCGCGGCCCCGTGGCGGGAGAGGTCGTAGTCCCCGCGGTAGTGCACCGCACCCAGCTCCCGGAATCCCCCCAGACTGGGGAGGCGGACTTCCACGTCGAACTGAAGGCGATTGTAGAACGCGCGTTCCTTCTCGGCCTTCTCGAAGAACCGGATCGCCTCCGCCGGGTAGCCCAGCACGTCTCGGAAGAAGCGAAACGTGTGGGCCAGGTGAAAGACGTAGAAGTCCGGTAGACCGGACGCAATCAGCGACTCGGTCGACGTGGGGACCGTCTCGTCCTTTCCCGCCAGCCGCGCCTCCGCGCGGACGACGGGGAGGAGTTCCTCGGCGACCGTCGCGAGGGGGACGGGAAAGGCCCCGGGCGCGAAGAAGATCTGCAGCTCCGCCTGGTTGAACGCGCGCATGCGAAAGAGGACCTGCCGCGGCGCGATCTCGTTGCGGTAGACGCGCCCGAGAACGGCGATGCCCAGGGGAAGGGCCCGGCGCCCCACATCCCACATTCGCGAGAAGGCGAGGTAGCTGTTCTGCGCCGTCTCGGGCCGGAGGTAAGCGCGCTCCTTTCCGGTGACCCCGAAGTCCATCCCGAACATCATGTTGAACGGCCGGGGGATGGAGAGGTCGGTAGAGCCGCAGCTCGGGCACTTAGCGCGCGACTCGGCCAGGAGGCTCGCGATCTCCTGCGGGGCCAGTCCATCCACGCCGTCGGGGCGGACCTTTTCGAGCACGGTCTCGGCGCGGAAGACGTTGTGACACTGGCCGCAGGTCACCTCGGGGTCCGTGAAGTTCTCGAGATGCCCCGAGGCCCGGACGACGGCCTCGGGAAGAAGCTCCGGAGGTTCGATCACGTAGTAGTCTTCCGAGAGCCCGACGAACCAGCGGGTCCAGGCCTCCTCCACGCGGCGCTTGAGAGCCGCTCCGAGCGGGCCGTAGTCGTAGAGCCCCGCGGCCCCGCCGTAGATCTCCGCGGTCGGCCAGAGGACGCCGCGCCGCCGAAGGAGGGCGTAGAGCTCGTCGGTCTTCAGCGGGTCACCACCCCCGCCGGCGGCTCCCCGGTCGGACCATAAGATGTTCGGTGCCGCGGCTCACGATCTGGTAGGCGGGGTCGTCCGCCGGAAGTCGGAAGACGATCGGGGTGACGGGAACCCCGGGAGCGATGCGCGCACATTCGGGACGGCCGAGCCACTCCCACGGGTGGACGAGCGCCATGCGGGCGAGATACTCGGGGCCCACGGGCCGGCCCGCGAGTCGTGCCGCGACATAGGCGAACTCGAGCTCCCGCCAGATGGACGGGGCGTGGAACATCGCGTTGTCGGTGCCCAGGAGGCCCACGAGGTTGAGTCGTTCGAAGCTCGCGAGGTCCGGCCGACGTCCAAAAAGCGCATTCGACCTCGGGCAAACCGCGACGGCGACGTGCGCCTGTGCCACGACCGCGAGGTCCTCCCGACTCGCCTTCGTCAGGTGCACGAGCAGGTCCGGCCGGGGCCTAAGGTAGTCCTCCGGTTCTTCTCGGGTCTCCTCGCTCGCGTGCAGAGCGTAGAATCGTCCGGAGGCCCGGCACCTTCGCGCCACCAGGTCCCGAACGCTTCGGGGCTCCTCTCGCGCGGCACTGAGCCCGACCCCATCCCCGTCGGCGACCACCCGCCGGAGTTCCACCGGGTCAATGGGCCGGGCCAGCGGACGGCCCAAGATCACCGGGTGGACCCCGGTGCCCTCCGCGGCCTTCTTCAGGTCTTGGATGCCCGCGAGGCCTTCTTCGCGGAAGTCCACGGTGGCCGCCACGCCTTCGGCGGCCATGCGCTGGAGCGCTCCGCGCATCCCCGCGATCTTCTGGGGGCGTGGCGTGGTCGAAAGGAGCCGAAACTTGTAGCCGTTCGGCGGTCGCACCAGTTCCGCAAGCGGCTGATGAGGCGGCTCGCGCGTCGCGACCGCGTCCCCGAGATGGGTGTGGCCATTGACGGGCGGTGGCAGCACGATGCCGTGCACTCGGGGCTCACGGCCGCGGGTCGAGTCGGTCCCGAGGCGGCCCACCTCGACGACGGCCGAGCCGCGGAATCGAACGTAGCCGCTTCGGGCGCCATCCGAGTCTACGATCGCGCCCTCGACGATCACCCGCTCGCCCGGTCGGCGGAGGCGGGGGGCCTATGTAAAGTCCCTCCGCCTTCGCCGCCCCAATCGCTAAGGGGCGGAAACGCTGGGGGACTCCGTGGCGGCGACGGCCAGAGGCCCGGGGCCCCCGGGGCGACCGGTGGACCTCGCCATCGTCGGGCATGTGAATCTGGACCATCTGCTCGAGGTCGACCGTCTCCCGTCCCCAGATCGCACCGTGCCCGCCCACCAGCGCCGGACCCTCCTCGGGGGGCCGGCGGCCAATCTCGCCCTCGCGGCCGTCGCGTATGGGGTGCGGACGGCCCTCATCTCCCGAGTCGGAGCCGACTTCCCAGATGGATTCCGGCGCCAGCTCGAGGCCGCGGGGGTGGATCTGCGAGGGCTCGAGCGGGTCCGCGGGGAAAGTTCCTCGGCCTGCATCATCGTGCATAGCGCGCGAGGAGAACAGATGACCATCATCGACCAGGGGCCCATGGCCGATGCCAAGCACGCGGTGATCCCGGAGCGCGTCCTCGCAGAGAGCTCGTGGGTGCACTTGGCGACCGGCGACCCGCGGTACCTCCGTCGCGTTCAGCGCCGTGCCCTCCAACTCGGAGCGCGGGTGGGGGTGGACCCCGCCCAGGAGGTCCACTACCGCTGGACCTCCGCGGAGCTCAAACCCTACCTCGCAGACGCGGAGATCCTGTTCGGGAACGAACATGAGATCGCCGCGGCCGCGCGACTCGTGGCGGACGGCGACGTCCGGGGGTTGACGGACGTCGTCCCGCTGGTCGTAATGACGCGGGGGTCACACGGGGCGCGGGCCTACTTTCGAGGGGGAACCATCGACGTCCCCTCCCGAAGGATCCCCCGCCCGAGGGACCCGACCGGCGCCGGCGATGCCTTCCGAGGCGGGTTTTACACCGCCTGGTTCGTGGGGGAATCCCTCCGGTACTGCCTACGCGCCGGGACGCGGGCCGCAGCGCGGTGGCTCACCGACCGGAACCGGGCGCCGACGCCCCCTGCGAGGCGTCGGCCATGAGGATGCGACCGTTCGGACGTCTCGCCCCGGTCGAAACGGTCATGGCTCGCCTCCTCCGCGAGGTCCGTCCCGTCGCAGGGTCGGAAGAGCTTCCCCTGTCCGGGGCCCTCGGCCGGGTCGCGGCCGAGCGGTGGAGCGCCCCGCGCCCGGTTCCGGAGTTTTCCCGCGCCACCTGGGACGGCTTTGCGATTCGAAGCGAGGACACCCGCTCGGCCCGCTCCGAACGCCCGATTCAGCTACGCCTAGTGGGGGAGGTCTTCGCGGAGGAGCGGCTCCCCCACCCCCTCCGCTCGGGAGAGGCGGTGGCAATCGCCACGGGTGGCGCCGTGCCGCGGGGAGCGGACAGCGTGGTGATCTTCGAAGAGACCCGCAGCGTCCTCGGAGGCATCCTTGTCTCGCGGTATGTTCGACCGGAGGAGCGGATTGCGGAACCCGGGGACGACTTTCCGAAAGGGACCGCACTCGTGCGGGCCGGTGACGTGCTCGACCCCGCAACCCTCGGAGCCCTGGCGGCAACGGGTCGGTCCCGCCTCCGGGTGTACCGCCGCCCGCGGGTGGCGCTCCTCGCGAACGGGAACGAGCTCGTGGCCCCGGGCCGACGCCTGCGCCGTGGGCAGATCTACGAGGTCAACAACATCACCCTCTCGGCGCTGGTGGCGGCCGCCGGTGGGGTCGCGCGTCCGCTGACGCCCATCGGCGACGACCCGAAGAAGATCGAGCAGGCCCTGAGGGTTGCGCTGCGGGGCCACGATCTGGTCATCGTTACGGGCGGGAGCTCGGTCGGCGAACGCGACTATCTTCCCGAGATCTTCCCCCGCGTGGGGCGGCTGCTCTTCCATGGGGTCGCGGTCCGTCCGGGAAAGCCGACCCTGGCCGCCGTAGCGGGTCGTCGGCTCCTCCTGGGCATGCCGGGCCATCCCACCTCCTGCCTATCCAATGGGTTCTGGATGTTGCTTCCCGTGCTTCGGCGCCTCGCCCGGCTCCCGGGACCGGGATGGCTCGAGGCCCCGGTGCAGATGGCGGAGGCCATGGCGGCGGCGAGCCCGACCATGACCTCCGTGGTCCCGCTCCACGTGGAAGGGGGCCGCGCCCGCCCGACGTTCAAGGACTCCTCCGCCATCACCAGTCTTTCCGGCGTGAACGCCTACCTGCTGCGGCCCCCCGGGGCCGGGCCGGTGAAGGTCGGTGCGACCGTGCTGGCGCGCTGGCTCCCGATGCCGCTCGGGGTTCCCGCGGTGCCCTGACGGGGAGCCCCGCGAGAAAGGATATCCGTAGCCCCGGCCATCCATTCGCCGTGCGCGACCGGTTCGGGCGCGAGGTGACCGACCTCCGCATCTCGCTCACCCAGCGATGCAACCTCCGCTGCGTCTTCTGCCACATGGAGGGGCAGCCCGCCGCCTCGGCGGAGATCACCCCCGAGGAGATCGAGGCGGTCGTCCGCGTCGGGGCCCGGCTGGGGATCGACCGGGTGAAGCTGACCGGGGGCGAACCGACCCTACGGAGCGATCTGATCGAGATCGTGCAGCGGCTGTCGCCGCTCGTGGAGGAGATCTCCATGACGACCAACGGCCTCCTGCTCGACCGCCTCGCCGGACCGCTCCACGCCGCCGGCCTTCGGCGGGTCAACGTGAGCCTCCCTAGCCTGGACCCCGAGGTCTACCGCTCCCTGACCGGGATCGACGGCAGCGCCGCCGCCGTACGGGGCATCCGCGCCGCGGCGGCTGCGGGACTGCATCCCATCAAGCTCAATGTGGTGGCGCTGGACGGAGAGACGGATTCGCCCGAATCGGTCGACCGGTTGGTCGCCTTCGCCCAGGACGTGGGCGCGTGGGTCCAGGTCATCGAATTCGAGAACGTGTCCGGTCGCGTCGACCCGGGCATCTACCGACGGCTGCACTCCGAGCTCAGCCGGCTCTCGGCGGCGGCCGCCTCCCGCGCGTTCGCGACGTCCACCAACCGGCTCCACCGGCGGCCCCGCTACACGTTCGAGTCGAGCGGCCGCCCGGTCACGGTCGAGGTCGTTCAGCCCGTCGAGAATCCCGAGTTCTGCATGGCCTGCACCCGGCTTCGGCTCACCTCCGATGGCCGGCTCAAGGGCTGTCTCATGACGAACGAGGGATTGGTCGACCTGCGGCCGCACTTCGGTCCCCCGGTGGACGAGGCGGGACTCGTGGACGCCTTCGAACGCGCGGTCCACCTGCGTCGCCCCTACTTCACGGGGCCGATGACGCCCAAGGCGGAGCGGGTCGACTCGTACGAGGGCGCGACGCCGCTCCCTCTCGCGTTGCACCGCTGACCACCGCGGCAAACGCCAAGAGCCCGCGGGCGGATGGGTTTCTGTGGCCCGCGACCGGCTCAAGATCGCGCTCGTCTCGATCGAGGGGACGAACAACGACGAAGAGCTGTTCGTCGCGATGCGCTCGCTCGGAGCGCGCCCGGAGATCGTCCACCTCAAGCAGCTCGAAGGGAGGGACGTCCCCCGTCCCGAGGTCCGCCACCTCCTCGACTATCAGGTGCTGCTGATCCCCGGGGGATTTTCGGCCGGGGATTACGTCCGGGCCGGGGCGATCCTGGCCGCGCGGATCCGTACCGCGATCGGCCCCGAGCTCGAGTCGTTCGTCCGGGACGGACGACTGGTCGGGGGGATCTGCAACGGCTTCCAGGTCCTGACGGAGCTGGGGCTGTTGCCGGGGCGGCGCGGGGGGCGCCTCGGCAAGGTCGAGGCGGCCCTCATGACGAACGACTCCGGCAGGTACGAATGCCGGCCCACCTATCTCGCGTGGCAAGGCGGAGGGTTCCCTCCCCTCGCCGGAACGCCCGTCGGTGACCGGTACCTGTTCCCGAGCGGGCACGCCGAGGGAAAGCTGGTCCTCGCCGGCGATGCGGAGGCCCGGCTCAAGGAGCTCGAAGCCGCGGGTCAGCTGCTCTTCCGTTGGGTGGCGCCCGACGGGAGCTGGGCCACCTACCCATGGAACCCGAACGGCTCGCCGGGCAACGTGGCGGGCCTCACGAACCCCGAGGGCAACGTGTTCGGGCTCATGCCCCACCCCGAGCGCGGCTTCTTCCATTGGCAGGCTCCGGACTGGACGCGCAGCGGCACGGTCGAGGGATTTGGGGACGGCCACCGTTTCCTGGACGCCGTCCTGCGGTACGCGGAGCGTCACCTCTAGCCCGAAGATCAACGCCGCCCGAGCGCGATCTCGAGGACGAACAAGCGCTCGGTTCCCAGCGCTCGATGGCTTACCTCACGGACGGATCCCCCTCGGCGACGCAGTTCGACCTCCAGCCCGGCGATCCCCGCCTCTGATTGCCGAGAGGACGCCACGACGTACGCTCGACCGTCCGGGGTCAGGTGGTCTGGGAGCTGTGCGAACAGGCGGGTCGTCACGCTAAGGCCGTCCTCCCCGCCATCGAGCGCGAGATTCACCCATCGGTCCGGGTCGCGCGCCGCCGGCGAGGTGGGGAGGTACGGCGGGTTCGCCAGGATCCGGTCGAAGCGCCGCAGGCCGGCCGCGAGGTCGGTCCGGATGACCTCGACCTCCACGCCTTCCGCGCGGGCCGCTTCCTTGAGGGCGCGCATCGCGTAGGGGTTGAGGTCCGTCGCGGCGACGCGCGCCCCGGCGCGCGCAGCGACGAGGGACGCGGCCCCCCGTCCGCAACCGACCTCGAGCACGGTGAGGCCCCGGGTTCCCTGCGCGAACGGGAGCAGGAGCTCGGAGTCCTCGCGCACGGGGTACACCGCGCCCGCGCGCCGGTCCACCGTCATGCTGTGACGTACACCGGTCCGACCCCGTTCGGGATATCCTTTTCTTCTCTCCGGGCCTTTCCGGAGTGTTCTGGGAGTTCTTTACCCGTGGTCCGTCGTCTTGCGGCTCCCGTGAAGATTGGCATCACCGGCCTCCCCGGGTCCGGGAAGACGCAGACCCTGTTGCGCATCATCCAGCTGCTGGAGCAGGAGGGGTTGTCCGTCGGCGGGATGATCACGGAACCGATCGTCGAGAAGAACCGACGCACCGGCTTTCAGATCACCGACTGGCGCACGAAAGAGAAGGCGGTCTTCGCCCATGAAGGACTCAAGTCGCGCGTCCGCTCGGGTCGCTACGGCGTGAACCTCCAGGCCCTGGACGACCTCGGGGTCCGCGCGCTCGCCGGAGCGCGGGAGTCGTCGGACGTCATCGTCATCGACGAGGTCGGCAAGATGGAGGTCGAGAGCGAGGCGTTCACGAAGAGCGTGATCGACACGCTCGACACGAGTAAGTCGATCGTCATGACGCTCCACAAGAAGTCGCGCAACCCCTTGCTCCAGGATATCCGGCGGAGGGACGAACTACGGCTCCTCGAGGTGACGTCGGTCAACAAGAACCTTCTCGCGTTCAAGATCGTCCGCCTGCTCACGGGGCGGAGCCACTAGGGGGCGTGGCCCTCCTCCGCGAGGGGGGCACGCGTCTCTACCTTCCGCCCACGACGGTCCAACACGGACCGGCCCGCCGTGCACCGGTCTTCTACAACCCGGGGATGGCGGTCGACCGCGACCTCGAGGTGGCGCTCGGCCTGGCGTGGAAGGCCGAGGGACGCCGCCTCCGACGGGTATGGGAGATGACGGCCGCGACCGGCGTGCGCGGCCTGCGGTTCCTGAACGAGACCGGTCTCCCGGCGGAGATGGTCCTCACCGAGTCCCACCCGCTCGCCTTCCCGGTCCTCGAGCGCAATGCGCAGGAGTACTCGGAGAAAGGGGCGAGAGCGGTCCGGCACGACGCCGCTCAGCCGCTCGAGGTCGGGGCCTTCGATCTTGTCGACCTCGACCCGTACGGCTCCCCGGCCCCGTTCTTGACCGCCGCGCTCGACGCCCTCGTCCCGGGGGGGATCCTGGCGGTGACGGCGACGGACCTCCGGGTCCTCGCCGGCGTGGAGCCGGGAGCGGCCGAGCGGCGGTACGGAAGCGTGCCGCTCCGGGGCCGCCTCGGTCCGGAGGGAGGCCTCCGCATCCTGCTCGCCTGGCTGGAGGCGGAAATGCGGAAGCGGGGGAACGCCGCCGAGCCGCTGTTGGCGTACGTCCGCGATCACCACGTTCGCGCCTACGTTCGGTCGGTGCGCGCCGCGGGTCGACCGTCCCCGGTCGGTCTCCTCGACCCATCGACATGGAGCGGTCCGCCACTTCGAGCTTCCGGACCGGTAGGTCCCCTCTGGCTCGGTCCCCTCCTGAATCCGCCGACCCTCGAGGCCATGACGACTCCGCCCCGGGCCGCCCATCCCCGGGCCGTCGCTCGGCTCCTTGAGCGGCTTCAGGGAGAGCTGGTCGCCGACCGGCCGTTCTACTATGAGTCGAACACCCTCGCGGAAGACCTTCGCCTCGATCGACCGCCCGCGGTCGAACCGCTTCTTAAGCTCCTGAGGGCCGGGGGCTACACCGCCGCACGGACCCACGCCCGGGAAGGGGGGTTCCGGACGACGGCGCCGCGGGCGCGCGTCGAGGCGGCCGCGCGCGCGCTCGCTCGCCCCTAGTCCCAGAACGACCGAGTTCGCGCGTAGCTTCGCTCCGCTTTCAGGATCTCCGTGAGGAGCTCGGAGTCGCTCCGGTAGAGGCGGGCGAGCAGTCGGCGCGCGGTCTCGGGTCCCACCCCGCGGGCGGCGAGGCACAGGAGCGCGCGCTCCCCGTGATGCGCGAGGAGCTCGGCGGAGGTGTAGGCCGCGCGCACGAGGGGGGGAAGCGACGGCGGCACGCGTCGGGGGGGACCGGCTCCCTTCCACTTTCGCTTGGCATACTTCTGGACCGCCGCGACCTCATCCACGCGGCGGGGAGACAGCACCGCCGAGAGCGCCCCGTGGCAGAGCCGGCAGGTGCTTCCCCCGTCGGCCCGATAGCGCGCCGGGCTCGTGTTCCGCATGAATCCGCAGCGTAGGCAGACCAGCGTAAGCTCCTCCGCGTTGAGCCGCTCGGCGACCGCCTTCAGTAGGGTGGGCGGAGGAACGTCGGGGAGCTCTCGCCACCGCAATCGGGCCAACGGGGAATCGGAGAGCGGTCCCGGGGCGGCGCGCACCACGGAGATCTCGCCGCGTCCGATCCGGCCGAGCACTTCCCGGGCGTGCGGGAGGTCGTAGCGGTCGTGAAGCGTCTTCTCGAGGGCCTCCTCGCCAAGCGGGGTCTCGCGCGCCTGCTCGAGGAGCGGCTCCAGCAGACGGAGGTCCCGGGGGTCGACGGACGGCGGAAGCACTCCGAGCTTCCGCGCCACCGTGAGGAACACCCAGCGGTACTCGAGTCCCGAGGGGACGAGCTTTTCCAGCAATCCCTCGAGCGTGTCGGGGGCGATCGCGACCGCCTGCTCGAGCGTCCCGGGGTCGACCGCGACAGGGAGCCCGAGCACGAAGGAGGTCGGCTCGACCGCGAGGACCTCGACCCGGGCGCCGAGCCGGGCGGTGAGCAGGCCCGCCGCCGCGAGCGCGAGCGTGCTGTTCGTGCGCGTGCCGAAACAGGCGCCAAAGACGGCGATCCTTCCGTGGCCGGTCACCGTGACCACCTGGTCGGTGGCCATCGGTCCGCCGGCCCGGGCCTCGGCCCATCGCTTCTCGAGACGGGCTCCCGAGGCCGGGTCGACCGGGTAGCCGGCGAGGCCGCCCTCCCGGCGGCGCCGTCCGATCTCCTGGGCGACCTCGAACGGGACGGGCAGGTCCTCCCCCACCCACCGGGGCTCCTGGCCGATCTCTGCGACGGCCTCGACCAGGAGCTCCCCCTCGCGGAACTCGACGACCTTCCACGTCCGGCCGTGGAGGAGGAAGATGAGGTCCGGCTCCGCCATGATCTGGGTCAGGACGAACCGTTCGTCGAGCGTGCCGATCAGGCGACGGGTCGCGATGTCCCGGAGCTTGAAGGTCCGCTCGTCGGGGATGAGCGAAAGCGTGGCGTAGAACCGGTGCAGCGTCCCCCGCCCGGATTGGATGCGGGCCCCCTCTCGGCGGAGCGAACCCAGCCCCTCGAGGTAGTTGACCAGCGCTGCCCACTCCCGATCGTCCAATCCCGCGGCGGGGGCGGCGTGGCGGAAGCGCGTGGCGAGTTCCTGGACGTCGATGCTCCCCTCCGCGCGAAGCTCCGCCAGGATCTGTTGCGCCACCGCGAGACGGTGACGGTCTCGCCACTGGATCGGTTCGAGGTCGCCAGCGACGGCGCGTCGAGCGAGCACCGTCGCTTCTTCGAGGTCCTCCTCGTCCAGCGCCACCACGATACCGTGGACCTCGCGGTCGAGGCGGTGCCCCGAGCGGCCGACCCGCTGAAGGAGACGACTCGCCTGATGGGGGGACCCGAATTGGATGACGAGGTCGACCATCCCGATGTCGATCCCCAGCTCGAGGGAGGAGGTGGCGACGAGGGCCCGGAGCTCCCCCGCCCGGAAACTCCGCTCGGCCTCCTCGCGCATCTCTCGGGAGAGCGACCCGTGGTGCACTGCGCTTGGGAGGTCCGGGGCGAGCCGACGGAGCCGAGCCGCGAGCCCTTCCGCCGTCGGGCGCGTGTTCACGAAGATGAGCGTCGTGCGATGACGCCGGACCTCAGCCTCGACCGTTCGCAGGGCTTCGAGGAGTACCGGGTCCGCGCGGAGCTCCGCGACGAGCGTCGGGTCCAAGGCAGGCCGGTCGGGCGGCGGGAGCTGCGCCGCGATCGATATGATCCGGGGCTGGCGGGCCACTCGCACCTCGACGCTGCGGGGAGCGGGGGAGAGGTACCGCGCCACTTCGTCCGGGTTTCCCACGGTCGCGGAAAGCCCGATGCGGCGCACGGGTCGACCCACGAACGCGTCCAATCGCTCGAGGGTGATCATCAGCTGCGCGCCCCGGTCCGAGGGGGCCAGCTCGTGCACCTCGTCCACGACGACCGCCCGGACGTTCCGCAACCCTTCCCGGAGCCGCTTTCCCACGAGCAGCAGCTGCAGGGTCTCGGGAGTGGTGAGGAGGAGGTCGGGGGGCCGACGAGATTGCCGAAGCCGCTCGGCCGGCGCGGTGTCGCCATGGCGGACCGCGGCGGTGAGGTGGACCTCCTTCACGAGCGAGACGAGTCGGTGCTCGAGGTCGCGATTGAGCGCCCGAAGGGGGGTCACATAGAGGAGACTCGTAGGGGGCGACGGGTCCTTGAGCTGGCGGGAAAGCAGCGGCAACAACGCCGCCTCGGTCTTGCCCGTTCCGGTGGGAGAGATCAGGAGCGCGTCCGCCGAACTGTGGAGCAACGGAAGGGCGAGCTCCTGGATCTCGGTGAGGGTGTGGACGCCATGGTGCGCGAGCGCGTCGGAGAGGCGGCGGTCCAACCGCCCGATCGTGGAGCTCGCGTCGGTGGCCATCGTGCGAAGGGGAACACGGGGGGACGAAAGGGATGTCGGGGGCGTGGGCCGGCGCCCTACGGATCCGGCCCCGGCTCCAGGTCGAGCCCGCGCAATCCGAGGCTCTCATTCATCGGCCGGCCAAAGGTGCGGCCCGGGAAGGTCTCCACGTAAACCTCGGCCAACACCCCGACCGTCGCCTTTTGGAGATGGCCGCCGCGCAGACGATGCTCCCGGTCGGCGAGGCCCACATGAAGGTGGATGGACGGCGCCCCCTCGACCACCGCGATCGAGCCATGGAGCGCGATCAATTCCATCGGCTCCGAGAGCTCGTTCCACTCGTACTCCTTGCCGTTCCAATAGCCCACGACCGCCCTCCGAAGCATCCCGATCCCCGAGAGCACCGCGGCCGCCCGAACTCCCGCCGTCGTGGCGAACTCGCCCAGCTGGCCGAACAGGTCATCGCCGTCGTTGAGCCTGAGCATCCAGCGGGTCCCATCGTTCAGTCGTTGCATGCCGCGCGTCCACAGGAGTCCAGGGTAAGGGGATTTCGCCCCGACAACGCCGGGCGAAGAACCGCTGCGTCACCTGGTCCACGGGGTAAAGGGTATCCGCCCGGTCCGATTTCCACAGGAAATGGCCCCCCTCCTTCCAAGATCGACCCCGGACTTTCCGCTCGCGGCAGCGCGGTTGGAGGAGGACCTCCGGGCGGGCGGGAAGTCGCTGGTGGCGATGTCCGGCGGTGTCGATTCCGCGGTAGTGGCCCTCCTGGCCCATCGAGCCCTGGGGGCCAGCTCGGTCGCGGTGACCCTCGCGGGCCCGGCGGTGAGCGACCGTGAGGTGGAACGGGCCCGCGAGGTCGCGCGGCATATCGGGATCGAACATGTCGTTCTCCTGTCCGACCCGCTCGACGAGCCCGGTTACGCCTCGAATCCGACCAATCGGTGCTACTTCTGTCGTCGGACCGAGACCGGCGCCCTGACGCAGTGGGGGGCCTCCCACGGGGTCCGTCGGTTTCTGGACGGCGTCCACGTGGACGACCTCGGGGAGGACCGCCCGGGGCTGAGGGCGATGGACGAGGCCGGGTTCGCCCATCCGCTTGTCGACGCCGGCTGGCGAAAGACCGAGGTCCGGCGGTTCGCGAAGGGGGAGGGACTACCCAATTGGGATCAACCGAGCGACGCGTGCCTCGCGTCCCGGGTGCGCCATGGGCAGCCGATCACGCGAGAGCTCCTCGACCGTGTCCGTCGTGCGGAGGAGTCCCTGCTGGTGCGGGGCTTCCGGCGAGTGCGGGTCCGCACCGACGGGCGGAGCGCTCGCGTCGAGGTCGGGCCGACGGAAGTACCCCGCCTGCTCTCGGAGCCCCTCGCCTCCACCATTCGGGCGGAGATCGTCGGCCAAGGGTTTGCGAGCGTCGAACTCGACCCGACCGGGTATCGGCCTCGGCCGGGGGCGTGAGCGTCGAGCCATGGCCTCCGAGTCGCCGCCGGCCCTTACCGGGCGCTTCGAGCTGGAGACGGACCTGGTCCCGCAGGGCGACCAACCGAAGGCGATCGACGAGATCGTTCAGCGGGTGGAGCACGGCGAGAACTTCGTCACCCTTCTCGGGGTGACGGGCTCCGGAAAGACGTTCACCATGGCCCACGCCGTCGCGCGGCTGCAGCGCCCGACGCTGGTGATCTCTCCCAACAAGACGCTCGCGGCCCAGCTCGTGAGCGAGTTCCGGGCGCTGTTCCCGCACAACGCGGTCGAGTACTTCGTCTCCTACTACGACTACTACCAGCCCGAGGCGTACATCCCGCAGACCGATACCTACATCGAGAAGGACTCCTCGATCAACGACGAGGTGGAACGGCTGCGCCACTCCGCCACCAACAGCCTGCTGACCCGGAGGGACACCGTCGTGGTCGCCTCCGTCTCCTGCATCTACGGCCTGGGCACGCCGCAGGAGTACGTCGACCGCATGGTCCGGCTCCGCGTCGGCGACGAGTTCGGGCTCGACCAGCTGCTGCGCAAGCTCGTCGCGGTGCAGTACGCGCGCAACGACGTCGCGTTCACCCGCGGCACGTTCCGGGTGCGCGGCGACACGATCGAGGTCATCCCGGTCTACGAGGAGCTTGCCGTCCGGGTCGAGATGTTCGGCGACGAGGTCGAGCGGCTGATGACGCTGCACCCGCTGACCGGCGAGGTGATGACCGAGGACGAGGAGGTCCACCTGTTCCCGGCCTCGCACTATGTCGCGGGCCCGGAGCGGATGGAGCGCGCGATCGCCGGGATCGAGATCGAGCTGGCCCAGCGGCTGGCCGAGCTGGAGCGGCAGGGCAAGCTGCTCGAGGCGCAGCGGCTGCGCATGCGCACCACTTACGACATCGAGATGCTGCGCCAGATCGGCAGCTGCGCGGGGATCGAGAACTACTCGCGGCACATCGACGGCCGCGAGGCCGGCAGCCCGCCCAACACGCTGCTCGACTACTTCCCCGAGGACTTCCTGCTGGTGATCGACGAGTCGCACAACACGGTGCCGCAGATCGGGGCCATGTACGAGGGTGACGTGTCCCGCAAGCGGGCGCTGGTCGAGCACGGCTTCCGGCTGCCGAGCGCGATCGACAACCGCCCGCTGACCTGGGACGAGTTCTGCGACCGGATCGGCCAGACCGTGTACCTGTCGGCCACCCCCGGCCCCTACGAGCTGCAGCGGGTGCAGGGCGACGTGGTCGAGCAGGTGATCCGGCCGACCGGCCTGGTGGACCCGCAGGTGGTGGTGAAGCCGACCAAGGGCCAGATCGACGACCTGGTGCACGAGATCCGGGAGCGTGCGGAGCGCAACGAGCGGGTGCTGGTGACCACGCTGACCAAGAAGATGGCCGAAGACCTCACCGACTACCTGCTGGAACTCGGCATCCGGGCCCGCTACCTGCACAGTGAGGTGGACACGCTGCGGCGGGTCGAGCTGCTGCGCGAACTGCGCCTCGGCGAGTACGACGTGCTGGTCGGGATCAACCTGCTCCGTGAGGGACTCGACCTGCCCGAGGTGTCCCTGGTGTCGATCCTCGATGCGGACAAGGAAGGATTCCTGCGCTCCGGCACGTCGCTGATCCAGACCATCGGCCGGGCGGCCAGGAACGTGTCTGGCCAGGTGCACATGTACGCCGACAAGGTCACCCCGTCGATGCAGCGGGCGATCGACGAGACAAACCGGCGGCGCGAGAAGCAGATCGCCTACAACCGCGAGCACGGCATCGACCCGACGCCGCTGCGCAAGCGGATCGCGGACATCCTGGATCAGCTGATCCGGGAGGACGCCGACACCGAGCAGCTCCTCGGTGGTGGCGGGCGGCAGCAGAGCCGGGGCAAGGCGCCGGTACCTGGGCTTTCGTCGCGGGCACGCCAGGCGGCCGCGGCCAGCGCGGCCGGTGCGACGGTCGCGGCTGCCGAAGGCGGCGGCCAGGCCAG
>DASRSW010000003.1:0-37154 GCA_035656275.1 Thermoplasmata archaeon
CTTTCCCTCTGGGTCGACCTTTCCTTTCCATGAGCCCCGCTTTACCCGCAGCCAATCCCAGCGCGTCCCACTGGCCCGTTCGACGCACGTTCTACGTTACGTACCACGACTTGGACGTACTCAACCACCTCAACCACGCCACCTACTTTCCCTGGATGGAAACCCTCCGCTGCGACTACTACCTTCCCTTTCTCCGGACCACCGACCCCAGCCGGCTCGACATCATCGTGGCAGAGACCACCTGCCGGTACCTGGCCCCCGTCGGATATGGAGAGGAGATCGTGGGCGAGGTAGCCCCGGCTCGCCCCCTCGGCCGCACGAGCTTTACGCTCCTCTACCGCTTCAGTCGAACCGCCGCTCCCCCGGAGATCGTCGCCCGCGGGCGGACCGTCGTGGTCTCCTTCGATTACGCCAAGGGGGCGAAGAAGGAGATACCTGCCACCGTCCGAGCCACCCTGGAGCGGGAAGGGGTCGATCCGTCCGCGGAGGGGTGGGACTGAGAGATTCGCCGGCAAAAGTTCCAGTGGAAATGGGGGGGTGGGGGGGTCGGCCTACTCGTTCAACCCTGCGGTAACCGGCCAGCGGCAACGGCCGGCGTAGGGGGGCGGTGCTAGGCCAGCGGAGTGGCCGCCCGGGCGAAGCGCACGTGGATCCCGTCCGCTCCTCAGCCCCGTCACCCCATCAGCGTCGACGGGTCACGGTAAGGCTGCTCCCGTCAGGACCTAACCCGGTGCCCGTGATGGATACCCGCTAGGGCGCTCCTCCGAGCGCTCGTCGCGGGACCCGCGGCCCGATGGAACAGAGCGTCTACGGAGACGACCGAGACGTGCTCCTCCCCCGAACGTCGCTTCCGCCTGTCACCCCCGCTAAGGACGGTTTCGGTGTATAAGGGGACGCCCAACCCCCCGGTCTAGCCTAGCGAAAGAGGGACATGCCCTCGGTATTTAGCGCCATGTCCCGCGGGCGGTCGGGGGGTACCGCCCCCTACGGGGGATTCTCGACCGATGTCTCCGGCTCAGGCTCGGCGTACTCGACCGCGGGGTCGGCGGGGGGGGTCCGACGCCGGCGAAGGACGAGGGCTACCGCGGCGACGGCCACCACGAGCACGACCCCGAGGACCGCCACGAGAAGCGGCGTCGTCAGCACGCCCCCTCCTGTGCTCACGCTCGGGGCGGCCTCGACGGTCAGTCCGACCGAGGCGTTGCGCGAGTCCCCGATGGCATCCGTGGCATCGACCGTGATCGTGTAGGACCCGATGGCCGTCGGCGTGCAGCTCAGGGTCGCCCCGGTGCTTGAGGCGCAGCCGGGAGGAAGACCCTTCCACTCGTAGCTCCACGCTGGGAACCCGCCACTCACGGTGGAGAGGAGTTCCACCGACCCGCCGAGGGGAACGCTGCTGAGGTTGATCGCCAATGCGAGCGTGGGCGCGAAAGCGACCGTGACGCCGAGCGTGGACCGCACAATGCTCCCGCCGGTGGAGGTCACCGCCACGGTCGCCGTGTACCCGCCCGGCGCCGCGTACCGGTGGCTCGTCGTGGGGCCCTGGCTGGACGTGCCGCCATCGCCGAACGTCCAGAGATAGGTGAACGGGGCGAGACCCCCGGTCGTCGCCGCCGTGAAGGTCTCGTTGAGAGGAGCGATTCCCCGCGTTGCCGAACCGCTGAGCGCCACCGTGAGGGGGTTCACGACCTCGATCGGGTAGCTCTGCTCGTACGTCTCGTTGAACGCGTCGCGCACCAAGAGGTGGATCGTGTAGTTGCCCGCGAGGGTGTACGAGAACGCCCCGCTCGGAGAGGAGGAGGCGCCCCCGACCGTGCCGAAATTCCAGCTTACCGAGTACGGAGCGGCTCCCCCGATGGGGGTTTCGAGGTAGTTCACGTTCAGCGGGGCGGCTCCCGCGACCGGCGAAACCGATACGCTCGCGTTGAGCGGCGACACCACGAGGACCGAATAGCTATGGAGGACCCGCCCGCCCCCGGCGTCCGTGACGGTCACGTTCGGTGCGTAGACTCCGGCGGTCGTGTAGGTGTGGCTCGTATTCTCCGCGACGACCGGCGCCGAGCCATCCCCGAATCTCCAGGTGTAGACGTAGGGAGGATCGCCGGCCGCGGCCGTGGCGTTGAAGGCGACGAGGAGCGGGGTCGGCCCGCCCCGGGTCGAGAGAGCCGAGGCGAGCGCGAGCGTGGGCTCGACGGTCACCGTGCCGTTGACGGTCCTCGTGTCTCGAGCCGAGTCGGTGGCTTGGATCGACCAGTTGTAGGTGCCCGCCGTCGAGTAGGTGTGGCTGAGGTTCCCCAGGCGGCTCGAGCCGCCGTCCCCGAACGTCCAGAGATAGGTCACCGGAGGCACTCCCCCGCTGCCCGAAGAGTCGAACCGAATCGTGAGCGGGGCGTCGCCGACCGCCGGGGTGACGAGGGTGGAGATGCCCAGCGGCGAGTAGACCTTGTAGGCGAGGCTGCCGCTGACGCGGCGACCCAGGGAGTCGTTCGCCGTGAGCTTCACGAGGTAGGTGCCCGCCGAGAGGAATACGTGGGTGACGTTCGCCGTGGTGGCGTTGGGGCTGCCATCGCCGAACGACCAGTTGTAGCTGTAGGGCCCGGCGCCCGGTCCGACTTCCGCCGTGAAGTTGGCGGAGAGCGGGGCCACGCCGACGGTCGGCGAGGCGGTCGGGATGGCGCGCAGATTGTCCGAGAAGTTCCAGGTGTCCGATTGATAAAAGGCGAAGGAGGGCGAGGTGTACTCGGCGCCTCCAAAGAGGAGGTCCCCGTCGACCCCCGAATCGAAAGCGAGACCGCCGTTCCCGCGACTGGGCGGGGGGGGTCCGACCTGGGCGGTGATGTTGTACCAGGTCCCCCCTCGGAAGAGGTACGTCTGGTCGACGGCGTATCCGGGGCTGTCGGTGCCGCTGAAGAGCACAACCCCGTTCGTCAGGGGATCGTAGCTCATCGCCTCGGACCCCTGGAGTTGGGGCGGTGCGGTGCCGACCGTCGCTGTGCGGTTGGTCCACTTCCCGGCCGAGAACGTCCACGTGAGGCCCAGTCCGCTCGGGTTCCACGTGGCTCCGCCATAGAAGACCCCGTAGCCGTCAGCAGGGTCGTAGCTCGCCGAGAATTGGACCGGGGGAGGCTCGCTCGTGAGATTCGCCGTGAGGTTCGTCCAGGTGCCGTTGGAGAACGTCCAGGTGTCGGCGATGCGGTAGGAGTTGCCGTAGTTCCCCCCGAACAGGACGACGTACCCGTCTGACGAGTCGTAGATCATCGCCGAGTAGGGCGTGCGTTCCGAAGGGGCGACGGTGGTTGTGAGCTGGTGCCAGCCGGTGGAATTGAACAGCCAGGTGTCGTTGGCCACCGATAGGTAGCTCGCGGAGTACTCCCGGCCGCCGAACAAGATCAATCCCTTGTAGGCCGGGTCGTAGACGAGCCCCGCTCCCCAGCGCGGGGTCGGAGCGACCGACAGGCCGAGCGAGGTCCAGCTTCCGTTGGAGAATTCCCAGGTGTCGTTGAGCGCGGTCCCGCTGGACGGGTCCTGACCGCCAAACAGGATGACGCCGTGGATCGCCGGGTCGTCCGCAAGGGCCTGGAACGTTCGGGCGGGGGGCAGCGTCGAAAGGTTCGACGTGAGATTGACCCAGGCCCCGGTGACCCCGACGGAAGCCGCGGGGCTGGGGGTCGCCGCCGGCAGGGGAGCACTCCGACTGGAAACGCTCGTGGCGACGGGGGCCGGTCCGGCAAGGGAGTGGGCCGGCGAAGCGGGAGAGACGTGTCCAAGGCCCGCGACCGAGAAGAGCACGACGGCCAGAACGGCCCCAAGGCGAGACCATCGGATGGCGACGGGACGGCGGGACACTGGCGCCGACCATTACGCGGCCGTATTTCAGCGTGTGGAGAGTTTGAAAACCGGTCCGGAGGAGACCCTGCCGGCGCTAGAGGTTGGAATCCCGCGAGAACGCCCCGAGGGGAGCCGAAGGGTCACCAAGCGCCCGGGAAACCGCCGTTCGTCGAGGAGCTTGATCTCCCGGGGCTGAACCACTCCGAAGACCAGCTCGCGAAGGCCCGCGGCCAGGCGGGCGAAGCGAGGGCTGCGCGAGCGCATCGCCTCTCGATAGAGCGGAAACCGGCGCGCGTAGATCGCCTCGGCAGCCGGGCGCATGGAGTCGGCGACGACGGCGCCCCGGCCGAACAGCTGCAGGCCGCGGTCCGACCCGCCCCACCGCTGGTCCGAGCGGAAGACGGCGAAGCCCGCGGAAGGGCTTCGGGCGAGGTTGCGCATGTGCTCCGAGGTCGGTTCGGACAGGAAGACAATCTCGAGCCGTGGAGAGTAGGCAAAGTAGGCGGTGTTCACGTGGGCTCGGCCGCGCGGGCCGCTCGTCGCGAGGGCCCCCAGGGGCGTCTCGGCGAGGGTTTGGAGCACACTTCGACGCACCGCGAGGTCCGACCATCGGGCGGAGACGACCCTGAGCCCCATTCCCGGTTCGCGGACGTCTAGCGGATGTGGTCCAGCGAGAACGACCCCAGGCTGAACGACTTCTTCGAAAACGTGTAGCCGATCCACGCCCGGGACTGCGCGTCGCCGATCCCCTTCACGGAGAGGAACGTCTTCAATTGGTCGACCTTCAGGTTGATCGAGCCGTCCATCATGTGCTCGAGCGTCTGCAGGTCCGCGTCCGTGTGCATCCCCGTCTCGAGGATGTAGTAGGCGGCGGCCCCGTCCATCTTGCGCCGCCCGACGAACGGCTGCAGGAAGCGGAACGTGGTGTTGGTGTCGAGGTAGGCCGTCACGGTCGACACCGACTCGAAGACGAGCCGGTAGGAGCCGAACCGCTCCTTGAGGTCCTGGCTGAACTGGTTCGTGAAGGTCGTCAGCTGCTCGATGGCCCCCTTCTCCGTGGGGGAGAGGAGGCGAACGTTCGTCTCGGCCTGCTGGACGCCGAGGCTCTTCGAGTAGAGGTCGACGTAGCGCAGGAGCCCGCGGCTCTCGAACTGGGGATACGGCGGGAAGAGCGCGGTCATCTCCTCGCGGATCTGGAGATACGTCTTGTCCGTCACCACCCAGATGGCGGGGAGCCCCATCTTGAGCCCCTCCGCGACGAACAGCCGGGCCAGGACGTCCTTTCCCGTGTGCGTAGGACCGTTCAACAGGAGCTGGGAGCCGATGGGGTAGCCGCCGAAGAGGAGGTCGTCCAGCCGCCGGACCCCGCTCTTCACCTTCGACTCCTGGACGGAGGCGGTGACCTCGGTGTGCATCCGGTCGGCCTCGAACTCCGCCGTCTTGTTCTGGAGCTGCTCCAGCTCCTCCATCTTCTGGTTGAGGAACGTCTCCTTGGCGCGGAGCTCCTCCTCCCGGTGCGTCAGCTCGTTCTTGAGGTCGTCCAGCTGCTTCTCCTTTGTCGACTGGCGGTCGGCCGGGACGACGCTCGCGCGGAGCTGCTCGATCCGGCGCGCCTCGATCTCAAGCGCCTGCTTCGTCATCTGGAGCTGCTGCTCCCAGGAGGAGAGCTCCTTTTCCTTGAACGCGAGCGGCGAGCGCTTCCGGTCGAGCTCATCGGTGCCGATCTTGATCTCCTCGAAGCGGGTGCGGAGCTCGTTCTCGCGCACGGTCAGGTCCCGCTCCCGCTGCTCGAGATGGGCCATCTGGTCCTGGAGCGTCTGCGGGAGGGTCTCCGCCGGCCCCTTGAGGAGGGTCTCTCGGTCGCGGGCCTGGTCGCTTTCGTTCTTCAGGCTCCGGATGTCGCCCTCGAGCTGCACGATGCGTCGGCGGAGCTCCGTCTCCCGTTCGATGTACTCCTGCTCGCGCTCGTTGAACTCGTCCTTGAGCTGCCGCTCCCGCTCCTTGAGCGCCATCTCATCGACGACCGGGGCACCGGCGGGCGCGCCCGGAGCCCGGGTCTCGACGATCTCCCCGTTGGGCCCGAGCGTCGCACCGCCCTGAAGGAGACGGAGCCTGAGGTCGGCGATCTCCGCGTCCTTCGCCTGGATCGCCTGCTCGCGGGTCTTCGCCTCCCGGCTGCGGACGTACTTGATGACCGCGATGGAACCGCGCTTGACGTGCTCGATCTCATCCTCGAGGGTCTTTCGTTTCGAGCGCTCCTCGAACAGCTGCCGCTGAAGGTCCTGGACCTCCGCGAGGATGGAGCGGGGGTCGAACTGGTCGCTCTTCACCCGGTCGAGGAGTCCCGTGAGCCAGCGGACGACCGTCTCCTCCCGTTCGAGGACCTGGGCGGGTAGGGGCGAAGCGGGAGCGGGCACGGTGGTCGACGTCCCCGCGGGGGGCGACGGGGCGGACGGGGCTTCGATGGGTTCGGGCGGCCGGGGGGCCGCGGGCGCCGGACGCGCGGTCTCCGAGGCGTGGATCCACGCCTCCATGGCGTGGTCGTCCCCTTCGACCCATTTCTTCAGCACGTCAGTCGAGTCCTTCTGGGTGAGGCGGACCGCCCGTCGCTTGGGCCGCTCCGTCTTCCGGACGGAGTCCATCCACCGCTCGACGATCTTCTCCCCGCTCACCCGGGGTCGCTCGACGGCCGGCGCCCCATTCCCGGGAGGGTCGGGGCTCTGGGCCTCGGCCCGCGTGCGAAGACGCTGAATGTCCTCGGGGCCGAAGCCCAGGGTGCCGAGCTCGGTGTCAGATAGCTGCCGGACCTTCTCGGGCGAGTCATGCCCCGAGCTCACGAGCCGCTCGGCGAGCCTCGGGGAGAGACCCAATTGTTTTCCCAGATGGACCGCCGGGTCGTCCGGGACCGCGTCCCGCCCGTTGGCCAGTTCGGCCGGTTCGCTCATCCCCCGCTGCGACTACTTAAGCGCGACGTGGGGTCTTAAGGTGTCCGGCGTTCGCGCGTGGACGAATATCCCCGGGTGGGCCCGCTCCGAGGGGCGGAGCGTTCCATCGCGGGGATAAATAGCGGGACGGCTCCTCCCCGCCGATGGACCTCGAGCGCCGCGCCGACCTGGTCGCTCGACACACCACGGAGGTCCTGACCCCGGAGGAGCTCCGGGCCCTGCTGGAGCGGGAATCCCGGCCGCGGGCCTACATCGGATTCGAGCCCTCCGGCCGTCTCCATGTGGGCCACCTGGTGACCGCCCGCAAGATGCGGGACCTGGTGGAAGCGGGATTCGAGCTCACGGTCTTCCTCGCCGACTGGCACGCCTGGATCAATGACAAGCTCGGTGGGTCGATGGAGCGGATCGAGGCGTCGGGCCGCTACATGCATGCGGCGTTCAGCGCCCTCGGGGTGGAGGGGCCGAACGTCCATTACCGCTGGGCCCACGAACTGGTCGGCCGCTCCGACTACTGGGCCCGGGTGGTCCGCATCGCGAAGGCGACTAGCCTCGCGCGGACGAAGCGCGCGATGACGGTCCTCGGGCGGGGCGAGGAGGAAGCGAGCCTCGACACGGCGAAGCTGTTCTACCCCGCGATGCAGGCGGCCGACATCTTCGAGCTCCCCGTCGACCTCGCCTACGCCGGCGTCGATCAGCGCCGCGCGCACGTGCTCGCCCGGGAGGTCGCGCACCACTACCACTGGCCGGTTCCGCTCGCGGTGCACACCCCGCTCATCTCCTCGCTGAAGGGCGGCGGTCGCATGGATCCGGTGGAGGGCGGTGTGGAGCGCAAGATGTCGAAATCGGACCCCACCGCCGGGATCTCGCTCCCCTGCACCCCCGAGGAGATCTCTCAACGGCTGACCGCCGCCTTCTGCCCGGTGAAGGAGGTCGACGGGAACCCTGTCGTGGAGCTCGTCCGTCACGTGGTGTTTCCCTGGGAAGGCACGTTCACCCTCGACCGCCCCGCCAAGTTCGGCGGACCGGTGGGGTTCGAGTCGTCTGTTCCGTTCGTCGAGGCGTGGCAGAAAGGGGAGCTCCACCCGAAGGACGTGAAGGCGGCGCTCGCGGTCGCGCTGGCCCGCATCCTGGCGCCTGTGTCGGAGCGATTGCGGGCGATTCCCGACGAGCCCGCCCCGATGGGATGAGCCGCTCCCGCCGGCCGGAGCGCTCCGGGCGACGCGGGCGGACTCGCCGGTCCTCCGGGGGGCCGCTCCGCTCCGGCGGTCGCGCACCGCTTAAATAGGGCCAATCGTACCGCGCTCCACCCGTGAGCCGAGGACCCCTTCGGGGTTCCGCTGACGCGAGGTAACCATGGCACGACCCATCTACGTCCGTTTCGAGACGCCGAGCGATCTCGCCGACAAGGCCCTGCAGCTGGTCCAGATCGCGACCGAGACTGGGAAGGTGCGCATCGGCACGAACGAGGTCACGAAGTCCAGCGAGCGCGCCGAGGCGAAGCTCGTCGTGATGGCCGAGGATGTCGACCCCGTGGAGATCCTGGTCCACGTGCCGATGC
This sequence comes from Thermoplasmata archaeon, assembly GCA_035656275.1. GTDB lineage: Archaea > Thermoplasmatota > Thermoplasmata > Lutacidiplasmatales > UBA184 > Lutacidiplasma. The sequence goes on from DASRSW010000003.1 coordinate 8,332, forward strand.
TCTGTGAAGAGAAGCGGATTCCGTACATCTACGTCCCGAAGAAGCAGCGCCTGGGCCAGTCCGCCGGCCTCTCGAAGTCCGCCGCGAGCGTCGCGGTGGTCGAAGCCGGGGATGCGAAGGCCCTCCTCGAGGAGCTCGCCGGCGCGCTCCCCGCCCTCAAGAAGTAGGCCGGCGGAACCGGGGTGCGACGATGGCCGAGGAGAAGGGATCCCCCGCCGAGGTGGTCGAGCTGATCGGCCGCACGGGCATGGCGGGCGAGGCGACCCAGGTCAAGGTCCGCGTGCTCGCCGGGCGTGACCGCGGGAAGATCATCACCCGGAACGTGGCCGGCCCGATCCGCCTCGGCGACGTCCTCATTCTCCGCGAGACGGCCCGCGAAGCGCGCAAGCTGTCGGTCCGGTAGAGGGAAGGGTCCGTCGATGGTCGTCAAGCGGCAGTGCTCGTTCTGCGCGGGCGAGGTCGAGCCCGGGACGGGCACGATGTTCGTCAAACGCGACGGGACGGTGTTCTTCTTCTGTTCCTCCTCGTGCCGTAAGCAGCAGCTCCACCTGGGGCGCGTCGGCCACCGTCTCAAGTGGACCCGCGCGCACGCCGTAAAACGCGCGCAGGCCCACTCGAGCGCCCAGCGCGCCGGCCGGACGCCACCGGTGGGTGCCCCTCCGGTCAAGCGGAGCGTCCCGGCCGCTCCTCGTCCCGTGTCCGCCGCCGTCCCCGCCGACACGGCCACTCCCGCGCCGGCGGCGGTGAAGGCGGAGGCGCCCGAGAAGACGCCCACTCTCCCCGCCGAGCCGGCGGAGAAGCCCGCCGCCCCGAAGGAAGAGGGCGACAAGCCCGCCGTGAAATCTCCGAAGAAGCCGGCGAAGCCCCGCGCCAAGAGCGGTGGCAAGGCGGCCGCCGCGTCGTCGAAGTCCTGAACCAGGGCCCCCTTCTTCCAATCCAGCGTCGAGATTGATACCTCGCCGTCGAGCTCCACGGGGCGATGCCCGCTCCGCGCACCGGATCCGCCCGCGGCCGCTGGATATCGGTGAGCGAGCTCGCCGAATACACCTACTGCCCCCGGTCCTGGTGGTACGGCCGGCATCCGCCGGAAGGGCACGATGACCCGGACCGCCAGGTCCGCCTCGACGCCGGAACGCGTTTCCACGAAGCCTCCCTGGGCGCCACCGGGCGGCGAGACGCGTGGGCCGGCGTCCTGCCCTGGGCGGCGGTCATTTCGGCCGGCCTCCTCGTCCTCGCGATCGTCCTGGCCCTCGAGGGGTCATGAACGACCTTCTCGTCGCCGCCCTGTTCCTCCTTGGCGCCGTCGGCCTCGCGCTGTCCGCCCACGCGCTGTCGGCCCTGCGTCGCGAACGCCGCTTCGGCGCGCTCGAGTCCCTGGACATGGGGCGCGCCGGGCGTACGATCTTCGCCCCGTCGGCCGGTCTCGTGGGCCGTCCCGACGAGATCCGGCGCCTCGCCGATGGGCGGTCGATCCCCATCGAACTCAAGAGCCGTCGAGCGCCCCGTGCGGGACCCTCCGCCTCCCACGTCCTGCAGGTGGAAGCGTACTGCTTCCTCCTCGAGGAATCGACCGGTCGCTCCCCTCCCTTCGGCGTCCTGCGGTACGCCGACCACATGGAATGGGAGATCCCCTGGAACGCGGCCGCACGCGCCGAGGTCTGGAGAGCCCTCTCGGGCGTGCGCGCCCGCTACGGGGGGGAGGCGACGCCCACGCCCGGGAAGTGTCGGTCCTGCACGTGGATGGAAGTCTGCGACGCGCGGGCGCCAGCGTCCGCCTAGCGCCGGAAGCTCCAGAAGAGGTGGGTGCGGTAGGGCAGGACCACCGCCCCGTGGTCCCACGCCTCCGGGCTCCCGTCAATGAGCCGACGCACTTCCCCGATCACGGCCTCCTGCTCCGCGGAAGGGAGCAGGGCGATGAAGCTCACCGACCGGACCCGGTCCAGCATCGTCTCGAGGTCGGCTCGCTGCACCAAGCTGAACTCCGCCTCGGCGATCGGCTCAAAGAGGCCGGAGGCCGCAAAGGGGGCCTTCCACGCCATCGTGCGGCCGCGGGGAACCCCCGTGTCCCGTCGGTCGAGGATGCGGGTCAGCTCGGCGACCCAGGGAACCGACTCGTCCCGCAGGTTCCAGAGGAGTCCGAGACCCCCCGCGGGCCGGAGGATACGCGCGATCTCGGCCGTGGCCCGCGTCGGCTCGAACCAGTGGAACGCCTGCGCACAGACGACCGCGTCGACCGATTCGGAGGGAAGGGCGATCGCCTCCGCCGTTCCCTCGACCAGAGTGACCTCGGGCAGCCGGCGATGGAGGAGCTCCCGCATGGCGGCGGTAGGTTCGAGCGCCCAGAGAGTCGCCCCACGCCCGTCCACCGCCCGGGTGAGCTTCCCCGTCCCGGCCCCGAGGTCGAGCACGATTCGCCCGGGCCCGATTCCGAGCACGCGACACAGGTGCGCTACCGCGGCTTCGGGATACTCGGGCCGACTTCGCTCGTATGCCGCCGCCGCCCGGTCGAACCCTTGGACCATCGGGTGCGTGTTGGGGGTCATCGTTCGTCTCTTCCCGGGAGCGTGCGCCCTCTTAGCGGCGTGCCGCTGTCGGCCGAAAGCTTTTGGAGGAGAGGCGGTTCGGCGCGCGGATGGCCGAGGGGACGCTCGAGCGGACATTGGTGCTGGTCAAGCCCGACGGAGTGAAGCGGGGGCTCATGGGGGAGATCGTCTCCCGCCTCGAACGCAAGGGTCTCAAGGTCGTCGCGGCCCGGCTCGAGAAGGTCGCCCCCGAGCTCGCGAGCCGGCACTACGCCGAGCATGAGTCGAAGCCGTTCTACCCGGGGCTCGTGCAGCACATCACCTCGGGCCCGGTGCTGGCGATCGCGGTGGAAGGACGGTCCGCCATCTCGGTCGTGCGGCTCCTCACGGGGGCCACCAACCCCCAGACGGCCGCGCCGGGAACGGTCCGTGGGGATTTCGGTCTCGCCGTCACCCCGAACCTGATCCATGCCTCCGATTCGCCGGCCTCCGCGGAGCGGGAGCTTCGGCTGTTCTTCAAGGCCGAGGACTATCACGCGTACACCCGGAGCGACGAGGAGTTCACGTAACCGGGATGGCCGACACGGTCCGTACTGCGGTCCGGGCGCTCCGGGCCGGTCGACTTGCGGTCTACCCGACGGACACCCTCTGGGGCCTGGGGGCCCGGGCGACGGACGCGGCGGCGCTCCGGCGGCTCACAGCCGTGAAGGGGCGGCCGGGAGGGCTTCCGGTGTCGATCGCCGTGTCCTCGTATGAGGAGCTCGAGCCTTGGGCGAAGTGGACCGAATCGCGGCGCGCCTTCGCGCGACGCGAGCTTCCCGGCGCGGTGACGCTCATCCTGCCCGCCTCGACCGCGGCGCGACGCGCCTTCGCGCCGGGGGTCGTTGGTCCCGAAGGGTCGATCGGGCTTCGGATTCCGGACCATCCGATCGCGCGGGAGATCGCCCGCCAGGTCGGACCGATCACCTGCACCTCCGCGAACCGGCACGGCGAGCCTCCCGTGCGCTCGGTGCGGGCCGCGCGGAGGCAATTCGGAGAAACCGTGGCGGCCTACGTGGACGGCCTCCCCCGGCCGACGGGGACGCCGTCCGTGCTCGCCGACCTGCGGGGGGCCGAGCCGCACCTTCTCGCCCGGAAGTAAGAGGGGACAGTTGGCGCGCTACCCCGAACGGCTCGAGGACTGGCGACGGGCCGCCCGCATCGCCGCCGAGGCGAGAGAGTTGGGCGCCCGAATCGCGGTGCCGGGCGCCACGCTTCGCGACGTCGCTGACACGGTCGAGAGATTCATCCGCGAGGAGGGGGCCGAACCGTCGTTCCCGGCGAATCTTTCCCGAAACGTCGAGGCCGCGCACTTTACTCCCGGCCCCCACGATGAGATCCGGCTCGAGGCGGGAGACCTCCTCAAGGTCGATGTCGGGGCGCACATCGATGGCGCCATTGCCGACACCGCGACGACCGTGGAGGTGGGAGGTGGCCGCCGCCACGAGAACCTGCGGCTCGCCTCTCGCGAGGCCCTCGAGGCCGGGATCGCCGCTGCGGGGCCGGGGGTCTCGGTCAACGACGTCGCCCGCGCGATCGAGTCGGCCATCCACGCCCGCGGCCTGAAGCCGATCCGGGACCTCACGGGTCACACCATCGAGCTCTACCTCCTGCACGCCGGAAAGTCGATCCCGAACACGACCGGGCTCTCCCATGTTCGGCTCGAGGAAGGAGAGGTGATCGCCATCGAGCCGTTCGCGACCAACGGGGCCGGTTCGATCGAGAACGGAGCGTTCGGGAACATCGTCCGCTTCCGGTCCGACCCGGGCCGGGAGGAGCCCGCGCTCACGCCGGCGTACACCCGGTTTCGAACGCTTCCGTTCGCGATGCGCTGGCTCAACCCCACCGAGACCGAGGCCCTGGGCCGCGGGCGGCGGTTCCTCCAGCGCTACCCGGTGTTCGTCGAGCGCGGCGGTGGGCTGGTCGCGCAGGCGGAGCACACGGTGCTCATCACCGCGGACGGGCCCGAGGTCCTGACCCGCCTTCCTGACGCGGGGACAGCATAGGTCTTAAACCGGCGCGGCCGGTCCCCCCCGATGGCGACGCCCTCCCACCATCCAGCAGGCGCCGCCGCCCCGGCCGACCGACTCGACCCCGCCCAGGCGCGGATGGTATTGGCGGTCCTCGCGGGGGCGGGGCTCATGGTGACCTACGTCGAGACGATGGTCGTCCCGGCGATCGTCCGCTTTCAGGTGTTCTTCGACCAGCCGCCGATCTCCACGGTGGCCTGGATCCTGTCCGCGTACCTCCTGGTCGGCGTCGCCACGACTCCCATCTTCGGGAAGCTCGGCGACATCTACGGGAAGAAGCGGATGCTCCTCGTCGTCATGGCGACGTACGCCGTCGCCGTGACGCTCGCCGGCTTTACCCCGCAGATCGGGGCGGCGTTCGGGCTCTCCCGCTACAACCAGATCTATCTCCTCATCGGCGTGCGCGCGGTCCAGGGCGTGGGAATGGCGATGTTCCCCCTCGCCTTCGCGATGATCGGGGAAGCGTTCCCGCCGAATCGGGTGGCCACGGCCCAGGGCGTCGTCTCGGCGATGTTCGCCGCGGGGGCGACCCTGGGCCTCGTTGGCGGCGCGTGGATCACCGAGGATTTCGGCTGGCAGACCACGTACCACACGGTCGTGCCGTTCGCGATCCTCCTGGTGGTGCTCACCGCCGTGGTGTTGCGCGAATCCCGTCACCGCCTCGACCGCCCGCTCGACATTCCGGGGTCGGCGCTCCTCGGGGTCGCCCTGGGTGCGGCGCTGACCGCGCTGTCCGAGGGCCCCTACTGGGGCTGGACGAGCCTCACGGGCGCCGGCGTGGCGGGCCTCCCGCTCGGGGTCCCCGAGCTCTGGGTCCTTGCGCTTGCCGCCACCCTCGCCTTCCTCTGGTGGGAACCGCGGACGCCGAGCCCGATCGTCGACTTCGCGCGGCTCAAGGTGCGGAACATCTGGCTCAGCAACGTCGTGGCCGTCATCGCGGGCACCGGCATGTTCCTCATCTTCGTCGCCAACTCCATTCTCATCCAGATCCCCGTCGTGGGTCTGGGGCGCAGCGTCCTCGACTCGGGGCTGCTGAGCGTCCCCACCTCGATCATGATGATGATCCTGGGCCCGATCGTGGGGCGGTCGATCCCGCGGATCGGGCCGAAGCCGGTCATGATCCTGGGCTCCCTCCTTCTGGCCGGCGGCGGAGGGCTCCTCGCGGTCCTCACGACCACGAACTTCAACCTCGGCGGCTACCTCGTGCCCGCGATCGTGTTCACGACGATCCCGGCCCTCGTGGGGATCATCTTCTGTTTCATCGCGATGACGAACATCATCGTCCTTTCCTCCCGCCCACAGGAGATGGGGATCCAGACGGGGATGAACGCCACGTTCCGGACGCTGGGCCAGAGCCTAGGCCCCGTCGTCGCCACGACGTTCCTGTCGAGCTTCACGGCGAGCGTGCTCATTCCCGTCGCCGTCGGCCCCACCGGGCCGGTCTACGTGGCGAGGACCCTCCCGACGCTCTCCGCCTTCGAGTACATCTATCTCACCGCCGCGCTGCTCGGCGTCGTGGGCGCGCTCCTTTCGGCGTTCCTTGTGAACTACCGGTTCCATGCCGACGGGACACGGCAGGATGCCCCGTCCCCGGCGGGCGCTGCCACGCGCCCCATCGCCGAACCGGTCCCGTAGACCGAAGTCCCGCTAGGCCGCCTCGCGGCCCACGAAAGCGGCGCGCGCGCGTCGCGCCCCCTCCACCATGTGGAGGAGCTTTTCGTTCGCGATCGCGAGCGAGCGGGTCCGTAGCCCGCAATCCGGATTCACCCAGATGCGGGCCGGGTCGCCCAAGATCTTCGCCGCCCGCTCGATCCGCTCCTGGACCTTCTCCGCGCTCTCCACCGCGTCGCGGTGGACGTCGAGGACGCCCAGGCCGACCTTCCGGGTGTCGCCGTACTCGCGGAACATTTCGAGGATCTTGTAGCCGTCCACCCCGTCCGTGTCCCGATTGGCGAACTCCCAGGCCCACTGGGAGCAGCGCTTCGCCTCGAGGAGCGCGGGGAAGAGGCTCCGGTAGTCGGAGAAGCAGATGTGCATCGAGAACTCCGCGTCCAGGCCCTCGGTGGCGGCGTTGAACCCCTCGGCGACGAGGTCCGCCTCATCCGGGTGCGTCCCCGCCGCCGGTTCATCGATCTGCACGACCTTGCAGCCCCGGTCGATGAGCGCCTTCAGCGTGGGGCGGATCGCGTGGCGGGCGATGTCGACCACGAACTCCCGCTGGGCGCTGCGGCGTGCCGCCCGGCCCTTCCAGCCGGTCTGCCGGGCGAGGTAGTGCTCGTTGTACGACCAGTCGGCGAGGGTGTAGGGTCCCGTGATGGGGAGCTTCGGCTCCGCCGTCGCGTGGGCGCGGACGAAGTCGAACTCCTCGAGGTGGTAAGGGCGCTCGAGCCGGACCTCCCCCGTGGCGGCCGCCTTGAGGTAGTACTTGTTGTCGAAGGAGCGGACGTGCCCCAGGAACTGGAAGCCGGTCATCTGGCGGATCGGGTACTCGTACATCTCGATCCGCCGCGCCTCTCCATCGTAGACGCGGTCGAGGCCGGCCGCTTGGAACAGCTGGAGCGCAAAGAGCGCCCCCCAGTCCTTCACCGCCGCCGCACCGGCCTCGCGGGAGTGTCCGGCGAGGAACGCCTTCACCTTGGGGTCGTTCGCTGGGAGGAAGTGCAGCCGCTCGTTCCACGTCGCGAGCTCGGAGGCGGCTTTCGCATCGAGCGGTTCTCCGCGCTGGCCGAGGAGCTGCCAGCGCGGCTTCGCAAGGCTGCCGATCTCCTGGGTCGGGAAGAGGGGGAGCGTCGTCATGGCCGCTCCCGGGGCTGGAGCCCCTGGGCGGCCGCGGGGAGCAGGTGGAGTTTGCGGCGGGCCGCCTCCCAGGGCAGAAGGTCGAGCGGGGCGCCCGGGCCCAACCAGAGGGAGGCCGGTTTCACCCGATCCGTGATCCCCCGCGCGACGCGGGCGACCTCGGAGGGTTCCTCGATGAGCGTCGTGCGGGGGTCGAGGACCCCGAGCCCGAGGCCCCGCCGGTCGGGGAACGGCCGCAGCGAGGCGGGTTCGGTTTCGGCGAGGTCCACGCCGACGACCCCGACCGGGAGCCGAGCCAGGAGCGGGAGCGCCGGACCGGCGTCCCCGAAGAACGTCCAGAGGATGGTCGTGCTGCCGTCCGAGCCTTCCGCGATGCGGCGGTACGCCTCGATGACCGCCTCCGCCCGAGCGCCTTTCGGAGGGTCGACCACCAGCGACGGTTCCTGGAACTGGAACGTCGTGTAGCCGAGCGCCCGGAGCTCCCGCAGCTCGTCGGCCAAGAGTCGCCCGAGGCGCTGGATGAGCCCTTCGGGCGTCTCGCCCGACCGGTTCTCGAGGAGCGACGTGAACGTGTACGGTCCCGGGAGGATCACCTTCGCCCGGTCGATCCCTTTCGAGCGGGGGGTGGGAGGCAGGCGCGCCGCGACGGACCCGGCGACCCGCTCCGGAGGAGCGTGGAGGATCGGTTGCCGGTAGAACGTGTTCGTCTCGAACCAGCGCGTAACGGGGCCGACGGTGAAGCCGTTCCACGTCTCGGCGATCGGCCGGAACACGTCCGCCCAGCGGAGGAACCCACCGGTGACGTGGTCGAGCTCGAGCCGTTCTTCGAGTCGGACGACCTCCTCCTCGGTGGTCCGGAAGAGGTCCTCCACGGCCTCGGGCGTCGTGCGGCCGCGGTCCAGGTCCCGCGTCGCGGCGACGAGGGCTTCCGAGCGGGGGAACGGCCCGGTGAGACCGGTTCGGACGAGCATGGGAGCGGCGGGCGACAAGGCTCCCCAACATAACCGTGTCGCCGGAACGTCAGGGTGCGGGCCGTTCAACCTCGTTGCGCGCCGGGCAACGGGTGCGTCGCGCTCAGAAGGCGGCGAGGTTCCGCGCGACGATCTGGTCGAAGTCGGCCGGTTTCGGGGGCCACCCCTCCGTCATGTAGCGGAGGAACGCCGGCCGGTCGGGCTGCAGGAGGGCTTCGTTCGTCGCGCGCTCGAACCCGATGGTCGACGAGTACCGGTCGATGAGGGCGTGATGCGGGCCGAAGTGGGCGGGCAGCACCTCGGTCTCCGCCGGCAGCCGGAGGAGCTTTCCTTCGAGGCTCTCCCACAGCAGGTCCGGGCTCCCATCCCCGAGGTCGGTCCGGCCGCAGGAACCGAGGAGGAGCGTGTCACCGGTGAACACCTTGTCGCGCAGGACAAGCGAGAGGTGGTCCCGAGTGTGCCCGGGCGTTTCGAGGACCCGGAGATGCTCTGCGCCAAACTCGACCGTGTCCCCCTCGGCCAGCGATCGGTGGGGATACTGCGCCGGGGACCGGCGGCTCACGAGGATGGGGGCGCCCGTCTGGTCGTGAAGCGCCGCGTGGCCGGCGAGGTGGTCCGCGTGCGTATGGGTCTCGACGACCGCCGCGAGTCGCCACTCCCCTTCCCGGAGCAGCCGAACGTACGGGTCCACGTCGTGGCCGGGGTCGATGAGGAGCGCGACCTTGGCGGACGGGTCGCCCACGAAGTAGGCGAGGCAGCCGGTCTCCGCGCGCGGCAGCTGGGAGAGGAGGAGCCGGCCGTCCGCCAGCCGGGCGGGGTAGCGGGGGATCGTGGGATCGACAACGCGGGAGAACTCATCGATGCCGCCCTCGAGCGCGGCCGCGTCCGTGTGGCCCGTCCGCCGAAGCAGTTCGACGGCCCGTCGCGCCCCGTTACCGAACTGGTCGTACACCACCAGGTCGCGCTCTCCCACGAGTTCCCCGACCCGCTGGGGAAGTTCGGACAGAGGGATCCAGCGGTCGCCCGGGAGGCGTGCGACGGAGCGCTCCGCCGGGGGGCGGACGTCAAGCAGCGGCGGAGGGGTCTCCGAGGCCAAGCGGTCCCGGAGCTCGAGAGGGGAGACCAGCGGGACCGCGTCGGACCTGACCGGCCTCGGGTACGGGTGGGGGAGCGCCGAGCGACCCTCCATCGGCCGTCGAAGGGAGGGGAGCCTACTTAGCCCTGCGGCCGCGGCGGGCGCGGATTCGGCAATCGCCGAACTCTTCCGACGTCCCCTTTGAAAAAAGGGTTTATGCCTCAGTCGGTCGCTCGAGGAGCGATGGTACAGGCCGCCACGGCGCCCTCCGACCCCCCCCGGCGGCCGGTCCGGGAGAAGACCGCATCCGCCCCCACCCATGAGGCGGAGGCGAAGGAGACCGAGGAGCTCGGGAAGCGCTCGGTCGAGCTCGCCCGGCACTTCCAGGGAAAGATCGAGACGGTCCCCCACGTGCCCGTCCGGTCGCTCGCCGACTTTGCGCTCTGGTACACTCCCGGGATCGCCGCCGTCTCCCGTCAGATCGCCGCCGACCCCGAGAGCGCCTTCGACCTCACCGGCCGCTGGAACACCATCGCGATCGTGACCGACGGGAGCCGCATCCTCGGCCTCGGCGACCTGGGGCCGGCGGCAGCGCTTCCCGTGATGGAGGGGAAGGCCCTCCTGTTCAAGTTCCTCGGCGGGGTCGACGCGATCCCCATCCCCCTCCGGGTGAAATCCAAGGAGGAGATCGTCGAAACCGTCCAGCGTCTCGCCCCCGCCTTCGGGGCCGTGAACCTCGAAGACATCGCCTCCCCCAAGTGCTTCTACATCCTCGAAGAATTGCAAAAGCACCTCCCCATCCCCGTCTGGCACGACGACCAGCTGGGAACGGCCGCGGCGACCCTCGCCGGCCTACTGAATGCCCTCCAGCTGACGGGCCGGTCGATCCGTACCACCCGCACGGTCCTCCTGGGGGCCGGCGCCGCGAACATCGCGACGGCGCGGCTCTTGAAGGCGGCGGGTCAGGACATGCACCGACTCACGATCGTCGACCATCGCGGGGTGCTGCACGCGGAGCGGGAGGACCTAGACGAGCTCATGCTGCGGAACCCGTGGAAGTACCGCCTCGCGCTCCAGACGGAGGGCGGGGGACGGAAGGGCGGGCTCCCCGAGGCGCTCGCGGAGGCGGATGTGCTCCTCGCCGCGTCGACCCCCGACCCCCGCACGGTCAAGCCCGAGTGGGTGCGCTCGATGGCCAAGGATCCCGTCGTCTTCGCGCTCGCGAACCCGCTTCCCGAGATCTGGCCCTCCGCGGCGCACGAGGCCGGGGCGGCGGTCGTCGCCACCGGTCGGAGCGATTTCCCCAACCAGGTGAACAACTCCCTCATCTTTCCCTCGGTGTTCCGGGGGATCCTCGACGCCCGCGCCCGCACGATCACGGACGAGATCGTCATCGCGGCGGCGAAGGAGCTGGCCGAGCGGGCCAAGGTCCAGGGCCTCACTCCCCACCACCTCCTGCCCACCATGGCCGAGACGGAGGTGTTTCCCCACGTCGCGGCCGCCGTCGGCACGCGGGCCGTCGAGCTCGGGATCGCCCGACACCGGCTCTCCCACGCGGAGTTCTTGGAGCGGGCCCAGGTCCGCATGGAGCGGACCCACGAGGTGACCCACGCCCTCATGCGGACCGGCCTCATCCCGCCGATGCCCGACGAGCCCACCAGACCCCAGCGGAGAAAGCGATAATGGAGAATCCCCCGAAGAGCGAGGCGCCGCCAGCGACGGAAGCTCCCGCGGTCCCCATCCATGTCCGGCTCGCTCGGAGCGCGGACATCCCGGTGCTCGTGCCGCTCCTCCTCCGACTGAAGCGGCTGAACGAGGAGTTCGACCCGCTCCTCAAGGTGCGCGAGGACGCGGAGGAGAAGGCCGCCTCCGTCCTCAAGGCGGACCTCGCGAACCCGAAGAGCGTGGTCCTCGCCGCGGAGGGCGTCGGGCCGGACAAGGACAAGGTCGTCGGGATCGTCCGCGCCCAGGTGCGGGAGCGGCCGTTCTATACCCCCGAGCTCGAGGGGGTCATCCTGGACATCTACCTCCTGCCGCTCTACCGGCGGCACGGGGTGGGCGAGTATCTCCTCAAGGAGACGACGGGGCGCCTCAAGGAAAAGGGCGCCGGGCTCGTGACCGCCGAGTTCCCGACGCAGAACGAGATCGCGGTCAAGTTCTACGCGAAGCGCGGCTTCCGGCCCATCACGTCGCTCCACGCGCGGTCGCTCTAGTCCCGGCGCCCCAAGGGCCTAAGAACCCGCGCCGATTCCGCCCCGCGATGACGGGCGCCGTCGCCAGCCCCACGGGCAAGTACCTGCGTCGCGGGAAGGTCAAGGAAGTCTACGAGATCTCCCCCACGGAGCTCGAATTCCGGTTCACGAACGACATCTCCGTCTTCGATAAGCACATCCCGAGCGAGATCCCCCACAAGGGGGAGTCGCTCACCGCGACGGCGGTCCACTGGTTCGAGGTCTGCCGTCGGCTGAACGTGCCGCACCACTACCTGCGCCGCTCGGGTCCGACCGCGATGCGGGTCAAGCGCGTCGAGGTGGTGCCGCAGCCGAGGACGCTCGGCCCGCATCCCAAGAACTACCTGGTGCCGCTCGAGCTCATCGTGCGGTACTACATCGCCGGGTCGATCTGGGACCGCATCAAGTCCGGCAAGGTCTCGGCGGCGCAGCTCGGATTCCCCGCGGGGCACACGTTGACCCTGGGCGAGAAGCTCCCGGCCCCGTTCTTCGAGGTCACGACGAAGCTGGAACCCATCGACCGTCCACTCACCGAGGCGGAGGCGCTCGAGCTCGCCTGCTTGGACAAGCGCCAGCTGGAGTCGATCCGGGAGACGATCCTCAAGGTCGATGCGGCGATGGCGAAGGAGGTCGAGCCGCGGGGGCTCATCCACGTGGACGGGAAGAAGGAGTTCGGCGTCGACCGGGAGGGGACCCTCATGGTCGTCGACACCTTCGGGACCGCGGACGAGGACCGGTTCTGGGACCGGGACGCCTACGCCCGGGGACGGCAGGTCGACTTCTCCAAGGAGTTCGTCCGCCAGCACTACCGCTCGACGGGCTACTTCGACGCCCTCACGAAGGCCCGGGAGGCCGGCGGGCCCGAGCCCCCCATCCCCCCGCTCCCTCCGCTCCTCGTGGATGAGGTGAGCCGGCTCTACACGACCGTCTTTGAGCGGCTGACGGGCGAGCCGTTCCTCCCGAGCGCGGCGCGGGGGTAGGGCCCCCGTCATCGTCCACTGTTTCTCGACCTCTCCCGCACGCTATTAAGGGGCGAGACGCTCGGAACGCCGTGGCGCAGAAGGCGGCGAGCCGCGGCTCCAGCCCCGACGAGGAGAGCGAGGCCCCGCCGGCGAAACGCGAGGTCGAGCTCGAGGACCTAACCGGCGTCGGGAGCACCACGGCCGACAAGCTCCGCGAGGCCGGGTTCACCGACCTCATGGAGCTCGCCGTCGCCTCCCCCGGGGACGTGGCCGAGGCGGCGGAGATCGGGACGGCCCTCGCGCTCAAGATCATCAACGAGGCCCGCCGGGCCGCCGACGTCGGCAGCTTCGAGCCCGGGACGACCCTCCTCGAGCGCCGGAAGAAACTGGGGCGGATCTCGACCAACGCGAAGGCGCTCGATGAGCTCCTGGGCGGCGGCGTCGAGACCCAGGCGATCACGGAGTTCGCCGGGGAATTCGGGACGGGGAAGACGCAGATCGCGCACCAGCTCGCCGTCGACGTCCAGCTCCCCGCCGACCAGGGGGGGCTCTCGGGCGAGGTCGTCTACATCGATACCGAAAGCACGTTCCGGCCCGAGCGCATCGTCGACATGGCGAAGGCCGTCGGCGTCGCTCCCGAGGAGGCACTCCAGCACATCCACGTCGCGCGCGCCTTCAACTCGAACCACCAGATGCTCCTCGTCGCGAAGGCGCAGGAGCTCGCCCGCGAGCGGCCGATTCGCCTCATCGTCGTCGATTCCCTGACCTCCCATTTCCGGAGCGAGTACCCCGGCCGCGGCGAGCTCGCGCCGCGCCAGCAGATGCTGAATAAGCACCTCCACGAGCTCCTGCGCTTCGGGGATACCTACAACGCCTCCATCGTGGTCACGAACCAGGTCTCGGCCCGTCCGGACATCCTCTTTGGCGACCCGACCCGCCCCATCGGAGGGAACATCGTCGCCCACGCCGCCACGTACCGCGTCTACCTGAGAAAGTCGAAGCCGCCGAAGCGAATCGCCCGCCTCATCGATTCGCCCAACCTCCCCGAGGGGGAGGCGGTCTTCTCTCTCACGACGGACGGGATCCGCGAGTAGGCCGAGCCCCTCCCGGGCCCCGCCGGGGTCCCAGCACTCCGGTGGGACCGGCCGCGACGCGTCGGATCGCCGTCGCCTTGAGGTAGAGAAAGACCGGGGCGCCCCGGCGCAGTCGGAGCTCCACGCGGGCCCGGTCCGTGAGAAGGACCTCGAACCGGGCGGCTCCGGCCGCCACGCGGACGAGGTAGAGTCCCGGCGGGCGGGCGACCCCGACGGGGCGGAGCCGCTCGACGACCCCCGGGAGAACGTTCCGGGCGCTCGTCGGGAACCGCCGTCGCGCGAGCACGATCGACTCCGGGTCGATGGCGAGGCGGACCCGCTCCCCGTCCACCGCCGAGAACGCGACCGCGAGGGACAGCCCCTGTCCGAGGTCCACCCGGGGAAACGGGTCGGAACGCCAGGTCCCGGCGAGCACGGGAGCCGCTCCAACGGTGGGGGGCTCTCCGAGCGGCGAGACGGCGACGGCGTCCGCGGAATGTCGAAGCAGGGTCCAGCCTCTCGGCGTGAGGCGGGTACCCCCCTGATGGGCTCCGCCCCGAACGGTCCGAACGACCGAGCCGCCGGCGACGGCCGGCAGCCGCCCGAGGCGATAGAGCGCGCGGTCGCGGGAGACTCCGACCGCTCGGCTCGCAGAGACGAGTGATCCCGTCCGTCCGATCGCGGCCAAAAGCTCGAGGTCGAGGGCGGTGACGTAGACGCTTCGACGGGTCACTCGCCCTCCTTCGCCGGTGTCGTCGAACGCTCGGGGACACCGATGGGTGCGACCCGCACGCCCGCCAACTGGAAAGCGAGCCGGCCCCCGGGCGCCGGTGCTGGCCCGTCCCCATACGGCACGAGGAGCCGGAGCGGAAGCCCCTCGCTTTCTCCCTCGACCCGGAAACCGTACGGCAACGGCTCGACCCGCTGAATACGGGCGAAGAACTCCCCGGGCGAATCCATTGGACGGTGCCCGGTGGGGGTTCCCAGGGCCACCCCCTCGGGCCCCGCCTCCCGGGCCAGGGCCTCCCGAAGCGGACCGGTGGGATGGTCGCGCAAGAGCTGCGACGAGTACACGTTTTCGAATCCTGTGAACCGCGCGAGGAACCGGTCCGGTGGGTGGTCGATGAGCGGCCCCGGGGGGCCGAGGTAGCCGACCCGGCCCCCGTTGAGGACGAGCCAGCGGTCGGCGAGCGAGAACGCCAGCGCCGGGTCGTGCGTCACGAACAGGAGCGGCGTGGCCGCGCTCGCCCGGGCTTCGCGGAGCGCCCCGAGAAGCTCGTCCCGGGCCAGGAGGTCGAGCGCTCCCAGCGGCTCATCCCACAGGAGCAGCTCGGGCTCGGCCGCCAGCGCACGCGCGATCGCCACCCGCTGCTGCTCCCCGGTGCTCAGCGTCGACGGGCTGCGTCCAGCGAGCGGGCCGAGGCCGAATCGCTCGAGAAGGGCGGCGACGACCGGCTCGGCGTTCGGTCGCCCGGTGATCTCGAGGGGGTAGGCGACGTTGCGCCGGACGGTGCGGTGGGGGAAGAGCCCGAGCCCCTGCGGCACGTAGACGGACCCCCGGCGCTCGGCGGGCCAGGCCGAAACGTCGTCGGGGCCGCGACGAATGCGGCCGGACGTCAACGGCGTGAGCCCCGCGAGCGCCCGCAGGAACGTGGTCTTGCCGGCCCCGGAGCGGCCGAGCACGGCGACGCTCTCCGCCGGGTCCAGTGAAAGGCGCACCGGCCCGAGGTGAAACCCGCCCGCCGCGGCCTCCAGAGCGTCGACCTCCCAACGGCTCATAGCGGAAGCTCCCCCGTCCTCCACGGGAGGCGACCGGTGCGCTCGATGAGGCGCACCGCGAGGAAGAGTCCGAACGCGATGAGGAGGAAGAGCGACGCGGTCGCGGCGGCGGCGCTGAGGTCGATGGAGTAGGTCGTGTAGATGTAGACCGAGAGCGGGTTGGTCACCGGCCCGGCATAGCCCGTGGAGGGGTAGACGGTGTAGGCGAGGATGAGGAACCCGCCGATCTCGCTCACGGAGCGCGCCCACGTGAGGAGGCCGCCCGCGACGAGACCGCGAAGGGCGAGGGGAAGGGCAACGGTCCGGGCGGCCACCGCGGGGGAGGCCCCGAGGGAGCGCGCCGCTTCGAGGAGGCGCGGGTCGACGGCCCGGAACGACAGTTCGGCGGCCAGGACCGTGTAGGGGCTGCTCACGTAGACCATGACCAGCACGACCCCCCAGATCGTGTCGAAGACCGGGAGGCCCGCCCGGCTCAGCGCCGCGCCGATGGGCGAGCCCGGCCGCACCGCCAGGAACAGCGCGAGGCCGGCGACCAGATGGGGGACCACGACCGGGAGAGCGACCGCCGATTCGACGAGGGTCTTCCCCCGGAACGCCCGACGGGCGAGGAGATGGCCCATCGGAATCCCCAGGGCCAGGGAGAGGCCGAGAGCGAGGCCCGACGCGTAGAGCGTGAATCCGAGCGAGGCCTCGACGCCCGGGTCCCGCGCCACTTGGAGGAGTTCCCCCAGGGGGGCATAGAGGACGAGCACGACGAGGGGTACGAGGAACAGGAGGAGGAGCGAGCCGGAAAGGGCGAGCCGGGTGCCGGACCACAGCCCGCGCGCGACCCGTCCGCTCGACGGGGGGCGTGCACCGCTCACGGAAGGAGCGCCTGAAGGGAGCCGGGCAAGGCCACCGCATCCGTCGTGATCGGCAGCGGGAGCGCGCCGGTCCGGTCGGCCCAGCCCGGGCTCACCGGTGAAAAGCCGTTGGCCGCGATGAGGGAGGCCCCCGCGGGGGAGAACAGGAACTCCACGAAGGCGTTCCCGAGTCCGGGATCCGGCGCGTTCAAGGGGACGGTGACGGCGAAAAGGACGGGGGCGCCGGTGACCCGGTCCGGGCCCGAGGCCCCGAGGATCGTCGTGCTCGCGGCGGCATAGGCGGCGACGTCCGCGGCGTCCGTGGCCCCCAGGCCGACCCGGGGGTCGAGCGTGACGAACGAGAGCTGGTGGCTCACGGCGTACGACCGGTACGTGATGAAGGCGCTCACCACGTGGGTCGAGAGGAGGGTAGCCACCTGGGTCTCGGGTTCGACCCGCGTCGTGGTCGGGCTCGGCTCCGCCCAGCCCCCGACGGGGGTCATGTAGAAGTGGCTGTAGAGGCTCGACAGCGAGCCGTTCTCGAGCTGCCCTTCGAGTTCGAGCGTGAAGATCCCGTTGTAGCCGTTCGGGTCCGTCGACTGGTTCGCCACCCCCAACAGGACCCCCGGGGCGACGACCTTCTCGGCCCAGTTGGTCGAGTTGATCCCGGTGAAGGCGGGCACGCTCGGGTCGTAGCAGAGCACCTCGGGGGTCGTGGCGAACACCACCTCCCAGCTCGCGTCAGTGGGTTCGAGCATCGACGGGATGAGTCGGAAGTCCGCAGCCGCGGCGACGTCGAACGGCTCGTGGAGACTGCTGATCGCACTGAGCGCTGCCAGGCTCCCCTCGAACTGCTCGGAGGCCGCGGGGGCGGAGACCCCGGGCGTGACGTTCGCGAGAGCGCGGCCGACCTCGGGGAAGAGGGTCGCGAGGGTCCCCGCTGCGGTGATGGAGAGCACCGAGGAGGGGGTCCCGGGCGCGGGGCTCGTCAACGCGCGCAGCTCGAACCCTCCCGCGATCCCGGCCGCAAGACAGAGGGCCGCGAGGACGAGCACCCAGCCGACACGCAGGGGGGACATCGATGTGGCAAATTGCCACATCGGATAACGGTTCTGGACCCGCTACGGGGGGAGCGGCCCGCGCCGCGGGGACGGGGCGTACCGGAACCACGCGAGTCCCACGATGGACCCGAGAGGAACCGCGCCGAACCGGCGGCTGTCGCGTCCCCCGGCCCGTTGGTCGGAGAGCAGGTAGAGGTGACCGGCCGGGACGCGGAGGTCATCGCCCGGCGGGAGCGGGCCAGGTACCGGCTCGCCCTCTCGGGCCGCCACCCGCTTCAAGAGGAACCGTCGTCCGTCCTCGGGGTCCCGCAGGACGACGACCTGGCCCGCGGCCGGCGGCCTTGAGCGGAACGCGGTGACGTCGACGAGCAGCCGGTCGCCCGGCAGAAACTCCGGCGTCATGCTGAGGTCCCGGACCTCGAAACGGCGGGAGCGGAGCCGTCGTCGAAGGAGCCGCCCCGGCATCTTTAAACCCGTCCCGGCGCATGCGCGCCCATGCTATCTCTGTCGTGGTGGCTCGGAGCCGTAGACCGCCTGAGGGATTCGATTGCGCCGCCGACACCGGTCTTCGCGCACTGCGACATTCCCTGTGGCATTTACGACCCCCACGAGGCGCAGATCTCCGCGTTGACGGTCCTTCGCATGATGCAGCTCATTCAGGAGCTGCCGAAACCGGCCGCCGGTGCGAAGCCGGAGGAAATCGAAATGTACCAGGCGAAGCTCGCCCGCTACATGCTCGTCAAGGAGCAGCACGCCGAGCGCGTCAAGGGTGAGCTTCGGGTCATCTGGGGCGACTACTTCACGCCGGATCACGTGAAGCAGCACCCGACGCTGCATGAGTCGTTCTTCAAGGTGATGAAAGCCGCTTCCAAGGCGCGCCAGGGCACGAGCCTCGCCGACGCCCAGGAGCTGGTGACCCAGGTCCAGGGGATCGCGGAAGTGTTCTGGCAGACGAAAGGGGCGAAGACCCACCGGATGCCGTCCATGCAAAAGTCCGGCGGGGAGATCGTCTACCCCGCTCCCGCGTAGCGGCGACCCGGACCATCGACCCCGCCGGGCCCCGGGGCGCGCGGGGGAACGTTTAAGGGCCGGCGCGTCGCCGGGCCGACGATGACCGAGGCGCTCCCGGTCGACGGCGGCTCCCTGACCCTCGATCAGTTCTTGGCCGTGACCCGGTCCGGGTGCCCTGTCGCGCTCGCCCCCGAGGCCCGGGCCCGGGTCCTCGAGAGCCGGGGGTCGGTGGTGCGGGCGGTCGCCGCCGGCCGGCCCATTTACGGGGTCACGACCGGCTTCGGGAGCCTCTCCGACCAGACGATCCCCCCCGAGAAGGCGCGCGAGCTCCAGCTCTCTCTCCTCCGCAGCCATGCGAGCGGGGCCGGACCCCCGCTCCCCGCGGAGGTGGTTCGGGGCATGCTACTCCTCAGGCTCAACTCTCTCGCGCGGGGGGTGTCCGGGGTCCGGCCGGAGCTCCTCGAGCGCCTCATCGACTTTCTGAACCTCCAGCTCACCCCCTATGTCCCTGAGCAGGGATCCGTCGGAGCGTCGGGCGACCTCGCCCCGCTGGCGCATCTGGGGCTCCCGCTCGTCGGGGAGGGGGCGTTCATCGGTCCGGGCGGCCGCGCCGACCCGGCGGCGGAGGTGCTCCGGCGCCACGGGCTTTCCCCGCTCCTCCTCGAAGCGAAGGAAGGGGTCGCGCTCATCAACGGCACCTCCCTCATGGCGAGCTATCTCGCCCACGCCGTGGCCGATGCCCGTGGGCTTCTCGCGGCCGCGGAGGTCGCGGCGGCGCTGAGCTTCGACGCGCTCCGAGGAAACCCGGCGTCGCTGGACGATCGCCTGGGGGAGATCCGTCACTTCCCCGAGCAGCGTCGGGAGGCCGCCAGCCTCCGCGCCCTCCTCGACGGGAGCGAGCTTGCCTCCGTCCAGCAGGAGTACCACGGGCAGGACCCGTACACGCTGCGATGCCTCCCCCAGGTGTTCGCCGCGGCGCGCCTTGCCGTCGACTTCGCGTCGCGGGTCGCCGAGCCCGAGCTCAATGCGGTCTCGGACAATCCCGTTGTCTTCGGCGGGGACGACTTCGTGAGCGGAGGCAACTTCCACGGCCAGCATCTCGCGCTGGCGCTCGACACACTGGGGCTCGGTGTTCAGTACTTGGCCGGGTTCTCCGAGCGGCGGATCGCCCGTCTGGTCAACCCGAGCCTGAACCGGGGTCTCCCGGCGTTCCTGGCGCCCACTCCGGGCTTGAGCTCGGGGTTCATGATCCCCCAGTACCTCGCAGCGGCGCTCGTCAACGAGAACGCGACGCTCGTGCATCCGGCGAGCGCCGGGAGCCTCCCGACGTCGGCCGACCAGGAGGATTTCGTCAGCATGGGCCCCTGGGGCGGCGCGAAGCTTCGCCGCATCCTCGCGAACACCCGCGTCGTGGTCGCGGTCGAATGGATCGTGGCGGGACAGGCGCTCGAGCTTCGTCGGCCGCAGCGCGGTGGACGCGGAAGCGAGTCGGCGCTCCGGGCGCTGCGGGAGCGGGTCGCTCCGTGGGCCGTCGACCGCTCCCCCTCTACCGACATCGACGCGGTAGCGTCGGGGATCGCCGACGGCTCGCTGGTCGCGCGTGTGCGCGCGGACGTCCAATTCGAGTCCTAGCCCCGCGGACGAAAAAGAGACCGGGCTCGCCGGAGCCGCTAGTTCGGACCCGCCGACGGCTTCGGGGTTCCGATGCCGCTCACCGAGGTCTCGAACGTGACGCGATGCCCGCAGGAGGGGCAGCCGTACTCGCCTACCCCGCGGTGGCGCAAGGGGGTGCGGCAGCGCGGGCAGGGGATCGGCCGAGAGGTCACCCAGGCGGCGAACAGCTCCTGGGAGCGGCGGTCTCCGGAGTGCACCACGGTCCGTCCGCTCTCGAGCGGAACGGGGGTAGCGGTGTCGCTCGACGGCTCGGCCGCCCCCCGCGCGGGCGCGCTGGGTCGGCCGCGACGGGTGGAGAGCTGACCGCACTCTGGGCAGACGGCCGCTTCGCCGGACGCGGTGGGAACGAGCGGAACCTGACAGGTAGGACAGCGGGCCGTTCCCCCAAACTCTTTCGGGAGCAGGGGGGGCGTGGCGGGAACGGAGGGCGACGGCGCTACCGGCACGGTGGCCTGGGAGGCCACGGCCCCTGAGCGGGCGGGGGCGGGCGTTGCCGCGGGAGCGCGTCGAATGGAGACCGTGCGCCGGGCGGGGTCGAAGGCGACGACCGATTCATGGGCGCCGGCGACCTCCCGCACGATTCGCTCAGTCTTCCGTTCGGACCAGGACAGCGCCGCCGCGAGCCCCGCTACGGACGTGGGATTGAGCGATTGGAGGGTCGACAGCAGGTGGATTTGGTCGCGACGGGAGGACCCGAAGAGGAAGGCCATCGACCGCGACTGCCGCGCCGCCCGTCAAGAACCTATCGGCGGACAGGAGGTCGGGAAATGGGAAGGCACCGGCCGCCTCCTCTCCGGGTCTCTTGGACGGTGCCACCCAGAGTCGAGTTCGACCAGTGCCCGAGGCCAAACTGTGTAAGGCATTCACTCTCTATATAGTTTCTCAGTATCCCAGAAGTTAGGAACTGTGTTCGGGGCCGGACGTCGGCGGGGGGGTCTCAGTCTCAAGCGCGGCCGAGCGACCGCCGGG
The DNA here is from genome assembly GCA_035656275.1 of Thermoplasmata archaeon. Lineage (GTDB taxonomy): Archaea > Thermoplasmatota > Thermoplasmata > Lutacidiplasmatales > UBA184 > Lutacidiplasma. Next base: position 29,367 of record DASRSW010000003.1, read on the forward strand.
TCGAATCCACGGATAGGTTCATAGTGCAATCCCGCTCCCTTTCTTCTCAGGAACGACCTGCTCGAGGTCTTCCACGACCGGCGCCGTCCACCGGAAGGGGGCTCCCCCGACCGGGCTCCCTCCGGGGGGGAGCAGGAGGGGTCAGCGGTGGGAGGGCTCTCCTGGCGGGAGGACCGGCATGGCGAGCGTGATGATCGTCGGGGGCACCGAAGAGACTCGATTGCTCTTGCGGGGACTCCTGCGTCTCTATCGGCATCGCGTGGTGGGCGAAGGGCCGACGTTCGCCGCGCTGAGCTCCGCGCCCGACCCCCAAACTTCCCCCACGGTTGCCCTCGTGGACATCGACCTGGACGACGCCGACGCCGTGCATTCGATCGCGAAAGCGCGGCAGAGCTATCCGGGGATTCGCGTCCTCTTGCTCACGCCGACCCGCACCCCGGCCGTGGAAGCACGGGCGAAGCAGGCGGGGATCGATGCCCTGATCCGACGGCCGTTCGCCGTGCACGAGCTCATGGAAGCGCTCGGGGCCGCCGGCGATACCCGCCAGCCGTAAGCCCCGGACCGGATTCGGTCGGTCGTGCCCGACCTCCTCGCCACGCTGGACCGGGCGGTCCGGGGCGTGGTCGTCGGGACCGCCGCGGCGGGAGAGCGTTTCGGGAAGGACGCCTCCCACCTCCGCGGACGGCCGCTCGCCGGCGTTCGACCGGCAGATCCCGAGGATGTCGTTGGGCTCGTGGGCTGGGCCCGGTCCCACCACGTGCCGCTCGTCGCGCGGGGCGGCGGGAGCTCGCTCGACGGGGAATCGGTTCCGAGCGACGGGGCGGTCGTCGTCGATTTCTCCGGCTGGGACCACGTGATCGAGATCGACGTGGATGACCGGCTCGCGCGTGTGGGGCCGGGCGTGATCAACCGGGAGCTCCATCGCGCCCTGGCCCCGCACGGACTTTTCTTCCCGCCGAATCCCGGTTCCTGGACGACCTCGACCCTCGGCGGGAACGTCGCGTCCAACGCGAGCGGGCCCCGCTCGTTCAAGTATGGCGTCACCCGGGACTGGGTGGCGGGGCTCGACGTCGTGCTGGGGACGGGCGAGCGCACCCATCTGGGGGGTCGGACCACCAAGCGATCGACGGGACCGGACCTCCTCGGCCTGTTCGTCGGGAGTGAAGGCATCCTCGGCTTCGTGACCGAGGTCACGGTCCGTCTCGCCGTCCGCCCGCCCCGCCGGTGCGGCATCGTGGTCCCCCTTTCCGCCGGCCAACGGCTCGGCCCGCTGGCCCGCGCGATCGCCCGATGGCCGACCGACCGACTGAGTGCCGTGGAGTACCTCGACGAAACCTGCGCCCAGGCCCTCGCCGCGGAGGCCCGGGGGCGATTCCCGCCGGGCCACGGGCTCGTGCTGCTCGAACTGGAGAGCTCCGACGAAGACGAGGAGACGCGAGGCCTGACCCTCCTTTTGGAGCGCCTCACCGCGCTCGGAGTCGTCGAGGAACCCCGAGTGGCGCCGGACGCCGACGAATTGTGGACCCTGCGTGGACAGAGCGGGCTCGCCCTCGACCGGACCCTGGGAGAACGGATCCGCGAGGACGTGGCCGTCCCGCTGTCGCGCCTCGATGACCTCCTGGCCGCCGTGGCCCGGATCGCGAAACGGCACGGGGTGGAGGTTCCGACCTTCGGGCATGTCGGCGACGGGAACCTTCACCCGAACTTCGTGGTCGACCCGACGACCCCGCTCGCGGCACGCATCCGCTCCGACCTGCTCCGGGAGACGCGGCAGTTGGGAGGCACCATCAGCGCCGAACACGGGATCGGCGCCCTCAAGGCCCCCTACCTGCCGCTCGAGGTCGACCCGCCATCCTTGGCCCTCCTGCGGGACGTGAAGCGCGCGTGCGACCCGGATGGAGTACTCAATCCGGGGAAGGTGTTCCCCGCGTCGGACGGGTAGCGGGGCGGAGCCGTTCCATCGCTCGGATCGTCGCACGCGGGCGGGGCAGCCGGTTGAACTCCGCGTTCGTGACCCACCGACGCGAGGGGCCGATGCGGGCGAGGCCGCGAGGCGACTCGGTGTAGAAGAGGTGGAGACGGAGGCGGAAGTGGGAGTAGTCATGGAGGATCTGTCCGACCTCTACCAGTGGACCGGCGGTCAGCCCCGTTTCCTCGCGGAGTTCCCGGCGGGCGGCGTGCGGGGGCGTTTCTCCGGTACGGACCTTGCCCCCCGGGAACTCCCACAAGCCACCCAGGAGGCCCACCGGGTTCCGACGCTGGACGAGCCATCGACCTCGGCGTCGTACTCCGACGACCGCGGCCACGACCGTGGGTTTCGACGGGCGAGGGGATCGCATCGGCAACGCGGAGGGGTCTGGGAACTCCTGCACCGCGCGACAGTACCGGGCCACGGGACAGGCCGAACACCGGGGATTCCGGGGTAGGCAGACCGTCTCCCCGAGCTCCATCAGGCCTTCGTTAAAATGGGCACCCTCCCTCGGCGGGAGCAGCCGGGAGAGTCGGCGTGCCACCCGCTCGCGGACCGCCGTCTTTCGCACATCCCCGGTCTCGGCGAACCAGCGCGCCCCGATGCGAAGCCCGTTGGCCTCGAGAGCGAGGAGAGGCGCGTTGAACCCCAGGCTCGCGACGGCGGCGGCGATGTACGGCCCGACCCCGGGGAGCTTTTCCAGCTCCTGCGGGTTCCGCGGAAACTCTCCGTGGTGTCGCTCGACGACCAACCGGGCCGCCCGGTGCAGGTTGCGGGCGCGTGCGTAGTAGCCCGCCCCCTCCCAGAGTTTCAGCACCTCCTCCTCCCGAGCCTGAGCGAGCGCTTCGACCGTGGGAAAGCGACGGGTCAACCGCTCGAAGTACGGCCGCGCCTGTGCCACGCGCGTCTGCTGGAGGAGGACCTCCGCGAGCCACACCCGGTACGGGGTGCGGTTCCGTCGCCACGGGAGGTCGCGGCGATGCGTCCGGAACCAATGCAGAAGCGCCGGCGCGAACCCCGCCCCCAAAGGGCGGAGGGAGCCGGACCTGGACGGGAGCGACGGCACGCCGCCTCCAGAAGCCAGATAGGGTTAAGGTCCCCGAGTCGGTCGAACGCCGGGGCGGATCGGTTCGTGGACAAGGAACTCCTCCTCGTCACGGACGAGACGTTCGATGCGGAGGTGATCCGCTCCGCGCTGCCCGTGATCGTAGACTTCTACGCCGATTGGTGCGCGCCCTGCCACACCGCCGAGCCCCTGCTCGTCGAACTCTCCCGGACCCTCGAAGGGCGCGTCAAGTTCGCCAAGGTGAACGTGGACGATTCGGGGGCGGTGGCGCGTTCCTTTGGTATTCACTCCCTCCCGACCTACGTCTTCCTCCAAGGGGGACGGGAGCGGGGCCGCGAGATCGGGCTCCTCGACCCGGTCGAACTTCGTTCGACCCTGAAACGCCACTTCTCCTTCGCGTAGCCGGGCCTCGGCGGGGGCGCCCTTTACGGACCGTGGGGCTAGTGGCGGAACACCCTCCAACCGGTAAAGTACATCGCCATCCCGTGCTGCTCGGCGACCTGGATGACCTCCGCGTCCCGAAGGCTGCCCCCGGGTTGGAGGACGGCTCGGACCCCCGCCGTCGCCGCGGCGGCCATCCCGTCGGCGAACGGGAAGAAGGCATCCGAGGCGAGGACCGCCCCCTTCGCCCGGGCCCCGGCCACCTCGATGGCGAGCTCCACGGCCTTCACCCGGGTCGGCTGCCCGGAACCGATGCCGACGGTGGCCGATCCCTGCGCCAGGACGATAGCATTCGACTTCGCGTGCCGAACGACGCGCCAGGCGAAGTCCAGTGCCGTCAACTCCGCCGGGCTCGCGGCCCGGGACGTCACGAGCTTGAGGTCGCCGGGGGCGAGGGGTCGTCGGTCCGCTTCCTGAAGGAGCAGCCGGCCGAGCGCGCTGTGCGCCTCGAGACCCGCGTCCGCGCGGGAGGCAGGGGAGCTCCGGACCAGCTTGAGCTTCGCTCGGCGGACGAGCGCCTCCCGGGCGGCCGAATCGATATCGGGGGCGGCCAAGAGGTCGACGAAGACTCCGTGCAGGGCGGAGGGGTCGGATCCGGTGAGCGGCCGGTTGGCGGCGATGACGCAGCCATAGCGTGCCACCGGGTCGGTCGCGATCGCCCGCGTGAGCGCCTCTCCGATCGTAGGACCCGAGGCGACCCCCACGGGAGTGGCGTGCTTGACCACCGCCGCGGTCGGCTCCGCAAACTCTGCGACGACGCCGAGCGCCGTGTCGAGGTCGAGGAGATTCGTGAACGAGAGCGCTTCTCCCTTCAGAAGGTCGAACGGCTCCGGGCGCATGGACGCACCCGTGCCGGGCTCGACCCGGTAGACGGCCGCGGCCTGGTGCGGGTTCTCCCCGTACCGAAGCTCGATCGGTTCGCGCTGGAAGACCACGCGCTCGGGGAACGGCGCTGCACCCGCGGTCCGGGCGATGCCGTTCGCGATCAACGCATCATACGCCGAGGTGCGCTGGAACGAAGCGACCGCGAGCTTTCGGCGGGTCGCGAGGGAGAGGGTCGCGTCGTTCGCCTCGAGCTCCTGAGCCACGGGGGCGTACTGGTCGGGGCTCGTGACCCCCGCGACCCAGGCGTGGTTCTTCGCGGCGGCTCGGGCGAGCGTCACGCCCCCCACGTCCACGAACTCCTCGAGGTCGGCCGCCCGGGGGTCCTCTCGAAGGTGGCGGGCGAACGGGTAGAAGTTGACCGCGATGAGGTCGATCGGAAGGAGTCCGCGCTTTTCGAGCTCGGCCAGACCCTCGGGCGTCCGTGGGGCGAGGATCCCACCGAGAAGGCCGGGATGAAGGGTCTTGACTCGGCCGCCAAACCAGGCTCCGATCCCTGTGAGATCCTCGGCCGCGCGGGCCTTCACGCCTCCGTCCGACAGCCGCCGGCGAGTCCCCTCCGTGGCCAGGAGCTCAATGTGTAGCTGGGTCAAGGTCCGGGCGAATTCGACGAGCCCCGTCGGGTCATCGACCGAGAGGAGCGCGCGCCGCACGGCCACGCGCCCTACCGTTGGCGACCCCACGACCCTTACCCCCAATTGGGAGGGTGGCCGAGAGATAAGTCTAGCGAATCCGCGCGTCGAGACTAGAGGACCGAGACGGTGGCGGTAATCGTCGTGACCGTCATCCCCTGCACGGAAAGCCCGGCGGAGATCGTCACCAGGACGCCGGGAGGTGGCTGGAGACACGTGTAGGGGGCAAGGATGGGGGTGGAGGAGGAGCACGAGGCCCCGCTCGGGAAGACCACGGGGAACGACTTGAAGAAGGAGGCCCACGCGGCCGGGAACGCCGTCGTCACGTTGAGGAAGAGCGGCGTGGTAAGGAAGAAGTGGCTCTGGCCGTTCTGGATGGTGACGGTCTGCACGTTGACGACCGTCGAGGTGATGTCGGCCGTCGAATAGCCACCGGACTCGCTATTGAACCCTCCGAGCAGGTTCACCAGGGTCAGGGAGGCGATCGTGCCCTGCGGCTGCACGGAGTAGCTGAGCCGCGGCGGGCTCACCATGATGGACGCGCCCCCCGTCGCGCCCTCGACGACGGCCCCCTGGTCGTAGGCGACGTCGGTCTGGGGTTGATAGGTATTGAAGAGGTGGACCAGGATGCCCGCCCCGTACTGGGTGGCGTAGTTGGAGGCGTAGGCGAGCGTGAAGGCGCAGCCGACGACGCCGGTCAGGTTCTCGAAGGTGAGGTAGTTCTGGGAAGAACTGCCGCCGGGGTAGAAGATCGTATGGGGGGTCGATGAGTATCCGTCGGCATTCCACCAGATGACGGTCATGTTGAGCTTCGACCCTCCCGACGTCAGCGTGCCGAGGTGATCGGTCGCGGAGAGGTTGCCGTAGGGGCAGATGAGGTTCAGGGACCCGATGAAGACGACGTTGAGGGTCATCGCCCCCGGCGCGGAGTGCGAGCCCGAGGGATTGAAGTCAAACACGTCCCGCTGCCCGTAGAAGAAGAAGTTGGCGATCGGCTTGGTGACGTCCGAGCCGCCCTTGTTGTAGATGATGTGGTCGTCGGAGCCATTGATGATGAAGTTGACGAAGCCGGTGTCGCCCCCGGTCCAATCGATGGTGATGGTGTCGTTGTTGCCCGTGATATTGTACTGAACGGAGTTACTGTTGCCGTTGACGGTGATGGTGAAGTTCGTGTTGTTGTTGTTGGTCACATTCCACGTGTCGATGTTGCCGTTCGAGGCACATTTGCCCGACCCGCCCGTGAGGCAGGTGGAGCCGGTGTTCCAGTTCGGCTCATGCGGGACTACGTGGGCGATCTGGTAGTTGGTCACGGTCCGAACGGACCCGCCCTCGGGCAAGATCTGGCCCGGCGAGGCGGCGCCCCAGGGGGGGAGCGCCTGGGAGCCGAGCGTGATGGGGGAGCTGAGGGCGAGGTGGAACTGCGGGCTCTGGGCCTCGGCCAGGATGGTCGCCTGGAGCCGGGAGAGCTGGTTCTCGACCTGCAGGATGTGCTGGACCTCGAGGGCGGCCATCTCCGCCGGCAGCGGCTGGAGGACGAACGCCGAGATGAACGTCACGACGAGGAGGAGGCCCAGGATCGTCGCGATGGCGGCGACCTGCCCTCGCCGGGCGCGATGGCGACGCTGACGGATAGTACGAAAGCGGCGCAAGGGAAAATCGGCTCCGCTGAATAGATACGCCGGTCGCGGGTATTTATACTCCCCGCGGCGCCGGCTGAGACTTCGCGGTGGAGGGGCGGCTCTCGCGGAGCCAGAGCTTCCCTTTCCGAAGGGTTCCCCAGGTCCGCCGCGTCACGATGGCGACGGGGTGTCCTCCCGGTCCTGGAACCGTGTCGTTCCATACCCGTCGGGCAAGGCCCACCTCTCGGTGCCCGACCTCGACGAGCCCTCGATGGCCTTCCCAGCGTACGAGACGAAAGGAGGGCGGAACGCCCGGGTCGGATCCCGGGCGCAGTAAGCGGGCCAGCTCCCGCTCGACCCAGCGCGGGTTGATGGGAAGGTCCCCCGCCACCTCGAGTCCGAGGTAGCGGGGGCGGGGGGAAGGAGGGTTACCGGACGAGGTCGATGACTTCCTCGGACTCACCGGCGGCGTAGCCTCCCTTCTGTCCGAGCAGGCTCGTGGCCCGGACTCCGGTGATGATGAGGAGCACCTTGATGGTGTTCTCCATCTCGGGGGAGTTCTCGACGGAGCAGCCCCAGATGATCCGGGCCCGCTTCGAGATCTTGCCGCCGACGAGCGCCGCGGCCTTCTCGGCCTCGGAGACCGTCATGGTCGGTCCGCCGATCACCCGGACGAGCGCCCCGGTCGCATCCTTGAGCTCGACGCTCCCCAGGAGCGGGGAGGTGAGCGCTTCCGTCACGGCCTCGGTGACACGGTCGGTGGCGCTCTCGCTCTCGCCAAGCCCGATCAGCGCGACTCCGCCGTCCTTCATGACGGTCAGGATGTCGGCGTAGTCGAGGTTGACGAGTCCGGGCTTCGTTACAATCTCGGTGATGCCCTTGATCGCGGTCATCAGGACCGCATCGGCGAGCTTGAACGCCGCATCGAGCGGCATCCGGGGGACGAGCTCGAGGAGCTTGTCGTTCTGGATGACGATCGTGGTGTCGCAGACGCGGCGCAGGCGCTCCAGCCCGTCGCGGGCCTGCTCCATGCGCGCCGCTCCCTCGCCGGCGAACGGAAGGGTGACGACGCCCATCGTCAGGGCGCCGGCCTCTTTCGCGAGCCGCGCGACCAGGTGAGCGGATCCGGTCCCGGTTCCGCCACCCATCCCCGCGGTGATGAAGACGATGTGCGCCCCG
>DASRSW010000004.1:0-28292 GCA_035656275.1 Thermoplasmata archaeon
GCGGGAACCTCGACCCCATCGAACACCAGTTCGCCGGTGGGGGATCCCCTCATGCCCATCTTGTCGAGGCTGCGGGACACAGAAAAACCCGGGGAGGTCCGGGGCACCGCAAAGGCGCTGATGCCGTGGGCCCCGCGCTCGGGGGCGGTCTTCGCGTAGACGAGCAGCGTGTCGGCAACCGGACCGTTCGTGATGAACTGCTTCGAGCCGTGGAGGACGTAGTGGTTCCCTTTTCGTTCCGCCCGGGTCCGGATCGAAACCGCGTCGCTTCCCGCCCCGGGTTCCGTGAGCGCGAGCGCCCCGATGGCCTTCCCCGAGGCCAGGTCCGGGACGAAGCGCGGGCGCAGCTCGGGCGTCCCGTTCCGGGCCAGGTTGTCCGCGCAGAGATTCGAGTGGGCGCCGACCGAGAGGGCCAGCGCCGGGCTCACGCGGGCGATCTCCTCGAGCACGAGGGCCTGGCTCACGTAACTCTGGCCGAGGCCCCCGAGCTCCTCGGGGAGGGTGATCCCGAGAAACCCCTGGGTCCCCAGGGCAGAAAAGACGTCCCGGGGAAAGTAATCCTCCCGGTCCATGCGGTCCGCGACCGGCGCGACCTCCTTACGGACGAACCGACGGGCCGCCTCCGCGAGGTGGAGGTCGGTCTCGGGGAGATTCAGGTCCACCAGGGGCCGGAACCCTGACCGCCCTTAACCCTTCGCGGGGCCGCCGTCGTCCGTTCGACCGAGACCCAAGTGGACCTTCCACGCAGCGTCCGGCTGGGGGAAATCGGCCCGGAAATGCGCACCGCGACTCTCGGGCCGGGCGAGCGCCGCCCGGGTGATGAGCAGCGCGGAGAGCACCGCGTGCGCGGTCGAGCCCGGAAGGTCCTGGGGGGAGGCGGGCTCGACGCGGCGGGCGAGCGTCTCGAGCTCTTGCGCCGCGCTCGCGAGGCCCGGTCCCTGGCGGACGATGCCGACCCGCTCCCAGAGGAGCGTGCGGACCCGCGGCAGGACGTCGGCCGGCGTCTCATGCCCGTCGCCCTGAGGGGCAGCCATTCGCACGAATCTTCGAGGCCGTCGAGGATGCCCGGGTTGCCGCTCGACCAACGTGCGGACGACGCGCTCTCCAAAGACCAGACCCTCGAGAAGGGAATTGCTCGCCAGCCGGTTCGCCCCGTGCACTCCCGTGGACGCGACCTCACCGCACGCAAGAAGGCCCGCCAGGCTGGTCCGTCCTTCGAGGTCGGTCTGGACGCCGCCGATCATGAAGTGGGCGACCGGGGCCACCGGGATCGGCTCGCGGGAGGGGTCGATCCCCTGCGAGGCGAGGAACCGACAGATCGTCGGGAATCGGGCAAGGAGCCTCTCGCGGGGCACGACGGTAGCGTCGAGGTGCACGAAGCGGGCTCCCGTCCGCCGCAACTCGGCATCGATCGCCCGGCTGACGACATCCCGGGGCGCGAGTTCCGCGTCGGGATGGTACCGGGCGAGGAACGGCTCGCCCGCGACGTTCCGGACGATCGCTCCCTCTCCCCGGAGCGCCTCCGTGATGAGGTGGCGGGGAGCCCCCTCCCGGTAGAACGCCGTCGGGTGGAACTGGATGAACTCCATGTCGGCGAGGACCGCTCCCGCCCGCCAGGCGATGGCGACCCCATCCCCCGTGGCGATGCTGGGGTTCGAGCTCTCCCGGTAGAGACTGCCGGCGCCACCGGTGGCGAGCACCACCGGGGAAGAGGCAAGGACCTCCACCCCCTGGCCATCGTCGCGGGAGACGGTGGCGGCCACCCCCCCGCCTCGGGAGGCATCGAGGCGACGTAGGGCGGTTCGCTCGCGCGTTTCGATGCCGGCCTCGATGACCCGCTGTTTCAAGGTCTCCTCGATCTGGAGACCGGTGGAGTCCCCACCGGCGTGCAGGATGCGGGCCCGGGAGTGCGCCGCCTCCCGTCCCAAGGCGATCTGGCCCTCGACGGTGTCGAAAGGGACCCCGTAGCGTACGAGTTCGGCGATGCGAGCAGCCGCCTCGGAGGTGAGGACCCGGGCCGCGGCCCGGTCGACGAGTCCGGCGCCGGCCCGGACGGTATCCCGCAGGTGGAGGGCCGGGGTGTCGTCCGACCCGATGGCCGCGGCAATCCCTCCCTGGGCGTACCGGGTGTTGGACTCCTCTAGGCGAGATTTGGTAACGAGAACCGGGTAGAGTCCCGATTCTCGCGCGCGCAGGGCGACGTAGAGCCCGGCGATCCCACTTCCGACGATGAGAGGGTTGGGGGACGGGCTCATGTCCGGACCATCGGCGACCCCGTCAAAACCGTGCCGCTCCCCTCGGGAGTCAGCCCTAAGGGCGCTCGGGTCTCGCCCTGCGGGATGACGGACGACTCCTGGCGCGACACCGTCCGCATCGCGACCGAGCCCATGTGGGAGGCCGAGGTGGTCTCCCGTCTCGGTCAGCCGCCGCCGGAGCCGTCGGTCTGGGTCACCGACCTCCTCGACCTCCGCCCCGCCTACTTCCGGCGGAGATTCCGAGTACCGACCGACCGGGCCCGCAAGCGGCGTCAGGCGGCCGGGCGGGAGTTGCATGCCCTGATCGGAAGCGCGCTCGCCGCTCCAGGCTACCTCGAGGTCCGGGTACGCCGACAGGGGATCGTGGGGCAGATCGACCTCTTCGAAGACGCGCCGACCGAACTCAAAACGACCGAAAACCTCCCAGAGCCCGAATCGATCCGATCCACCCGCGGGGCGTACCTCGACCAGCTCGCCATGTACTGCGCATTGACCGAGCGACCTCAGGGTCGCCTCATCGTGGTCGAGATCACTGACGGGCGACCGGGGCGATGCCAGGTCTTCGAGGTGGGGTTCCGGTCCATCGATGCGCTGAAGGAGGAGATGGTGGGCCGGGCGGGCGTCTTCCGGGCCGCCGACGCGAAGAACTCGCCCGAGGGACTTCCCCGATGCGCCTGGTTCGGGCGCGGCTGCGAGTTTCAGGAGGCGCGGGTCTGCGACTGCACGGGAGAGGAGCCGTCCGCGGCGACGCGCCTGCGCGACGAGGTCCATCACCTCGTGCTCGAGGCCGGGCCAACCCGGGAGCTGGAGGCGAGATTGCGAGCGCTCGCCGAGGTGGCCGAGTCCCCGGTGGTCCAACGGTTCCGGGACCTGCTCTACCCCCGGCGGGCCTACTTTGAACGGCGGGAGCCAGGGGTCGACGAGGAGGGGACCACCGTCCAGGTTCGCGAGGGTCCGCGCGACCTCTACCGAGAGATCGTGGACGCCCTCGAGGACGGCGGTCCCGGTCCGCTGGCCCGGGTTCCCGTTCCCACCGGTGAGCCGTCCGAGCGCGTGGCGTGCCTCGAAGGTCGCCCCTTCCTGCTCAAGGTCACCCGGTTCCCCCGCCACTACCGGGTGGATGAGCTCCTGGATCGCCAGCCTCAGTACTTCTTGGAGCTCGGGTTCCGGTGTGCGGCGTTGGCCCGGGAGGACGGGTGGCTCTTTCTGGGGTACGAGCGGGCGGAATCGCCGCGCGACCGGCTTCGGGTGTACCACGTCACGTTCGCCCCGATCGACCCCATCGCCGCCCTCGCGGCCGAGCGGGGGGAGGCACTGGCGCGCGCCCTGAAGTCCGGGTCGCCCGCCGGGCTGCCGTCCTGCCCGGGTTGGATGGTCTCCGGGTGCCCCTATCGGGAGCGGTGCGGTTGCGGAGGCGACGCCGTCGCCCGTTCATCGCCCTGAAACCGGACGATGAGGGCCCGTCCCTTGGGTTGGAATCCGAGCTCGTCGTACAGGCGGCGGGCCACGACGTTCGATTCGGTCACCCAGAGTCGGGCGGTCTCGTACCCGAGGGCCGAGAGCGCCCGCATACCCCAGGTGAGGAGGTAGCGGCCGAGGCCCTGCCCGCGCGAAGTTGGGCGGATCACCAGGTCCAGAAAGATCGCTCGCCGGGGAGTCTGCTCGGCGGTGAGGAGGAAGCCCAGGAGTTCTCCCCGTGCGTCGGCGAGGCCGGTCGATGCCTCGTCCAGGAATCGGCCCAGGAGGCCCCGCAGGATCTCCTCGAGGACGTGGGCATCGTCCGCCGGGGTATCGGCGACCAGGCTCTGGTCGGGCGTCCCCTGGAACGAGGTCCAGTCGAGCGTGGCGAGGCTCTCCAGGGGGATGGTGCGGATGGCGACGGGCTGGAGGCCGTCGGGAAGGGCGACGGGCGCGCCGGCCGACACTGCGACCTCGAGCGCCAGTCGCACGACCGCCGACTCGCCTCGGGAGGAGACGAGGCCGTTCCCCAACGCGGCCTCCTCCTCGTCCGCCAGCCCTGTCACCCCGACGTCCAGGCGGGCGCCCGGCGTCGGAAGCGAACTGCGGAGCGCATCGAGGAGCTGACGCATTCGGGCCAGCGAATCAGGACCGGCCGTCACGTGGGCGTGGCCGTACGCCCGGCCCTTGCGGGGGGAGAAGAAGGCCAATCCCCGGGGGTCGTCCCCTCCGTCGAGAACCCACCCGCGCAGTCGCCCGGCCTTGAGGTCGTTCGCCGCCTCCTCGACCCAGCCCCCCGGGAGGTACTCGCCCCTCCGGAGCAGCTCGGCGCGCAGCCCGTGGGTCAGTTCCAGGAGGACGTCCGAGCGAGCGGCGGTGGCGGGTCGCGGAGGCGAGGGGAACACCCCGGGTCCGGGGGAGTCGCTCAGTTCGGTTGGCATTCGCGCCGCAGGATCTGGGCGATGTCGGGAGCGACGGACGCCTTCTCCGCCGGATTGTCGAGCGTGTCGGTCGAGTAGAGGTCGTCCGCGACGGCTTTGATCCGTTCGAAGGCGTCCTTGAGGAAGAGTCCGTGGGTGCAGGCCGCCGCGATCGCGCGAACGCGCTGGCGCTTCAGCAGCTTCGCCGCCTCGACGATCGTCGCGCCCGTGGAGATGACGTCATCGAGGATGACGATCTCCTTTTCGGCGAGGTCGATGGGGGGATTGGGGGGGAGGGAGAGCTCGACGTGTTCGCTGTCGATCCGCTTCTTCTCGAGCGCCATCCACGGCTTGTCGAGGATCTGGGCCATGCGCCGCACGCGGTCGACCCCGCCTTTGTCGGGGGAGACGAGCAGGTCGACCGCTCGCTCGCGGAGGAGCCGGGCGACGGCCGGGATCCCGCTCGCCTCGAAGGCGGGCTTGGTGAACCCTTTCAGCGTCGCCGTCGAATGCATGTCGACGGTAACGACCGCATCGGCCTCGAGTTCGATGTGCCGACCGAAGGCGCGCGCACTGACCGGTTCCCCCGGGAAGAACGGCCGGTCCTGCCGCGCGTAGCCGAAGTACGGCACGACCACGAAGATGCGGGTGGCGCCCGCCTCGCGGATCGCGTCCTCCAGTAGCAGGAGCTCGATCAGGTCGCGGTCGGTGCGGGTCGATTGCACGAGGACCACGTCCTCGCCCGTGAGGCGGCCCCCGACGCGGAGGTAGAGCTCGCCATCCGGAAACCGCTTCACGAACGGGATGCCAAAGGGAGCGTTCCCGAGCTCCCGGGAGACCCGTTCTGCGAGCGCGGTCGACGCGCTTCCGCCGATGACGTGCAAATCCGAAACCGTGAGGCGGACGGACCCTCTGCCAAAAAGGTTGTGCCTTCGGCTACGTGGTCGCGGGCTCGGCCGGCTCGGCCCCCTCCCGGGACGCGGCGTGCAAGACGGCCGGCGCGCGCCCCGTCCTTCGATGGAAGGCAGGTTCCTCCCCCTGACGGACCTCCCGTCCCCGAAGGACCGAGAAGACGACCGCGACGAGGACAAAGCCCGCCGCCGCCAGGAACGCGACGTGCATGCCCCGGAGGAAGACGGTTTCGAGTTGCCCCGTGGTCAACCCGAGCTGCGCGAGCGTCGCGGGGGTAAACGAGCCGCCGAAGAGGAGGGCGGCCGTGCCCTGGGGCAGCTGGGAGGTGAGCGCTACCAGCGAGAGCGCGAAACTGAGCGCCATCGAGGAGTTTCGCAGCGTCATCATCACCCCGGATCCGACGCCGTAGCGGTGCCGGGGAACGCCGGTCATGATCGCCGAGGTGTTGGCGGGGAAGAAGAGCCCGCCCCCCACCCCGAGGAGAGCCTCACATCCGGCGACCGCGGAGAGAGGGGTCGAGCGATTGATGGTCGCCAGGAGGACGAGAGCCGCCGCCTGGACCAGGAGTCCCACGGTCGATAGCACGCGTGCCCCGTATCGGTCGGAGAGCCGTCCCCCGATAGGCCCGACGACGCCGAGCGCGACCGAGAGAGGGATCAGGAGGTAGGAGGCCGTGAGGACTGACACCCCCAGGATCCCTTGGAAGTAGACCATGAGGAGGAAGTTCGATGCGAAGATGGCGACCCCTTGCAGGACGGAGGTCGCCAGCGAGGCGCTGTAGAGCCAGTTCTTAAACAGCGAGAAGGGCAGGATCGGGTCACGGCTCACCCGCGCCTCCCACACGATGAATCCGCCGAGGAGGGGAGCGGCGAGGACGAGCGGAACCAGGGAAGCGACCGCGCCCCAGCCCTCCAGGATCCCCTCCGTCACCCCGAACAGCGCCGAAGCGAGCCCCGCCGTGAAGAGGACCGCCGCGGGGAAGTCGAACGTCTCTCGGGCGTTCGGCGTGACCGACTCCCGCAGGACCAGGAAGGCCAGGAGGGTCGCGGCGACTCCGATCGGGACGTTGATCCAGAAGATCCACCTCCAGGAGGTGATGCTCAGGATCAGTCCCCCGACGAGGATGCCCACGATCGAGCCCGTTCCCCAGACCACGGAGTTGATGCCGAACGCCCGGCCCCGCTCGTTGGGCGGAAACGCATCCGAAAGGATGGCGAACGAGTTCGCGAGGAGCATGGCTCCCCCAATCCCCTGGAGCCCCCGGAACACGACGAGCTCGAGACCGCTCTGGGCCAGCCCCGAGAGGGCGCTCCCGACGATGAAGACGACGAAGCCCGCGTTGTAGAGCCGCTTGCGCCCCTTGAGGTCGGCAACGCGGCCCAGGGAGAGGACCAGGGCGGTCCCCATCAGGATGTAGATCATGATGACCCACACCATCTCGACGAGATTGGCGCCGAGCTCTCCGGCGATGTCCGGAAACGCGATGAGGAGGACGTTCGCGTCGATGGCGCCCATGAGGCTCCCGATGCCAACGACGCCGAGCGCCCGCCACTTGTACTGCATGGAGGGAGCCCAGAAATGACCCGATTCGGTTAGCCGTTACGGTGCCGGTGAGAGCGCGCTGTTGTGGCGTGGCACGGCAGCGTCAGCGCCCGGCCCTCCGCCGAGAAGCGGGGACACCGGTGCGCGTCAATACGTGACGAACTCAACATCGTTAATTGTCGTCCGTGGGACCTGAAGGTTCAAATACTACATCTTGGGCAACCGCAACCCGGCGGGTCCGAAGGGCCCCGCGGAGGAACGAACGGATGCAAATGTGGGCAAAGGCTGAACGACGCTGGAGAAAGAAAGGCAAGCGCGCGGTGTCGCCGATCATCGCTACGATTCTACTCGTGGCGATCACGGTCGTGCTCGCCGCGGTCTTGTACATTCTCATCTCTGGCCTGACGAAGGGACCGGGTAACACCCCGTTGGGCTCCGCGCTGGCCGTCGGGCCGGCGACCGAGAGCGTGAACGGTTCGGCGAACCAGTACGTCTTCGCCGTCGTCTCGGCGAGCGGCGGACTGATCCTGAACAACCTGCAGTTCCAGGTCCAGAACCCGAGCGGCGGCGTGGTCACCCTGACGGGGGCCTCGATCATCGTGACGGGACTGACCGGAGCCGGGGTCGGAACCTACACCATCGGAACGGGCGCGTGGTCGGCGGGCGGGACCCTGACGGTCTCGAACCAGATGCACATCGTGGTCCAGTGCACCAACAACCTCGCGAACGCGGGCAACACCCTGATCGTCCTGGGGACGGGCTCGTTCTCGGGTCAGATCTCGGCGACGATCCCCTAGGGTGGAGCGAACAAGGAGGAACAAGCAGAACATGAAGGGCGCATTCGGAAACGGAAGGAACCGCTGGGGACGGAAGTCCAAGCGCGGTGTGTCGCCGATCATCGCTACGATTCTCCTCGTGGCGATCACGGTCGTGCTGGCCGCCGTCTTGTACATCCTGATCTCCGGCCTGACGAAAGGCCCGGGCAACACTCCCCTCGGGAGCGCGCTTGCCGTGGGTCCGGCCAGTGAGGGCGTGAACGGCTCGGCGAACACGTTCACCTTCTCCATCGTCTCGGCGAGCGGCGGGCTGATCCTGAACAACCTCGCGTTCCAGGTTCAGAACTCGGGCGGGAACGTCGTCTCGCTCACGGCCCCGACGCTCATCGTGACGGGACTCGCGGGCACGGGCGTGGCGAGCTACAACATGGCGACGGGCGCCTGGACCGCGGGCGGGACGTTGACGGTCAGCAACGCGATGCACATCGTGCTGCAGACCACCACGGCCCTCACCGGCAAGGGCTACACGCTGTTCGTGTTGGGCTCGGGCTCGTTCTCGGGTCAGGTCACGGCCAACATCCCGTAAGGGCGGTCGGGCACCGAAGTCGAACCCTTTCCTTTTCCCTTTTTTCTTCAGCCGGGTCGGCCGACCTCCAAGCCGCCACGACGTTCGGATGCGACGGGGGTCCCTCGGAGCCCCGGGCGTCCCGGGGGTCAGAGGTCATCGTCCGAATCGGACGAGTGCGCCTTCGAGCGCTTCCGCCGACCGACGGCGGGCTTGGGTCGGCCCCCGCCGAACCAGGAGCGGCGGCGGGGCGGCTCGGCGGATCGACGGGAACGAGAAGGCGGTTCATCCTCGTCGTCCTCGTCCTCGTCGTCGTGCTCATCCCGCCAATCCTGGATGGGGTGAGGCCAATGCCATCGTCCGGAGCTCGAGCGGCGGCCACCGGCGGCCCGCCGGGCCTCGGCCTCGTCGGCCTTGCGGCGCTCGTCCTCGATGCCTTCGGCCCGCAGGAACCAGTGGATCCCCAGCGCCACGAGGATGAGGCCCACGACCGTGAGTCCCATCCACTCCCAGGACTGTGACGGAACCTCGCCGGACCGCCCGTCGGTCAGGAGCTTGAGCGACCCGAACCAGGGGAGCATCCCGCGGGCCACCCCGACGACCCAGGAGGGTTGCACGAGGGTGGAGAGGCCCGGCTGGTCCGGGTCTCCAATGGAGCTGTTGGTGGGGTCGAAGTTGTTGTCGCCCATCGTGAGGAGACCGGTCATTCTCCCGAGCGAGGCGAGGTCGACGGAGACCAGGACCGAGCGCCAGCCGACGTGGTAGAGGGTCAGCGTGCCCGACACATGGACCGCTCCGCAACCTGTCGAGGTGGACGACACCGAATAGACGGCGTCCGTCGCGTTGCCGCACGCCTGGCCGGCGAGGGCGGGGAAGCTGTACGTCCCGTCCGAGTCCACTTCGATGTAGAGGAGGGCCCGATGGATGATCGGGGCCACGCTCGTGTCGCCGTTCGGATGATAGAGGACCACGTCCCCAAACTCTCCATAGGTGGTGTACCCCGTCTGCAGGCCCACTTCGTAAGGCGTGACGTCGGTGATCGATACTTTCTGGGCCAGGACGAGGTCCCCGGTGTTGATCAGCCCCAGCTGGTCGGAGGCGCCGTGCTGCATGCTGTTCGACTCGACGACGTACATCGGAGGCCAGTTCTGAGTGTACGCGAAGAGTCCTGCCAGCAACACCGCCATGATGGCGACGGCGAGCAGGGGCTCGAAGTAGACCGAGTCGCGCGCGCGGAAGTAGACCGGGTCCTTCCCGGGGGGGCCCTCCTCCGCCGTGCGCCGTCCCCGACGACGGGGCGACAAGGGTAGGTCATCGTCGTCGTCGTCGGCATCGTCGTCCTCGTCTTCCTCATCGTCGGCATCCCACCGGCGGGGAGGGGGGCGTCGGTGACCCTTACGAGGGGACCGGCCCGCCGGGGGGTGGAGCCGGCGAGGGGTCGTTTCCTCCTCATCCTCCTCGTCGTCCGCCGCCGGACGGGACCTCCGCGGAGGCATCGGCTGCCGCTCTCTCCCGACGGGCTTAACCCTTCGTCTCGACGGGCACGGCCGGGGCGGGTCGCTCGGCCAGCCAGACCCCGAGGCGGACCAGGCCCACGGCCACGAGGAAGAGCGGGATCAGCGAAAGGTCGGCGTACGGCCAGGGGAATCGCAGGGCCTCCCCACTCCAGAAGACGGCGAAGGCGAAGAGCAGACTCGTAGCGGCGAGCTTGAGGGGCGGGACTTTCAGGCGACGGATCCGCTCATGCAGGACGGCGGCCGAACCGAGGAGGAGTACGCCCCCGAGCCCCGCCCCCACGAGCGCGGAGAGCCCGTAGCCCGCCGCGGCGATCGCGAGAAGGACGATCACGGCCTCGACGGACTCCACGACCCCGACCGAGAAACCACCGGCGAACTGGAGGGTCGGGTGGAGCGAGCCTGAAGGGACGGGAGCGTGGGCCCGGCGGTAGGAGCGAACCGTGCTCCGGAAGAGGAAGACCCCGAAGGCGGCGAGGGCCACGGCCGAGGCCCAGAGCAGGGCCTCCCGGGGGAATGCGATGAGTACCGCGCCGAAGCCGAGCGCCAGCCCCCCGACGACGGCGGTCCCCGCCGCGGCCCCCAGGGCACCGGAGCGGATCGTTCGTTGGTCTGCGCCCAGGGCAAACACGAGGGCGACGACCTCGGTCATCTCGAGAACGGTGATGAGAAAGGCCGCCAGTACGGCCGCGACGTTGAGCTCCGTGGAGGACCGACCTCCCCGGGCAGGCGAAACATGCTTTAACGGCTCGCGACCGTAGAATGGAGGGGGTCCCGTCCCCTGCCCCCTATGCAGATTGAATCTCGCGCATGGTTCCCCCATCGCCGGCCCTTCGGGTGCCCGACCCCGGCCGCGGCGAGGAGGGGAGGCGCATGAACTGGCCGCCGGCGCCCGGGCCCGGGCCGTACGCGCTCAGCCTGGACACTACGCCCTTCTACGTCCTGGTCGCGCTGTTGGGCCTCTTCCTCGTGATGCTCGGGCTGCTCCGCCGCAGCCATCCGCGGGCGGAGCGCGCCCTGGACGGCTACCTCGAAGCGGCGAGCGTGGACGTGGCGTTTCTCATGTTCTCGATCCTGCTCGTCGTCCTGCTGGTGTTCCAGGACCCCAAGGGGAATCGAACCGCGCTCGCGCTCTATGACGTGATCCTCAAGGGGTACTGGCTCGTGTTCTCGATTCCCATCGTGACCGTTGGGAGCTCGGTCCACAGCCGCTCCCGGGGCGCGATCCCCTGGCTCGCCCCGGCGCTCGCGATCTCCGCGGTGCTGTTCCTCGCGTTCTTTGAGTTCTACTTCATGGGGTACTGACCCCGGCGTGGGTCAGTCGCGCTGGTCGGGCGGGAGGAGGTTCGGGATCCCGTCCTCGATGGGATAATCCACGGCACAGGCCGCGCACCTAAGATGGCCCGCGACGATCTCCTTCCCCTCCGTCTTCGTCGGGGTCAGCGTCAGGTCGCCCCGACAGACTGGGCAGCAGAGGATGTCGAGGAGGTCGGGCTTCACTTTCCTCCGCTCGGCTCGACGATCCCGTACCCGATGAGCCGCCAGGCGTTCAAGCGGCGCGAGATCGCGACGCGGCTTCCCGGAAACACCGTCACCGCCCGTCCGAGGCTCAGCTCGACCTCGTCGTTCCGCGCGCTCGTGACCTTGCCGGGGGAGACGGTCGTCCCAACGGTCACCGCCAGGATCTCGCTCGTACGGATCTTCTCGACCTTGGTCTCCCGCTGGGCGCCGAGGACCCGGTCGAGGAGGGTCACCTTGATCCGGAGCCGCTGGGTCACGGGGGGAAGCGTCCCGGCGGTTCCAATGAGGCGGCCCGAGAGCCCGTCCCCCTTGGTGAACGATGGGTCGAGGCTCGTGCCGACGGCGGCGAGGCCGCCGGGCTGGAGCTCCTGGAGCTCGAGCCCCCCCGAGACGAGCGTGGTGATCTTGGTGTGGAGCGCCTCGGCGCGGCCTTCGGTAAGGCCGGCACTTCCGGGGCGGATCTCGATGTCCTCCCCCACGGAGAGGTGACCCTGGAGAAGCGAGCCCCCCAATACCCCGCCCCGGAGCGCGGCGGGCCGCGTCCCCGGCCGGTTCACGTCGAACGACCGGGCGACGTACATGAGCGGGGGTTTCTTGGGGTCGCGCGGCGGGGTCGGGATCGTCCGCTCGATCGTCTCGATGAGCGCGTCAATGTTGACCCGGTGATTGGCCGAGACCGGGACGATGGGGGCCGACTCGATGGGCGACCCCTTGAGGAACTGGACGATCTCTTCGTGGTTCTTTTCGGCCTGCTCGTCCGTCAGGAGGTCGATCTTGTTCTGGACCACGACGACCTTCCGCACCCCGATGATATCGAGCGCGTAGAGGTGTTCGCGGGTCTGGGGTTGCGGGCAATGCTCGTTGCCCGCGATGAGGAGGAGGGCGCCATCCATGATGGCCGCCCCGGAGAGCATGGTGGCCATCAGGGTCTCGTGCCCGGGGGCGTCCACGAAGGAAACCGCGCGCACGAACTTCGCCGGCCCCCCACAGTTCGGGCAGGTGGACTGCGTGGAGTAGCCTGAGGGGGGTGGGCACTTGGGGCAGAGGTAGAACGCGGCGTCGGCGTAGCCGAGCTTGATGGAGATGCCGCGCTTCAGCTCCTCCGAGTGGCGGTCCGTCCACTCGCCGGTAAGCGCCTGGGTGAGCGTGGTCTTCCCGTGGTCGACGTGTCCTACTAGACCGATATTGACCTCGGGTTGGCGAGGAGCCTTCATGCGGCGCCGAGCAGCTCCCCCAGCGGCTTCGTGCCTTTCTGCTCGACGGTCATGTTGATCTGGACCGTATCCTCACTCACCTGACCCCCGCGGAAGGACCGCCGCTTGCGCATCCCGCGCCGCGGCGCAGCGAACCCGAACCCTTCCCCCACGAAGACCCGGGTCTGGCGCGCGCCCGGGATTTCGGGGCGGAGGGCGAAACCGCTCTTGTCGGTCCCCCCGGTGATCTTGAGGGTGTAGCCCGTTAGCCCGAGGAGCTCGCCGCCGATGGTCTCGCCGATCCGCTTTCCGAGGAATCCCGCGGATTGGGGGTCCCCGACGGCCCGGGCATACGACTGCGGCCCTTCTGAGATGACGAGCTTGAACTCGACCACTACCCACCACTAACGCGCGGGCGCGCCAGTTTCAATCGGTTTAAATACGTTGCGCGGCCGCGCGGCGGGGCCGTTCGCTTGCGCGACTCCCTTTATAGCGGCGGGAACCGCTCGGCCGCGGGGGGCCGACCTCGACGACTCTGGCGCTCGAGACCGGCTTGGCCGCCCTCCTGTTGGCCGTCGCCCTGGGCCTAGGGGCCTTCTGGGATTGGCGCCGGCGGGAGGTCGACGACGTCCTCTGGCTCGTCGCCGGGCTCGTGGGAGCGGGGTTGGGCGCCGCGGTCGAACTGGGCCGCGGGCTCGAGCCCCTCCTGCTCTGGATCCTGGTGAGCGCGTTCGTGCTCCAGCATGTGGTCCCCTGGGACCGACCTCTCGAGCGCGTCTCCGACTCGCTCCCCGGAATCGTGGAAGCCACGATGTACGTGGCGGTCGGGGTCGTGATCGTCTCCCTCGCAATCCTCCAGGGCGTCGGGAGCGGAATGGTACCCCTCGAGGTGATCGCGGTCTACCTTTCGGTTCTTGGCGCCCGGGGTCTCTTCGAGTCGGGCGTGCTCTACGGCGGGGCCGACGCGAAGGCGCTCATGGTCGCCGGGCTCATCGTGCCGCTCGACGCGACGCCGCTCCTCGCGCTTCCGCCGTCGGCGACGGCGATTCTCGGATTCTACCCGTTCACGCTGACCCTCCTCATGGACGCCGCCCTCGCCGCGGTGGTCATCCCCCTCGGGCTCGCCGTGCGCAACCTCTCCCGAGGGACGTTCGTCTTCGGCCGGGGGTTCACGGGCTTCCGAATCCCGGTCGCCGAACTGCCCCGTCGGTTTGTGTGGCTAAGGGACCCCACCTTCCAGCTAGGCCCGGAGTCGGAGGTGGAGACCACCGAGGAGGATGTGGCGTTGCGGACCCGGCAGGCGGCGGAGCTCACGCGTCAGGGGGTCCAGGAGGTCTGGGTCACACCGCAGCTTCCCTTCGTCGTCTTCCTCTGGGTCGGGGCGCTCACGGCCGTCATCGCGGGGAACCTCCTGTTCGACCTCTTTGCCGTCCTCTAAGCCGGGTCGGCCCCGGGCAAAGCTTTTGGACCCACCCCCAGTCCCCGCGGCCGGAGCCGGAATGCCCCGCGGATCGAAGGAAAGCGGCCGACCGATTCGCGTCCTGATCGCGAAACCCGGACTGGACGGTCACGACCGCGGCGCCAAGGTCGTGGCGAGGGCGCTGCGGGATGCCGGCATGGAGGTCATCTACGCGGGACTCCGGCAGACGCCGGACGACATCGTGGACTCCGCGATCGAAGAGGACGTGGACCTGATCGGTCTCTCGTGCCTCTCCGGAGCCCACATGGCGCTGTTCCCCCGCGTCTTGTCCCTTTTGAAGGAGAAGAAGGTGCGGGGAGTGCCGGTCTTCGCGGGAGGGATCATTCCCGACGAGGATGCCCGGCGGCTGCGCAAGCTGGGCATCCGGGCGGTCTTTGGGCCGGGGACCACGCTCGAGGAGATCGTCACCACCGCGCGCGGCATCGCTCGCCGCCACCCATGAGCCGTTCGCCGCCGCTCCCGCCCGAGGCCCGGCGGATCCTGAAAGGGGACCGGCACGCGCTGGCCGTCGCCATTTCGGCGGTCGAGAACCACGATCCGTCGGTCGTCGCGACGCTTCGGGCGCTCTACCCCCGCACCGGTCGTTCCCGGGTGATCGGGGTCACCGGCCCGCTCGGAGTGGGAAAGTCCTCCCTCATCAACGGGCTCCTCGCTCTGCTGCGCCGCCAGGGGCATCGCGTGGGCGTGATCGCCGTCGATCCCTCCAGCCCGTTCAGTGGGGGCTCGGTCCTCGGGGACCGGATCCGCATCGAGCGGACCCCCGGGGACGAGGGGGTCTTCTTCCGCTCGATGGGGAGCCGCGGCCATGCGGGCGGCGTCGCGGCGGCCACGCGCGAGGTGGTCCGATTGCTCGAGGCCTTCGGAATGGACATCGTCCTCATCGAGACGGTCGGGAGCGGGCAGGTGGATGTGGAGGTGCGGGAGATCGCGACCACCTCCGTCGTCGTGCTCGTCCCGCACCTGGGGGACGAGGTGCAGACGCTGAAGGCGGGCCTGTTCGAGATCGCCGACGTCTTCTGCATCAACAAGGCCGACCTTCCCGGCGCCGACGAGGCGGCCAAGGACCTCGCGGAGCTCGCGGGCCTGGGGGCCAGCCGGGATGGCTGGCGACCCGCCATTGTCGCGACCTCCACCGTGGCGGGCAGCGGCCTTGCCGACCTCTGGGCGGCCATCGAGGCCCATGAGGCGTTCCTCGATAGTCAGGGCCTCCGCGCCCGGGCCGAGCGGCAGCGCATCGCCGAGGAGGTCGTGGGGCTGGTCCGGGACCGCGTCGAGGCCGAGCTCCTGGGCGCGGTGGAGGCCGACCGGCGCCTCGCAGGTCTCATCGACCGGGTCGTCGCCCGGGAGATCGACCCGCACACCGCGGCCGACCGCCTCTACGCTGCTCGCCGCCGAGGGTAACGCGCCGATGACCCTTGCGCTCGTTCTCTTCGTGGGCCTGCTCGCAGCGATCGCCGCGGTGTTCTACTTCGTGTTCGCGTCGTTCTGGTTCGGGGCCGGTTACCAGCCCACCCCGCGGCGGTCGGTCGAGGCGATGCTCGACCTCGCCGCCGTCGGACCGTCGGATACGGTCTACGACCTCGGGGCCGGGACGGGGGCCGTCGTGTTCCGGGCCGCGCGCGAGCGACGGGCTACCGTCGTGGGCGTCGAGGTGGAGCCGCTGAGGATGCTGATCTTGAGGGCCCGGCGGCGCTTCGGCGCCCACGGGGAGCGAGTGTCCCTCCGTTGGGGGAATCTCTTCCACCTCGACTTCCGCCCCGCGACCGTCGTCGCCGTCTTTCTCTGGCCCGAGGCGATGCGGCGGTTACGCCCGCTCTTCGAGGAACAGCTGCGAGAGGGAGCGCGCGTCGTGAGCCATTACCATCCACTCCCGGGATACCGCGCCGCTCGCGTAGACCGGGAGGCCAAAGTCTACTTCTATCGATGGCCGCCGGAACCCGAGCCCGGCCCCGGTGACGCCTAGTACGGATGGTAGTGAAACCAGAGGATGGCGGCGACCACGAGCACGGCCACGATGACAAGTCCACCCACCAGCCAGCCCCGGTAACTTCCCCCCGCCGTTTCTCCTTCCGCCGGCATCGCCCTCGCCCAGAAACGCCGACCTACAAAGGGTCTCGCGAAGGATTCCCGGGGTCGGTCGCGAGCCGGTCGTCCGCAGACCCTCCCGTTCCGTCGCAATCCTTAACTCCCGCGCCCTGGGTGAGGCGCCGATGGTCGCGACGGCCGCCCAGCGCTACCTCGCCGAGTTCCTAGGGACCTTCGCCCTGCTCCTGTTTGGAGATGGGGCCGCCGTGCTCAGTCTGAGTCTTTGGCAGGGCACCATCCCCCTCGACCCTACCGCGCGGGTCGTGCTGGTTTCCCTGTCCTTCGGGGTGACCGTCCTCGCCGGCGCGTACGCGTTCGGGGAAATCTCCGGCGGGCACTTCAACCCGGCGGTGACCCTCTCGATGGCGCTGTCGCGCCGCATGCCGGGCCGTGATGTGCTCCCGTACCTCGTCGCCCAGGTCACGGGGGCGCTCCTCGGGGTGCTCGCCGTTCTCGGCATCGCCTACGGGTCCGCGGGGTCCTGGGCTAACGCCCAGCTCTATGGAATCGGCTCGCAAGGGTACTCGGGCAACGGAGCCCCCTACGGCTTCACGCTGGGCTCGGCGTTCCTGATCGAGCTCGCCCTCACCTTCGTGTTCGTCCTGGTCATTCAGCTGGTGACCCGACCCGAGAGCGGTGCGAAGAACCTCGCCCCGGTGGCGATCGGGCTCACCCTCATGGTCACGAACCTGGTGGCGATCCCGGTGGACGGAGCCTCGTTGAATCCGGCGCGGTCCTTCGCGCCGGCGCTCCTTTCGGCCTACTGGAGCGGCTCCACCTGGGCGATCAAAGAGGTCTGGCTGTTCTGGGTGGCGCCGATCCTGGGTGGACTTCTGGCGTCGGTCGTCGAAATGATGTTCCGACCGCGGAATCCCTCGTAGAGTCTCGTCCGCGCCGGGGCCTGCCGCGGGCCGAAACCGACGCTCAGGCCGGAGGTCGGGGCCGGCTTAGTCCGACTTCGCCTCGTGCGCGTGGCCTGCGGAGGGCGCGTCCTTTCCCGCCTCGCCATGGCCCTTGGCGCCCCCGCCCTTCGCGGGAGGAGCGGGAGAGGGCTCTTTCTCCCCCTCCGGGACTTTCTCCGCCGCCTTTTCGGCGGCTTTTTCCGCCGCCTTGGCGCTGGGGGTCACGTACTCTTCCGTGATCTGGATCGTCTTGGGCTTGATTTGCGAACGGATGCGGTCAATCACCCGGGGCTTGGAGGCCGCCCAGGCGAGGTCGAACTTCGACCGCTCCGGAACCTTGAGCGTCACCGTTCCCTGATGGACCTCGACGCCGAACTCCGGCCCATGGCCGTAGCTTAGGTCGACCAGCGCGCGCACCTGCTCCACCGGGGCGTCGATCTTCTCGGCCACGAGGAACTTT
Organism: Thermoplasmata archaeon; assembly: GCA_035656275.1. Lineage (GTDB taxonomy): Archaea > Thermoplasmatota > Thermoplasmata > Lutacidiplasmatales > UBA184 > Lutacidiplasma. The sequence goes on from DASRSW010000004.1 coordinate 17,584, forward strand.
CCACGGACCTTCCGACCGGCGTAGGCGGGGTTGAAGTCCACCCGCACACGAGCGGCCGTGAGGCTGACGACGCGACCCCGGCGGCCCCGGATCGTGAGAATCGTGCCAATGTCCAGGTGCGCGTCATCCCGCCGCATCTCGGGGAGGCGCTCGATCTCGTGCATGGAGAACAGCTCGATGAGCTTCGGATCCTTTTCGCCGAAGGCGTCCGCCGGCGCGAACTCCTTGGCCGTTTCCTTTCCGACCTCCAGGCCGACGAGCGCCCCCTCGATGCCCGCCGGGAAGTACTCCCCGCCGATCTGGTGGGCCCGCGGCCCCCAAGTGAACCCGGCAGGAATGTTGAGCTTCGCATCCTGGGCGACGGATTCGCGGGTGGTGTCGATGAGCTCGGATTTGTCGCCGGTCTCGGCCCACAGTTCGAAGTCGAGGCGGACCAGGTCGCCGTGTGCAACGGCCGCGTCGCTCGAGGAGTGGGGTGACATCGCCGCGCGGAGTCGGGGCGCGGTTTAAGGTTTTCCGGCGGCGCCGCCGCGACCCTTCGCCGGCTCCCCGCGCCCCGACCAGCCATAATGCAGGAGGCCGAGGAAGGCCCCGAGGAGCGTAGCCCATCGACGCGGGATCTCCAGCGCCTCGTACCGTAGCCCCGGATACGCCCGGTCCAGCCGGAGACCGTGGACGGTCAGCCCCAGGGCGAGGAGTCCCAGCCCAGCCGCTCCGACGCCGAGGAGGAGCCAGCCCCACGTACGCGTGACGGCGGGCAGGAGCAGGAGGGCGCCAAGGATGGACACGAGCGGGAGCGCGACATAGGGGAGCACCCGGCCGGGCGTCGCCTCGTAGGTCGATCCGCGACGCCGCCAGACCACGAAGCCGCCTTCCGCATAGATGCGTTGTTTCCGAAGAAGTCCACGCGTACTGATGTCCGAAAAGTCGTGCCCGACCCAGGCGGAAGGCGCATAGACCCCTCTCCACCCCGCCTCGAGCGCCCGCACGGCAATCTCCTGGTCTTCGCTCGCCGCCCGGCGGTAGAGCGTGGTGTCGAGGAGGCCTACCGAGCGGAAGACGTCGGACCGCCAGGCGGAGTTTCCCATCGGGAGGGCGTGAGGCCGGCGCCGGGCGACGGTGTCGTAGAATCGGCGGAGATACCCGTCGTAGAACCGCGCCCCCACGGAACGGGCGGAGCCGGGCAGTGCCGGCGTGGGTCCGCCGGTGAACCCGACTTTCGGGTCCCGGAACGGCAACAGGAGCTCCTTGAGCCACTCCGGCGGGGCGACCTCGTCCGCATCCAGAAAGGCGATGAACTCGCCGGTCGCCCGCTGGAGCGCGGCGTTGCGGCTCTCGGGGATGTTCCCGGGAGCCTCGAGGTGCTCCACTCTCGGGTCGCGGCGGTGGAACTCTTCGGCGATCCGGCGGACCTCGCCGGTCCCGCCGCCGTCATCGACGAGGATCTCCTCCGGGAGACGTTCCTGGGCCAGGAGGCTCTCCAGGGTGCGCGCGACGCGGGGGTCGTTGAGCACGGTGACGATGACGCTCACGGTGCCCGGTCGTGGGGGCGGCAGGGGAACGTCGGGCGTGGCGGGCCCTCCCGCTACCGGGCGCGGGCGTGGGCGAGCGCCTCGACGGTCTGTGCGACTGCCCCCCGAGAATCCGTGCGCGGGGCCCATCCGAGGCGCGAGATCCGCTCGATGGCGAGGAGCTGCTGGGGAACATCTCCGGCCCAGCCGCGCTCGCCGCCCGTGTAACGGATCGTCGCCTTCCCGCCCATCGCGCCCACGACGATCTCCGCGATCTCGCGGACGCTCACGCGGTCGCGGGTCCCGAGATTGAAGACGTTCACGAGCTCGTTGGAGCGGTCCCGGGCGAGGCGCATCGCCTCCACGCAGTCGTCGGCGAGCAGGTAACTCTTCGATTGCCGCCCATCTCCGAGCACTTCGAGCCGCGTGGGATCCTGGCGGAGCTTTTCGAAGAAATCGAAGATGACGCCATGGGTCATCGTCGGTCCAATGATGTTCGCGAAGCGGAAGATGTAGCTGTGGATCCCGTAGCAGTGCGCGTAGGCGCTCAGAAGGCCCTCGCTCGCGAGCTTGCTCGCCCCGTACAGCGACTGAGGCAGCAAGGGCCCGTACTCCTCGGGCGTCGGGAACACGGTCGGAAGGCCGTACACGACGCTGGAGGAGGAAAACAGCACGCGAGGCACGTCCGCTCGCCGGGCGGCTTCCAGCACGTTGAAGGTGGCCACGGTACCGTGCTCGAGGTCGAGCCGGGGATTGGAAGTGCCGAGCCGGATATCCGGGTTCGCTGCCAGGTGCCAGACCTCCGCGGCTCCCTGGAACTCCCCGGGTCGGGCATCGGTCCGTAGGTCGGTCTGCGTCAGTCGGACGTTCGCGTTCGGGGAGGCGGGCAGGAGTTCCCGGCGTCCGGACGAGAGATTGTCGAGGACGCGGACCTCGCGACCCTCCTTCAGCAGCCGACCGACCAGCACGGAACCGATGGCGCCGGCACCCCCGGTGACCACGACCGGTCCTGACGGCGTACCGGCGGGCATATCGAGGGCGGACGAATGGAAGAATATAAAAGCGGAGGCCCGCCTAAAGCGACGAGCCACTGACGGCCGGCGAGAAGGATGCGCACGTACGTTCGGATGATCTTTCACTCGGAAGGCGCCGACCCGCTCTCCGTGCTCCACGTCATGCGCGACCTCGGGTTTGAGCAGTCGATGGGAATGCACGACTTCGTCTATACGTGGAAGGAGCGTGCGACGCTCGATGAGGTGTTGAAGCTGGTCAGCACCATGCACGGACGCATCAAGGGCCTCAACGTCAATTACGAGATCACGACCGTATCGTAGACGCACTCCAAGGGAACCGATGGAACGCGAGGTCGACCCGCTGCAGCGGTCGCTTCTCATCCATCTCCTCGAGCATCGGGGTCAGCAGGTCCGGTTCGAAGCCGACCAGTGGACGACCGAGTTCGGGATCTTCCGACGGTTCTCTCGGGAGGATCAGCTGCAGCTGAAGCTGGCGCTGCGCGCGCTCGAGATGTCCCGGTGGATCTACCGCCGCGTCCAGTACGTGATCGGCTACAGCGAGCCGAAGCTGGTCTATTCCCTCACCCCGAGCGGCCACCGAAAGGCGCTGGACCTGCACCGGGCGGCCAACGGGATCCTGGCCGCGGAAGGAGGGTCTCCCGAGGCCGGACCCGATGACCCACCCCCCGCGGACGACGGGTCCGCCTCCACCGCTCCTCCCCTCTAGGTTTCGATGCCCGAGGCCACGCTCGAGGGCCGCCGCGTCCGCCTCCGGCCTCCCGGCGAAGAGGACCTCCCGCGTCTGTTCGAATGGGTCAATGATCCCGATCTCGTCGCCCCCTACGACCGTTTCTCGATCGACACCTGGGAGGGATTCCAAAGCGGAATCACAGCCGCACCGAGCGACCCGCACTCCCTGGCGCCCCGTTTCGTCGTCGAGCGGAAGGAGGGCGAACCCCGACTGCTCGGCTATGTCGGGTACTATGATGCGCACCCGGTGCTCGCGATGACCGACCTCTGGTACGTCCTCGGCGAGTCCTCGGAACGCGGCAAGGGATACGGGCGGGAGGCGGTCGGACTCCTGGTCGATCACGTCCTCCACACGATCCCCCGACCCCGGGTGGGGGCGACGTGCGATGTGGAGAATCTCGCCTCGCGGCACCTCCTGGAAGGTTTGGGGTTCCGCCGAGAAGGAACGCTGCTCTCCGCGCTGTTCCACCACGCGCGGTGGCACGACGTCGCGGTCTACGGCGTCACGCGGGAGGAGTGGGCGGCTCGTCCGCGGACAGAGTGAGGGTGACGCGGCCGCTGTCAAGGGTGGCCAGGGCCACGGGGCCGATCTCCCCCGTCGAGCGCACGTGCGTCCCCCCGCAGGGACAGCGGTCCACCCCCTCGATCTCGATGACCCGCACCGGGTCCACGGTCGTCGGCAGTGGCACGAGACCCGAGCGAGCGGCCGGCGCGTGCTCCCAATCCGCCCGCGGGACGCGCAGGACCTGGACCGGGCGGGCGCGCTCCAGGGCCTCGTCCACGGAGCGCACGACCTTCGCCCAGTCGTGGTCCGCGGGCCACGGCGCCTCGAGATCGATGACCCCCATCACCCCCGACAGGGTCGCGCGCCGGGTGCGAATGCCCGCCAGCTCGAAGAGCCGGGCGCTCACCAGGTGCTGGGCCGTATGGAGCCGCATATGCCGATGCCGCCGGGCCCAATCGATCTCCCCATCGACGGTGCTGCCGACCCGAAGCGCTCCGGAGCGCCCCGAGCTTCCTCGACCGAGCCGGTGGAGGACCGCGCCTCCGCTCTTCACCACGTCAACGACCGGGAGCTCTCCTCCTTCGGGAAGGAGGAGCCGGCCGCGGTCGCACGGCTGCCCGCCGCCGGCGGGGTAGAAGAGCGTGCGGTCTAGGACAACGGCCCCCGGAGGAAGGGCCGTCACCGTTGCCCGGAACCGACGCTCGTAGGCCGCGGCCATGTCGGTGAGATAGGCGAGTTCGGTCACGTTCCAGCACAGCCGGTCGACCTGAAAAGCGCCGCCGCTCGCCGGCGCTCGGCAAACCTATTTAGCGGGGTCCGATGTAGGCGCGCCCCGGAGTCCTAGATGTTCAAGGCACGCATCCGCATGGAGGTGCTCCGGGAGATGGTGGAAGTCATCTCCACCCTCGTCTCCGAGGTCAAGCTCAGTATCTCCAAGGACGGCATCGAGGTCAAGGCGGTCGACCCGTCCCACGTCGCGATGCTGGTCCTCAAGCTCAACAAGAACGCCTTCGAGGAGTTTACCGGCGAGCCCACCGACCTCGGGGTGGACGTCGAGAAGATGAAGGAGGTCCTTCGCCTCTGTAAGCCCGGGGATATCCTCGACCTTCAGTACGACGGCGGCAAGAACCGCCTCGTGCTCCACGTGGGGAAAGTGACCCGCCACATGTCCATCGTGGATCCGGCGGGGATCACCGACCCGAAGGTCCCGAACGTGACCCCGCCCGGCGTCGCGGTGGTCCGGACCGAGGAGCTGCGGCAGGGGATCCGGGGGAGCGAGAGCATCAGCGACCACGTGACGATCACCCTCGAACCCGAGTCATTCACGATGCACTCGGAAGGGGAAACCGACCGCGTCGACCTGAAGCTGCCCAAGGAGAGCCTGAAGCGCCTCGAGGCCAAGGAGTCGGTGAAGAGCATGTATCCTCTCGATTTCTTCTCCAACATGGTCAAGTCGATCACCTCGAGCGAGGAAGTCACGCTGCATGTCGGCAACGAATACCCCCTCAAGATCGAATTCCAGGTCTCGGGCGGGAAAGGCGAGGGGCGGTTCCTCCTCGCGCCGCGCGTCGAGGAAGACTGACGGGGGCCCGGGGTCTCGGGCCACTCCCCGTCCGTCGAGGCACGCCGAGGTACGCTCTGTGAACGCTGTCCTCGCTCCGAAGGTCGCGCTGGTCGCCGGCGCCCGGACCCCCATCGGCAAGTATGGCGGCACCCTCCGGGCCACGCGGGCCGTCGACCTCGGGATCGTCGCGGCCCGGGAGGCCCTGCGTCGGGCGCGCCTTCCGCCGGGAGAGGTTCCCGAGCTAGTCTTCGGCCATTGTATCCAGGCGGGCACCGGGCAGAACCCGGCCCGGCAGGTCCTCCTGGGCGCGGGCCTCCCGGTGACGGCCGGCGGGGTCACGGTCAACATGGTCTGCGGTTCGGGGATGCAGGCGATCCTTTCCGCGGTGCAGGCGATCCGGGCGGGCGACTTCGACCTCGTCGTGGCGGGAGGCATGGAGAGCATGTCCGGAGCGCCGTACCTGGTCCCGGGCCGGGCGCGCTGGGGTCTTCGCTACGGTACGACCTCTCTCGAGGACGCCATGCTGCGGGACTCGCTAATGGACGCCTATGGTGAGCACGAGCACATGGGGCTCACCGGGGAGCGGATCGCGGAGGAGCAGCACCTGTCCCGGGAGGAGGTCGACCGGTTCGCCCTGCGCAGCCACCACCGGGCCGCGGAGGCTACGGCGACCGGGGTCTTCCAAGAGGAGATCGTTCCCGTGCCCCCCGAGCTTACTCCGGGGGCGAACGGGCTGGCCCAGGATGAGGGCCCGCGGGGCGACACCACCCTCGAGCGGCTCGCCGCGTTGAAGCCCTCGTTCAAGCCGGACGGCGTCCTGACCGCCGGCAACTCTTCCCAGCTCTCCGACGGCGCCGCGGCCGTCGTGTTGGCGAGCGCCGCCGAGGTGGATCGTCGAGGCTGGAAGCCGCTCGCGTGGATCCACAGCGGCATGGTGAGCGGCGTGGCCCCCTCGCGGGTAATGGAATCCCCCATCCCGACCGTGCGGCGCCATCTCGAGCGGGTCGGACTCGCGGCCTCGGCGTTCGGCCGGGTCGAGCACAACGAGGCGTTCAGCTCCGCCTCCCTCGCCGTCCAGCGGGCGTTCGGGTGGCCGGATTCGGCGTTCAACGTCCACGGGGGGGCGGTGGCGCTGGGCCACCCGATCGGGGCTAGCGGAGCCCGGATCGTCGTGACCCTCGCCTACGAGATGAGGCGCTCCCACGTGCCCCTGGGCCTGGCGACCCTCTGCATGGGCGGAGGGAACGGGCTCAGCCTGATTCTGGAGCAAGAACTTCGCTAGCGCAGCTTCAGTCCGAGGAGGGCTTCTACGCCTCGGAAGAGCGACGCGGCTTCCCGACGCTCGCCGCGCGCGAACCGGGGATTCGGTGCCCGGGCGGCTTCCGCCACGTACTCGCGGAGGTCGCTCAGGGCGGCCTCGACGTGGAAGCCCTTCGTGACGCGAGCGCGAATCCCTCCGACAGCGCGTCGCAGTTTCGCCACATCGAGCGAGCCCGAGGCGCCGTTCTCGAGAAAGCCGCCGACTTCCTTTCGCACGCGCTCGTGGTCCGAGCGGGCCCGGCGCGCCTCCCTTTCGTTCCACTCGATCGCCTCGGAGACGGGTCGTCCGAGAAGGTACCACCGCAGGGCATCGGGTCCGAACGTCTCCACGGCGTGGCGGAGCAAGACGAGATTCCCTGACGATTTTGCCATCTTCTTCCCCCCCGCGGTCACGAACGCGGTATGGAGGAAGACCCGAGAGAACGGCCGGTGCTGCAGCGTTTCGGCCACCTCATTCTCGGCAAAGTGGTGGGGGTAGACCAGGTCGACCCCTCCGCCATGGAGGTCGACGGGAAGCCCCAGGTACCGCTCCGCCATGACGAAGCACTCGAGGTGCCAGCCCGGCATTCCGGGCCCCCATGGACTCGGCCACGAGGGGGCCGGATCCTCCTGGGGCTTCCAGACGAGGAACTCGCGGGCGGCCGCGGGATCCTGCGGGAACGGATGCCCCGGCTCGGAAACGGCGTGGCGGGCGAGGACCGGCCCCACGTCAAAGTTCCGGGCGGACGCCGCCGGGGTTCCTCGGAAGTACCACCCGTCGGGGCGTCGTTCGATGGCCCCCCTACGGTCCAAGCGCCGGATGGCGTCCACCATGGCGGGGACGAACCGGCTGGCGCGAGGGACGGAGTGGGGGCGCTTCACCCGAAGCGCCCGCATCTCCGTGAGGAACCGTTGCTCCTCGCGCCGAGCCAGGGCGCACCAGGTCATCCCGAGGGCGGCGGCCCGGGCGGTGATCTTGTCCTCGAAATCGGTAATGTTCATCACATGGCGCACGGGGACCCCTTCGACGTCAAACCATCGCCGGACGATGTCGAAGTAGAGGTACGTCCGGGCATGCCCGACGTGCGCGGAGTCGTACACGGTGGGGCCGCAGACATAGAGCCGGACGGGCGCTGGGGGTCGCCGACGGACCGCGGCCAGCTGCCGGGTGAGGGTGTCCGGCACGAACAGCGGCATCCCGTGTTGCCGGCCGCCGCCCGACCTTAACCTTTCTACCCGCGTGGCGCGGGAGAGCGAAACGACACCTTCAAGTGGGTCGCGAGGGTGGCCGCTCCACCCGAGTCCCCGTGCGATGGAAACGCTCTATCTCCTCGTGGAGACCGAGGTCGGCCGCCTGGAGGAGGTCGCCCGCCGCGTGCGTTCGATCCCCCATGTGGTGGAGGTCGAGGGCGTCACGGGTCCCTTCGACCTCATTGTGAAGCTCCAGGCCCCGCACATCAACGAGGCGCTCGACGTCGTGATGACGAAGATCCGGCGCGTGCCGGGGATCAAGAGCACCGAGACGCTCGTGACGGTCAGTCACACGTAGCCCCGGGCCACCGAGCCCTCGGCCCTCACAGGAGAAGGCCCTCGCGACGGCGGCGCCCGGCCCGACGTCCGACGCGGCAAAATACTGCCGCGCCATCGCCCGCGCATGCCGACGGAAGGATCCCTCGCCCCGGACTTTACCGCCCCGACGCACGACGGCAAGACCCTCCACCTCTCGGACCTGCGCGGCCACCCGGTGGTGCTCTACTTTTACCCGAAGGCCGACACGCCCGGTTGCACGGTCGAATCGAAGGGCTTTCGCGATGAGTACCAGGGATTCCGGGCCCAGGGGATCGAGATCGTCGGCGTCAGCGTCGACTCCGTGGACGACCAGTGCGCCTTTGCCGACAAGTACTCGCTGCCGTTTCCCCTGGTCGCCGACTCGTCCAAGACCGTCGCAAAGGAGTACGGCGTCCTCGGCCCCCGCGGGACCGCTCGGCGCGTGACGTTCCTCATCGACCCGAAAGGGGTCATTTCGAAGGTGGTGGACACCTCCGACGCCCCCGAGCACGTCCGCATCGCTCGACGGGAGCTGCTCGGGGCCTAACCGCGCCGCGGCCGTCCGTCGGCCGGCGGCGGCCGCCGGCTGAACCGGAGCTCGGTCCAGACCCGGTCCTTGAGCAGGATCAGCGCCGCCGGGACGAGGTAGGTCCGCACGACCATCGCATCGAGGAGGATCGCGGTCGCGACGGCGAACCCGATGGCCTGGAGCAGGACGAAATCCCCTGTGAGGAGGATCGCGAAGGCGCTCGCGAGGATCACGGCCGCCGCGGTGATGATCCCGCCGGTCCGGCCCAGCGCCTGGGCCGTCGCCCGGATCGAATCTTGGCCCTTGAGGCGTTCCTCCCGCACGCGGGTGAGGAGGAAGATGTTGTAGTCGATGCCGAGGCCCAGGATCAGGATGAAGAGCACCGTGGGAACAAAGTAGAACAGCGGAAGCCCGAGGAGGTCGGGAAACACGAGGTTCGTGACGCCCCACGCCCACCCCAAAGAGAGGCCGATGGTGGCGACGGCGAGGAGCGGGATCAGGTAGGACCGCAGCACGACGAACAGGACGACGACCAATCCCACGGAGACCAGGATCGCCATCCGTTCGGTCGCCTGCGAGGTCTGGCTCTCGATGTCCGAGGTGACCGCGGCCCCGCCCCCGAACGCAACGCTCGCGACCTCGGTGTGGCCCGCCGCGTAGCCGGCCACCTCGCTGCGAAGCGTGTGAAGGAGGGTGACCGCCGTATTCGAGAGGCCGCCGGACGTCGGATACACGGTGAACCACGCGGTGCGGCCATCGTTGCCAATGTAGCTCTGCAGCAGGCCGGCGAGGTTCGCCTGCGTCGCGGGCGGGAGCGTGGGGTAGGCGAGCCAGGTCGACAGATTCGCCCCCGCCGGACCGAGGGGCGAATCCACCCGGGCGACGCCCGCGGTCGAGCCGAGGAGCCTCGTGAGGTCGTTCATCGACGTGAATTCCGTCCCGTTGGGATGCCCGGCGACGAGCAGGGGGCTCGCGTAGGTCACGAGCGTGTCGATGGGGAACGCGTACCCGTTCCCGAAGCGCTGCGCGAGGAGCGCGAGTCCGTCCGTCGCCGGGTGGCCGTGGGGGAGCTGGGCATAGAAATCGTACGAGCTGGTGGAGGTGATCGCGACGTAGACGAGAGGAATGGACGCGAGGAGGACCAGGGCGATGACCGTTTTGGGCCGACGGGTGACCCGACGTCCCACCCGGTAGAAGTACGTCCGTTCGAGCGCATGGTCGGCCCGATCGCGCTCGGCGGCCCGTTCGAGGCGAGGGCCCGTGCGCGGCCAGAAGACCCGCGGACCGATCAGCACGAGCAGCGCGGGGACCATCGTGAGGGAGACCAGCACGGCGATGAGCACGGCCAGGGAGAGAACCATGCCCCACTGGGAGAGGAGGGCGACCCCCGAGAAGCTCAGCGCGAGCGTGGCCAGGATCGCCGTGACACCGCTGGTCGCAATGCTCTGACCCGCCCAGGTCACACTGGTGACGACCGCCTCCGTCGGCTCGGCCCCGCGGTGGAGCTCCTCGCGGTAGCGCGCGACGAGGAAGATCGAGTAGTCGGTCCCGACGCCGAGGACGAACGTGTTCTCCAGCTCGAGAGAGGTCTGGTCGACGTGCTGCACGAGGGTCCCCAGGAGGACGACCCCGCCGAGCCCCAGGACCAGGGCGATCCCCAGTCCCCCGAAGGTGATGACGGGAACCAGGGGCGCGCGGAAGTACAGGATCGTGATGAGCACCAACGTCAGGATCGTGAGCGGCAGGACGAGCGCGATGCTTCCGGCGAGGCTCGAGCTCTCGGTCTGGTCGAGCGCCGCCCCGCCGGTCTGGACCACCTGGATGCTCTGGGTGGGGTCGTTTTGCGCGGCCACCGCCGGGACGAGCGCGTTCAGCACCTGGACGTCGGTGTAGATCGGAGTGGCCCCGTTCGCGGTGGTGTACCCGGAGTCTTGGGTGAACGAGACGACCACGAGCGTCGCGTCGTCCGCGGGGTCGACGAAGGTGGACC
>DASRSW010000005.1:0-43162 GCA_035656275.1 Thermoplasmata archaeon
CCTCCGCGGTCGTCCCGCCGGTCGTCGCGGCGCTCGCCGCGGCCTCCGGAGTCCCCCCGGTCGTCCATCGGGCCACGGGTCGACCCCGTCTGCTCGAACCCGGTCATTTCCAGGTACTGCTGGATGGGGATCTTGTTCCGCAGGCACTTGACGAGCTGCTTCTGGGTGAGCTCCTCGACCTCGCTGCCGCGCGGCGCGCGGGCGACGAAATCGATGTCCATCGTCTGCAGCATCTCGCGCAGGATGAGCTCCCCGGCGCGGTCCCCGTCGGTAAAGGCGGTCACGGTCTTTCCGCGGGAGAGGTCCTTGACCGTCTGGGGGACGCTCGTCCCTTCGACGGCGATGACGTTCTTGATCCCGCAGCGCAGGAGGTTCAACACGTCCGACCGGCCCTCGACCACGATGAGCGCGTCGGCCTGGTCGATGTTGGGTCCGGCCGGGAGGTGCTCCGGTCCGTAGGTCGTGATCTCCTCCACCTGGACGGCCTTGCGGACCGACTCGGTGAGGTCCATTCCGACCCCTTTCGAGTCCTCCTGCATCTTCGAGAGGATCTGCTTCGCCCGGTCGACGACCTTGGCGCGCTTCGAGATGCGGATGTCCTCGACCGAAAGGACCTCGATCTTCGCGCGGCAGGGGCCGATGCGGTCGACGGTCTCGAGCCCGGAGGCGAGGATGGCGGTCTCGACCTGGTCGAGGGAGGAGGGGATGAGAATCTCCCCCTCGCTCTTCCCTTTCCGGGAATCGATGTCGACCTCGATGCGGCCGATGCGGCCGGATTTCTGGAGGTCGCGCAGGTCAAGTTCGTCGCCCAATAGGCCTTCGGTCTGCCCGAACACGGCGCCGACGACGTCGGGCTTATCGATGACGCCCTCAGCGGCGATGCGAGCTCGGATCTGGTACTTTGCGGCGTTGGGGTCGTTGGTCATAGTGGTGTGTTTCTCCGAAGGACGCGGGACCCCTAGGTCCCGTCCGGAGCCAACCTAAGGGAGCGGTCCCACGTCGGCCACGAAGTCGCGGATACTACGACGAGAGGCGGAATCGAACATGAGTCGTGAGTCCGTGATGCGTGACGACGTGAGGAATCTCCCCCGGTCGTCCCCGGCTGTCCTTTCACGGGTGGAGAGCCGGGTGAGGTATTTAAGCGGACGCCCGGCCGCCCGGGCCGGGTTCCAGTGCACTCCCCGGGAGCTCCGGCTGCCGAGGGGGCCGGCACCGCGTCCTCGGGATGGCAGCGAGGAAAGTCCACGCCGCTCCGAGATAACCCCTTTATACGCGACTCCAGATGGCCCGACCGGAGTCAATCATTCATGCCACGTCGAGCGAGCGCGAAGCCGGTCCCGTCCCCCACCCCCGAGGCGAACCCGGCGCCCGAGCTCCCGGACGACGACTTCGTCGCCTCATTGAAAGGGGAGCTCTCGCGCGCCCAGAAGGTCGCCGGTGAAAAGCCCGGGGAGGACCTCGCCCATCGCGCCGAGCTCAACAAGCGGCTCCTCCAGGACCTCTGGGAGGTCCACAACCAGTTCGAGGAGATCTCCGTCCACCTGACGATCGAGCCCTCGCAGACGCTGTTCGCGACGTTCGTGGAGTACCCGCAGAAGTGGTCGTTCCGCGAGACGTTCGACTTCGGCGCGGTGAAGACGATCGAGCTCAAGGACCGGACGCCCGCCTGGCTCGGCTCGACGCTGCGGTTCTGGTACTACAAGACCCCCGAGGGCAAGACGCACCTCCGCGGCATCTTCGAGTGGTGTGAGGGTGAAAGCTACCACCGCTATTCCGGCTGGATGCGGATGATGGCGCAGGCGGTGCTCTACGACGCCCACGAGCACGAAGTGAACCTCCGCGAGGTCCACCAGACCTTGAAGGATGTCGTCGTGAAGTGGTACTCGGCCCACATCGACCGCACGCCCGACCAGTTCGTCGCTCACCTGAGGGAAAAGTACCCGAAGGGCGCGAACTACGCGGTAGAATCGTACCGTTCGTAGAGTTCGCGAGCGCTGTCGCGCCCCCTACGACGAACGGTTGAAATAGCGCGCGCGGCGTGGGGCCCCTCGCACGACGTGCCGGTCCTCTCGGGCGGGCGTCGGGAGCGGCTTCTCGGCGTCTCAACGGGGAGCCTGGCGCCTCGTCGAGGTCCACTGAATCCGATGCGGGAACAGCTCGCCGCCTACTTCCAGTCGCACCAGAAGCTGGTGGAATCCTCGGCGCTCCAGCTGATCCTCTCTACCCCCACGCCGCTCGACCTTTCCCGGAAGTTGATCGAGGTGGCCGGAGCCGATTCGCCGTTCGTGACCCGGGAAATGGTCGAGTCCCTTCTGGCGCATCGCCCGGGCTCCCGGTCGAGCGGGGTCGAGGTCGTGCGAGCGGACGCCGTTCCCCCTACCCTGGCGCCGTATGCCCTCATCGCGGAAGGATTCATCGCGGGCGGACCCGAACGTCATCCGCTCGAGGCGTACGGGGAGCTCTTCGCCTCCCGATTCCGCGCGCTCTCCCGCCTTCTCAGGACCCGGCCCGAGCTCCAGGGCCACCGGACGCTCCGCGAAGCGAAGAAGTCCGAAGGACGGGTGAGCGTCATCGGCATGGTCCGGGAGGTGCACGCGACAGCCGAGAAGCACCACCTGATCCTGACGCTGGAGGACGACACCGGCGCCCTCGAAACCCTCGTTCCCCGCGACTCGGAGGCGGCGCAGACCCCGTTCGTGGTCGACGAGGTCGTCGGAGCGATCCTGGTGCTTCCGCGGGAGAAGGACCGGCTGCCCCGCGTCGTGACGGCGCTGCGGCCGGACGTGCCGGTGCAGCGTTCCGGCCGACGCGGTCCGTCGAGCGCCCGCGTGCTCTTCCTCTCGGACCTTCATGTCGGGAGCAAGTCGTTCCTCCGGGAGGAGTGGGCGGGGCTGGTCGAGTTTCTCCACGGGAGGGGCCCCCTCGCCGACCTCGCGAGCGAGGTACGGCACGTCGTGATCGCGGGCGACCTGGTCGACGGGATCGGGATCTACCCGAACCAGGAGAAGGACCTCGCCATCGGTGACGTCTTCGAGCAGTACGCCGAGCTCGGCCGGCGCCTGAAGGAGCTCCCCGACCGGCTCGAGATCGTCGTGGTCCCCGGAAATCACGACGCGGTGTGTCCCGCGGAGCCCCAGCCCGCACTCCCTCCGGAGATCCGCGGCTCGCTCCCGCCGGGCCTTCACTCCGTGAGCAACCCGTCGACCTTTGCGCTCGACGGCGTGGTCATCGAAGCGTACCACGGCCGGAGCTTTGACGACCTGATCCCGGCGATCCCGGGCGCGAGCTACGCTCGGCCCACCGAGGTGATGAAGCGAATGCTCGCGATGCGACACCTCGCCCCCATCTACGGGGGTCGCACGCCGCTCGCCCCGCTCCCCCGCGACGGGCTCGTCATCGACCCCGCCCCCGACATCCTCGTCACGGGCCACGCCCACACGTACGGCGTCGACCAGTACCACGGGGTGCTCCTGCTCAACGCCTCGACGTGGCAGGCGGAGACGGAGTACCAGAAGATGCGCAACATCTCGCCCGTGCCGGCCCACGCGGCCTTGGTGAGCCTGGCGGACCTCGGCGTCACCACGCTGGACTTCACCGGAGGCACGGTCGCGGTGAGGTCGGCGGCGTGAGCCCCTATCCGCTCGACCCGGTGGACGCGACGGGGCCGATGCGCCTCGTCGTGACCGCCGCACCGGTCCCGGCGGCCGAAACGCTGGCCACCGGAGCCCTCGAGCACCGCCTCGCGGCGTGCGTCAGCGTGCTCTCGATCCGCTCGGTGTACTGGTGGAAGGGGACCGTCGAGCGGGCCGAGGAAGAGCTGTTGCTCTTCAAGACGGCCCCGAAGCGGGTCGGAGCCCTCTTCCAGTTCCTGGCGACGCATCACCCCTACGAGGTCCCCGAGATATTCGAGCTCGACGTCCCGCGAGTCCACGAGCCGTACCTCCGCTACCTGGCCGAGACGATCGACCCCGGAGCTCCGCCCCTCCCCCTCGGCGGGGGCGACCCGGCCCGTCTCAGACGTCCGGGATCACGGCGAGGCCGGGGAGCTCGAGGCCCTGGACGAACTCGAGCGCCGCGCCGCCGCCGGTAGAGATGTACTGGAACGCGTGGTCCACGCCCAGGTCCTGCGCCACGCGGGCCGAATCGCCGCCCGCGCAGACGTGGAAGCCGGGGATGGTGGAGAGTCCTGCGAGGACCTCGCGAGTGCCGGGGGCGAAGCGCGGGTCCTCCGCCATCCCGAGGGGCCCGTTCCAGAAGACGGTCTTCGACTCCTTGAGGACGGCATAGAACCGGTCCCGGGTCTTGGGGCCGATGTCGCGGGCCACGGCCCCATCGGGGAGTGCGTCCACCGCGAAGGATTGCGCCTGCGGCTCGCCCGGGACCTCGACCAGCAGGTCGGTCGGGAAGTGGACGACGGTACCCTGGGCGGCCGCCTCCGCCCGGAAGCGCCGGACCTCCTCGGTGAGCCCGGCCTCGACAGGGGTCGCCCCGAGCCGCGCTCCGGCCTCCGCCAGAAAGGGGAAGGCGAGGGCTCCGCCAATCAGGATCGCATCGGCCCGCCCCAGGAAGCTCCGCAGGAGGGGCAGCTTGTCCGCGACCTTGGCGCCCCCCAGCAGCGAAACGTACGGGCGCTCGGGGTGCTCGACGAGGCGGGAGAGCTCCCGCACCTCTTTCTCGACCAGATATCCGGCGAAGGCCGGTAGCCGCTTCGCAATCCCCACCGTCGACGCGTGCGCCCGATGGACCGTACCGAAGGCGTCCTCGACGAACAGCTCTCCCAGCTGGGCCAGCTGCGCGGCGAAGGTCGGGTCGTTCGCCTCCTCGCCCGGGTAGAACCGGAGGTTCTCCAGCATCAGGAACTCCCCGTTCTTGAGCCGCGTGGACGCCTCGAGTGCGTGCATCCCCACGGCTTCCTCAGCGAGCGGAACCGATTGCCCGAGGATGGCCGATAGCTTGTGGACCACCGGCCGCAGCGTGTAGCACATGTCGCGCTTTCCCCCCGGTCGTCCGAGGTGGGACAGGAGGATGGTCCGGGCGCCGGCGGCCTGCAGATGATGCAGCGTGGGGAGCGCCTCGACGATGCGCCGGTCGTCCGCGACCGCCCCGCTCGGTGTCTGGGGCACGTTGAAATCGACACGAACGAGGACGCGTCGGCCGCGGACGGGCGCATCGGCGACGCTGCGCTTAGTAACCATGTACCGCGCGAGCCGTGAGCTCCTAAGATGCTTGCGTCGTGGGGTGAAACGAGGCAGACGCGCGGCGTCGGCGCGCGGACCGGGACCGGATCCGTGCCACGGCGCGTCGGGTCGCCGGAAGGTCAAGGCGATGGCGCTCCCCGATCACCAAGAGCTGGCCCGAGATCTCCTCGACCTCGGTCGGCCGCCCCCGTTCGACGTCCTGCAACATGCTCGAGCGGTTCGCTGCGGTCGCTTGGACGACCCGCCAGAGGTCCGTTTCGAGCTCGTCCGCGCCAAATCGGACCCCCTCGGCCTCCGCCACCATACGGGCCTCCCGAAGGAGCTCGACGGCCTGGCCGCGCCACGGGTCGTCCCGGAGTTGCCCGTTCAGGATGCGGTGGTCGGCGGTCACGGGGTTGATGGCGGCGTTCAGGATCGCCTTCCTCCAGACCTCCCGGGGAAAATCCGTCAGACGGCGAAGAGGATACCCCATCGTCGCCAAGAGGGCAGCCCAGCTCTCGACTGCCGGTACCGGAGGTGCGCCCGCGGCGGGGAGGAGCAGTTCTCCGTCGCCGGCTTGCCGGACAACGCCCGGGCCAACCAAGGTCGCCGGGATCGAGTGGACGCAGCGAACGAGCTGCGCGGCCGCCCCCGCCCATCCCCCCTCCGACAGCCCCCGCAGGGCGAGGGTTTCGACATCGAGGCCATTCTGCGGGACCAGGGTCGGCACGGGCGAACCCAGGGAGCGCGCCACGTCGTGGGTAGCTCGCGGAAGGTCGAACGTCTTCACCCCCAGGAGGACCGCGTCGAACGACGCACCGACTTCCAGCTTCTCGAGGGCCGAGAACGAGAACCGACCTGGGCGAACCCCCTGGACTTCGAGGCCGCTCGCCCGGATCGCCGCGACATGCGTCGGACGGCCGACGATGGTGACCGTATGGCCGGCTGCGGCGAGCCGGGCCGCGAAGAGGCTGCCGACCGCCCCGGCCCCGTAGACGAGGACGTTCACGATTCGGCCGGTCAGCTTAGTCGGCGGACGAGGTCGGCGAGCGCCCCCGGCTTACCCCAATCGCGTCGCAGGTTGGCGAGCAGGCCCTCGTAGTAGCGGACCTGCTCGGCGGCTTCGCGGACCTGTTGGGCGAGGTAGCTCTCCTCCCGAGCCAAGCGGGCCAGCTCCGCCTCCGCCTCATGACGGGCGGCGAGGAGGGACTGGTGCTTATCGTGCAATGAGCCGGCTGTCGTTCGCGGCATGGATCGGTTCCGGGTGGCGGCCACCGCGCAGGGGGTCCAGGAGGGCGTCCGAGACCTCCTTGAGGCGGGCGAGCTCGCGCTTGATGCGTCGCAGGCGTTTTCCCAATCGTTGCCGGCGGTCCCGGATCTCCGAGAGGGACCGCTCGAGTAGCTGGAGACGGTGCCGCCACTTGTCCCGCTCCTGAACGCTCAGGAGAACGGTGTCGACATCCATCGCGAGGCGCGAACGCCAGCACCGGGGAATGAATGTTTCGGGCGACCGGCGCTCGGGCGGCGGGCCCCCGCGGAGCCGCGGGAGGACCGCCGGGATAGGCTAAAGTGGGCGGGGACCTCGCCCGCCGCGGGGAACGTCGGTGAGCCAGCTCCAGAAGATCGTGGTCCTGGGTGCGGGAAACGTCGGGGGAACGCTGGCGCAGCGGCTCGCGGAGGCCGACCTCGCGGCGGAGGTGGTTCTCGTTGACATCATTGACGGGCTGCCGCAGGGGACGGCCCTGGACATTCAGGAGTCGGCGCCGATCCTCGGTTTTGCTACCCGGGTGACGGGGACGACCTCGCTCGCGGCGGTCAAGGGGGCGGAAGTTGTCGTGGAGACGGCCGGCCTCGCCCGCAAACCCGGGATGAGCCGCTCCGACCTGCTCGAGAAGAACGCGGGGATCCTGAAGGGCCACGCCCTCGCGGTGCGCGAGCACGCCCCCGAGGCGGTGGTGCTCATCGTCACCAACCCCGTCGACGTCATGACCCACTGGTTCCGCAAGGTGAGCGGGCTTCCCGCGTCCCGAGTCTTCGGGGAGTCCGGCACCCTGGACACCGCCCGCTTTCGCTGGTTCGTCGCGGACGAGCTCAAGGTCGCCCCTCGCGACGTGGTCGGGTTTGTCCTCGGCACGCATGGGGACACCATGGTCCCCGTCCTCTCCCTGACGAGCGTCGCGGGGGTTCCCCTGAGTCGACTCGTCTCGCCCGAGCGTCTCTCCGCCATCGTGGAGCGGACCAAGAAGGGAGGCGGGGAGATCGTCGAGCTCCTCAAGATGGGGAGCGCCTACTACGCCCCCTCGGCCGCTCAGGCCGAGATCGTTCGGGCGATCGCCCGCAACGAGCACCGCCTTCTCGGCGTCACCGCCCACCTGGACGGCGAGTTCGGGCAGAAGGGGCTCTACCTCGGGGTCCCTGTCCTCGTCGGCCGGACGGGAGTCGAGCGGGTGGTGGAGGTCGAGCTTACCTCGGCCGAGCGGACCGCGTTCGAGGCGAGCGCAGCCGCCGTCCGGGCGGACCTCGCCGTGCTCGAACGGCTCCCGACGGCGCCGTAGGCCCCCTCTCCCCCGCTCCGCTCCCCGACACCTTCCACTCGGGGCGCATCTTCATCTTCCCCTTCGCCGAACGGGAAGCGGAGCGGTCAGTACGCCGAACGCGGAGTCGTTGTCGGAGGTCTCCGCGCTGTTTCCGTACCGGGTACGGCCCGGCCAGGAGGGGATCCTGCGCGAGGTCGCCGAGCTGGGTCGTCGGGGGGGCGCGCTCCTGGTCGACGCCGCGACGGGCTCAGGAAAGACGGTCGCCACCCTCGCCCCCCTCCTCGAACATGCCCAAGCAGAGGACCACCGGATCCTCTACCTGGTCCGCACCCACTCACAGGAGATCCAGGTCCTGACGGAGGCCCGGGCGATCTCCCATCGGCTGGACCAGCCCGTCCTGGCCCTGGGGCTGGAGGGCCGGCAGAGCCGCTGCTTCCTCCTCGAAAGCGTCGCCGAGATGAAGGGGGCGACGGCCGAGGAGTACGGGAAGCTCTGCGCGGACCGCAAGCGGGCGACGCAGAACTCCCTGGACGCCGGCGGCATCCTGACGCCCCCCGAGGAGCTGCCCGAGGGAGGCGCGGTCGACCTGACCGACCTCGAAGGGTGTCCCTACTACGGCCGGGTGCTCCAGAGCGACATGGAGGCGCTGAGCGAGCGGTTCACGTCCAAGGTATCCACCCCGCGGGAGTTCGATGAGTACAGCCGGAGCGAGAACCTCTGCGCCTACGAACTTTCGAAGAAGCTCGTTCAGAAGGCTCGGCTCGTTACGGCGCCGTACGCGTTCTTCTTCCATCCGCACATTCGCGAGTCCCTGCTCACCTGGATGGGGGTCGGGATCGACCGCGTCGACCTGGTCGTGGACGAGGCGCACAACCTCCCTGACCATCTTCGTGAGCTCACCACGGTCTCCCTTCCCCAGGAATCGATCCGTCGCGCTCGCGCAGAGGTGCTGGAGCATGGCGACCTCCCGCTCCCCGACGGACCCACAGCCTCCCGGTTCTTCGAGCTCGCCGTCGCGGCCGTGGACGAGCTGCTCGCGCACGCGGGGGAGGAGGAGGACGCGATTCTTCCGCCGCACGCTCTCGAGGACGCCCTCCTCGCTGCCGTGGGAGGCACCTCCCACCGCCTCGACACCTGGCTCGGGGGGCTCGCCAATTGGGGAGAGACGCTCCGGGAGGAGCGACGGCGCGCGCGTCGGCTTCCCCGCTCCTGGGTGCACACGGTTGCCCTGACGCTCCTCTCCTGGCCCCAGCTCGAGTCCCCCACCTACGTGAAGGTCGCGACGCGACGGCCGCGCCGCGCGCTGGAGGCGTATGCGCTCGATGCCCGCTCGACCGCGGAGCCGATCCGCGAGTGCCACCTTTCGATCCATCTCTCGGGGACCCTCGCCCCGCTCCCCGAGTACCGCGATGCCCTTGGACTGGGCGACGCAGCGCACCTGCTCTCGGTCCCCTCCCACTTTCCTCCCGAGAACCGTCGCATCTTCTTCGACCCGGAGTTGTCCACGCGCTACGAAGAGATCCAGGGGGACCCCGGCGCCGTCCCCCGCCTCGCCGACCGGCTCGCCGAGGTCCTGCAGTCGCTCCCGGTAAAGACGGCCGTCTTCTTTCCCAGTTTCGACCTCATGGAGCGGGTGCTGGCCGCGGGGCTTCAATCCGCGCTGCCCCCGCGGGCCGTGGTCGAATCGCGGCGCCTCTCCATGGGCGACCTCTGGCGGTCGGTGGAGGTCTTCAAGAACGATCCGAGCGGCACCGTACTGCTCGGCGTCACGGGTGGGCGTATCGCCGAAGGGATCGACTTCCCCGACGAGGAGCTGGAAGCCGTGGTCGTGGTCGGGATCCCCTTCCCGCGGCCGACGGCGAAGCGCGAAGCCCTGAGGGCGTTCTGGGACCGGGAGACCGGTCGAGGCTGGGAGTATGCGATGGAGGCACCGGCCCAGCGGGCGATCCTCCAATCCATCGGCCGGATGATCCGCTCCGAGCATGACCGCGGCATCGCCGTCATCCTGGACCGTCGCGCCCCGATCTTCGCCGCCGCCCTGCCGGGACTGACCCCCCTCGGGAACCTCGAGAACACCGCCCGGGAGTTCTACGGACGTCGTGCCGCCCGAGGACGACGGGCGGCGAGCCCGCCCGGGGTCCAAAATAGATAAGAGGGGCGCCCGCCGATGGTCCGGCGGAGTCGCCGCGGTGATCATTACTCGGACCCCGCTCCGCATCAGCTTCGCGGGGGGAGGGACCGACCTCCCGTCGTTCTACCGAAAGTTCGGCGGCGGCGCGGTGACGAGTGCGGCCATCGACCGCTTCGTCCACGTCCTCGTGAACGACAAGTTCGACCGGGCGATCCGGGTGGCGTACTCGCGGACCGAGAACGTCGAGCGGCTCGACGACCTCCAGCATGGCCTCGTCCGCGAGGCGATGCGCCGGACGGGCGTCGTCGATTCCCTCGAGGTCCATACCGTCGCGGACATTCCTTCCGAAGGCACCGGCCTCGGCTCGTCGTCGACGCTGACCGTCGGCCTCCTCAACGCCCTCTACGCCCATCGCGGCGTCCTCAAGGACCCGAGCGAGCTCGCCGAGGAGGCCTGCCAGATCGAGATCGAGACCCTCAAGGGCACGCTCGGAAAGCAGGACCAGTACATCGCCGCGCTCGGCGGACTCCAGTATCTCGAGTTCCACAGCGACGACACTGTCCGCTCCACCCCCATCCCGCTGTCCCGAACGGACCGGGAAAGCCTCGAGGGCCACCTGTCGTTGTTCTACACGGGGATCACCCGGCAGGCTCAGGGGATCCTCCAGGCGCAGGATGCCCGGACCGACCAGAACAAGGACGGTCTTCTTCGGCTCCGCGAGATGGCCGGGGAGACCCGCGACGCGCTCCTGAAGCGCGATTGGTCCGGGTTTGGCCGGCTCCTCGACGAGGGCTGGACGATCAAGCGCCAGCTCTCCCACGGCATCACCACGAGCCAGATCGACGCGCTCTACGGGCAGGCGAAGGCCGCGGGAGCGTTTGGGGGGAAGATCACCGGGGCCGGGGGTGGGGGGTTTCTCCTCATCGTGCACCCGCCCGAGAGAAGTCGTGAAATAGCGAAGGCCCTCTCGCCGCTCCCGCGCCTGGACGTGCGCATCAACGCCGAAGGCTCCCGGATCCTGTTCGTAGGTAGGTGAACCGTGCCGGCCCTTCCGATCGACGGCTACGTGCGACGCTACGTGGAAGAGACCCGAGCGGCGCTCGCCGACCCGTACCTGGCCGAGGGGATCGCCCGCATCGTTCCGCTCCTCCTCAAGGCCCGGGACGAAGGCCGGACGATCTTCTTCTTCGGGAACGGCGGGAGCGCGTCGACCGCCTCCCACTTCGTCGTGGACATCGGGAAAGCGACGATCCGCGGCGAGGGCGCCCGCTTCCGCTGCGTCGCGCTCAACGACAACGTCGAAACGCTCACCGCCTGGGCGAACGACACCGAGTACGCGAAGGTCTTCGCCGAGCCGCTCAAAGGGCTCGCGAAACCGGGAGACCTCGCGGTAGGGATCAGCGGGAGCGGGAACTCCCCGAACGTGCTTCGCGCCGTGGAGACGGCCCGGGCGCTCGGCGTCACGACCGTTGGGCTGACGGGGATGGGCGGCGGGAAGCTGAAGGCGTTGGTCGACGTCGCCGTGGTCGTCCCCTCGACGAGCATGCAGCACATCGAGGACGTCCACCTCCTCATCTGCCACCTGTTGACCTCCTACCTGCGCGACGAGGCCCCCCGACCGGCGCCATGAGCGTCCGGGTCCGGGACTACATGGTCCTCGAGGTCGAGCACCTGACCGAGTCCACCACGGTGGGGGAAGCGATCCAGCGGCTCACGCGCAGCCGGCACCACGGTCTTCCGGTGACGGATCGCGATGGGCGACTGGTCGGGTTCGTGAGCGCGAAGGAGCTCTTGCGGAACGCGGACCATCGCGACCGGCCGCTCTCCCAGATCATCCGCCCCGGCACGTACACCGCGCACCCGGACATGGTGCTGGACGACGTGGCCCGGATCATCTTCCGCTTCGGCCTCCGTGACCTCCCCATCGTCGACTCGGACGGGAAGCTCTGCGGAGTGATCTCGAATCTCGACATCGTCCGCTCCCATTTCGAGCGCGCCTCCCCGGCCAAGGCCGAGACCCTGCGCCACCTCCTTTCCGAGCGCTACCAGCTCCCGTTCTCCTTCCGCCGGGGACTGGTCCCGATCTCGCAGCTCCGCCCGACCCAGTGGAAGGTCTACGAGGACGAGCTCGAGGGACGCCGCTACGAGCTCGAGCGCGGATTCGCGGAGCCGGTCTTGGTCGTCCAGAAGGGCGACCTCTGGATCCTGGTGGACGGCCACCACCGGGCCCTCGCCGCCCGGGAGATGGGACTCGCCCAGCTCCAGGCGTTCATCCTCACCTGTGACAAGCCCCACGAGTTCGCCGCGACGGAGATCGGCCTCGAGCGGATCGCGCGCGAGCACCATCTCGAGACGCTCTCGGACATCCAGGTGGACCGCGCCGCCCACCATCCGCTCATCGAGGTCACGACCCAGCTCATCCGGCGGTTCGAGACCGAGGAAGGAAAGAATCCTCCCTGACGGGGCGGTTCGTACGCGGCCGAGATAATCTCCCTTCGCCCGTCGGGGCCGTGCGGAACGACGACGCCACGGCCCTCTCCCGCTCGGAGGCGGTGCTCCTTCCCCTCGGGATCGTGGCCGCCGGAGTCGCCATCGACGGGCTCCTGATGCTGATCGTCGGGTCCGGTTCGTTCTTCCCGGCAACGGGGGGGCTCGCTCGCGTGCCGTGGGCCCTGACGGGGGCGGGGACCGTCGTCGCTGCGGCGGCCTTCCTGGCGGTCGGCCGACGGCTTCCCCTGGTGCTCCGCTCCACCACGCCACGGCTCTACCCTTTCGCCCCCCTCGCCGTGAACGCCGCGATCTTCGTCGTGCTCCTGGTGGGCGCCGTCTCGGTGTTCCACGGGTTCTTCGACGTCTTCACCTCCGCCCACAACGGCGGCGACGTGAGCTCCCTGTCCGATCAGGATGACCTGAATTCGCTCATCATCGGCGCCTCGGTCGTCGTCTGGATCCTGACCCTCTACGCGATCCTCGTGATGTTCCGCGTCTTCCAGCTCGGCCGCTACCTCGACCACCGGGTCGGGGGCCGGGATGTCTACGGCCGGGTCGCGGACCCGGTCCCCGCCCCGAAACCGCCCGGGTCCGCGACTCGCCCGGCCGCACCTCCTCCCGCGAAGGGCCGGGGAGTCCTCGTGGCCGTCACCGTCCTCCTCGCCCTCGTCATCTCCGCCGCGATCCAGATCCTCGAGGTCAACGTGGGCCCCGCCCCGGCGCTCGCCTGGCTCTGGGCCCAGCCGTTCACCCCCCTGCTCACCCTGCCCGTCGCGACGGGGATAGGCCTCATCGACCGCGGTCTCCGCGACCTCGAGCGACGGTACGCGGCCCACGTTTCCGAGCTCGCCCCGGTCAACGGC
Organism: Thermoplasmata archaeon; assembly: GCA_035656275.1. GTDB lineage: Archaea > Thermoplasmatota > Thermoplasmata > Lutacidiplasmatales > UBA184 > Lutacidiplasma. The sequence goes on from DASRSW010000005.1 coordinate 13,199, forward strand.
ACGACCACGCCCGGACTCTAGACCCGCCGCCAGCCCGATTCGTACATCAGAGATATCAAGCGGGCCTCGGTCCGAACCGCGTGCGGACGAGCGACGGCGCCGGCCGATTGCGTCGGCTCGCCCGCGGGGGCTGGGTCCTGAGCGTCCTCTTCCTCCTGGTCGGGGTCGCGATGTACCCCGCGCACGCCACGCCCGAGGTCGCGACGTACACGCTCGCGACCAAGGGCGTCTCCGCGGCGGTCGCGGGCCCGGTCAACGCGAGCGTGAACGCGACCGACCAGCCTGCGTTCACCCCGTCGAGGATCGCCGTCGCGGCGGGGACCACGCTGGGGCTTGAGGTGCACAACGCCGGCGTCTACAACCACACCTTCACCGTGACGCGGGTGGCGAATTTTACCCTCCCGCCCACCTGGTCGCCCCACCAGCTCAACGCCTTCTTCGCGGCGAACGGGACCCTCGTCAACCTGACGCTGGCAGCCGGCCAGACCGCGTTCGCCAATCTCTCGATTCCATTGAGCGACGCCGGCGCCTCCTTCGAGTTCGTTTCGCTCACCCCCTACCAATTCCAGGATGGGATGTCCGGGACGCTCGCGGTGGCCTATCCGACCTCGGCGGGCGCCTACGACCTCACGACGCAGACGACCGACAACCTCCGATTTCTCCCCTCCTCGCTCGTCATCCCGAATGCCACCCAGTTCCCCATCACGGTCTCGGTCGAGGTGTCGAACGCCGGGACAACGCTCCACACGTTCACGATCGAGGGACAGAACAACAACACCCTGCTTCCGGGAAACTACTCCCAGTACTTCGCGGCCCACCCTCCCCTTTCGACCGTGAACATCCCGACTACCACCGGGACGCCCGTCTGGGCCAACTTCACGATCACCGGCAAGGGGGCCTACGAGTTCATCTGTGAGATCTCGGGCCACTTCCAGGGCGGGATGTTCGGGTGGCTCTACGTCGGGTACACCCCCTTGCCCCCGCCGCCGCCCCCCAGCAGTGCGATAGTGGACTCCGTCTTCCTGGTGGGGGCGGGTGCGCTGCTCGGGATCGCGCTCCTGCTCACGGTCGTCGCCACCTTCGTCGGGCGGTTCCCCCGGTCGCCCGGCGGGCCTCCTTCGCACTGAAGGAATCCTCGCCGCCCGGGACGACGGGGGTTCATCTACTTTCGAGGGCTGACGACCCGGCCCAGTAACCCGTGAGGGATTCGAGCGGCCGCTCTCGGTCCGAGCATTGGCATCGCCGGGTCCGACACCACGGACCTTCCGTTTGCCGGCGGACTCGCGGTATCGGCCCCCCGCTCGCTGTCGTCGCGCTCGTTCTGCTCGTGCCACTCCCCCCTCCGTCGGGGGCCGGCGTCGTCCCCCCATCGCCCGCCCACGCGGTCGGGTGGAGCGCACCCCGCCCCCTCGGAGTCGCGCCCCCTCTTCAGCCCTCGATCCCGGGCGCCCTCGTCTCCGCCGGGATGCGTTTCAACGCCCCCGAGGTGGCCCTCGCCGAACACGGAGGCCGGTCGTTGTCACCCCCGGCCCCCGCGACCGGTCCTTCGCCGCCGTTTTCCTCGAGCGCGCGCCCGACCGCGGGGGAGCGGCCGGGCGCTCTCGGTCTCGCAGCGAACGGCACCGTAACGGGGACGGTACTCGACAGCGTCACTCACGCGCCCGTCGGCGGCGTCAACGTCACCGCTACCTCCGTCTACGGCCTGCTCTGCCCCGGCTGCGGGTTCGCCACCACCGATTCAACGGGGGGGTTTACCGTCGTGGCCGCCTCGGGCGCTGTCGAGCTCACGTTCTCGGTGGACTCGACGACCGGCTACTATCTTGACAACAAGACGTGGACGACGGTCGTGGGCGGCTCGACGATATCGGTGGGGACGATTTACCTGGTGCACGACGGGTACGTGAAGGGGGTCGTCGAGTCGGCGGTCCCCGGCCACCCTCCGATAGCGAACGTCCAGGTCCTGGCCACTTCCCGAGATGGGAGCATCACCGCCTACCCGCTCACGGTCTCCAAGGTCAACGGTAGTTTTCTCGCCCCTACCCCACCGCTTCCCGCCCGGGTAGAGTTCGTCTACTCTCCTCCTCCGCCTCAGATCTCGCCGTACTTTCCGAACGTCACCTATGTGAACGCGTCGCCGTACCAGACCATCGACCTCGGCACGGTGTTCCTGGAGGGCGACGTCCCCGTCCACGCCGAGTTCTGGGACCGCGTAACGAACGCGGTCCTCCCCAACTCGGTCTTAACCCAATTGACAGTCTGCACGCAGCGCGAGACCGCGTGCCTCCCGCCGATCAACACCACTCGAGGAGGGACTCGCGTGGAGGGGTGGGCACTCCCGGGGCCCGCGTTCGTCCGAGCGCTCGCCCTCGGGTACGTCATGAACCAGACCTGGGTACCCGATATACCGAACTCGAACAGTTCGGTGGACCTGGGCCGCATCTTCCTGGAGCCGCTCGGGGGCATCGAGGTCAGCACCAATTTCACTGGGGGGGTGCCTTCCACCGGGGGTTGGGCGAAGGGACTTACCTTCGAATACACGATCTGCTCCCTTGACGGGGTTTCCGCCACGGTTCTCGTCACCCCCGGCCTCCTCGGGCCGAGTCTCTGCTGGTCCACGCCCGGTTCGATCAACGCGACGGTCGCGGCGCTCGGCACGCCGTTCCACGACCTGGTCATCCTCACGACCGCCGATTCGGGCGGCGGGTTCCCGGTCGAGTCGGCGTCCCTGCCCCTCGTCCCCGGCTTCCCGCTGACCGAGGAGGCCAACGTGACTTGGGTCAATCTGACCCCCGATGTGCTCCTCCCGGTGCCTTCCCTGGACCTCACGGCGGGCACGTACCTGGCCGGGACCGTTGCGATCCTGGGCGCCAGCGGGAACCTCTCGGGCCGCTTCTCCGTCGAAGCGTGCTCGACGGATGAGCCCGCCGTGTGCGGACCGACCGTCGGTTCGTCGGATCTCGACCCCGGAGGGGCCGGGTGTCCGACCGCGACCAACACGTTCTGTGCTCCGTCGCCCCCCGGTCCCGTGGAACTCAGGGTGACGGCTTTCGGCAACGGTTCACCGGTCTCGGGCACGAATCGAACGTGGCTGGAGGTACCGAGCGGCTGCTGTGCGCAGGACGGCCATCCGACCGACGTGGGGTTGGTCAACGTGTCGCTCGCGTCGGGGTGGGGCGCGATTGACGGCTCGATCGCCGCGGCGGCCGCGGGGGGTGGCCCGGTGGTCCCGCTAATCGGGGTCCTGGCGAGCGTCCAGGCCTGTCCGGTCGCGGGCCAGTCGGGGGCGGGGGGCTCGGCGTGCACCTCGGGCTTTTCGGAACCGGCCAATGGAACCTTTTCCCTGCCAGCGGTCGACGGGTGGGACCGGATCACGGTGGTGGCCGCGGGGTACACGTCGAACTGGACCTGGGTGTTCGTCAACGGCACCAACACCACCGGAACGATCGTGGTCGCGGCCGACGCGGTAGTGACCGGGCGCGTCGTGGACCCGTCGGGCCATGGGATCTACGCCGCATTGGTGAGCGTATGCCCGGTGCCGGTCGAAACCCTGTGTACCGGCCCAGGCGGGGTCCTCTCCAGTACGGATGGACAGTTCAACATCACCGTGCCCGGAGCCCCGATCCCTTCCGGCGACTACGAAGTGCACGTCCAGGCCTCCGGGTTTGTCGCCAACTGGACTTGGCTCAACACGACCCCCGGCCGGCTGGCCGAGGCGGGGCCCATCACCCTCGACCCGACCGGCGGAAGCCCGATGGACGCGGCCCCCCGGGCCGCGCTCGCCCCGGCGGGGATGAGCTGGCTCACCGGGCGCCTCTCTGACAATCGGAGCGGCCTCGGGGTTCCCGGCGCGGTGTTTGACGCCTGCACGCTCGCAAGGACCGCCTGCGCTCTGCTAGACGGGACGAGCACGCTGGATGGGCGGTTCAATCTCTCCGTTCCGCGAGGGGCCTTCGACCTTGAGGTCAATGCCACCGGTTACACGACCCAGTTCGTCTACGTCAACCTCTCCGCGAACGCCCTCGACCTGGGCTCGGTCACCATGGCGCCGTACGCCTGGGTCCGAGGACGGTTCGCCATCGACCCCTGGGAAAGTCTCGCTGCCGGCGGCCTCGGGGCCGGCGCCGTCGAGGTCGTGGCCTGCGATTCGAGCGCCTCCGCGTGCGGGCTCGCCGGGGTGACGGCCACCGATGGCGAGTTCAACGTGAGCGCCCCCTTCGGGACGCCCATCCTCCTGACCGCCCGCGGGGCGGGACCGGACGACGTGTTTGGAACCGCGCAGGGGGGCTTCACCCCGGCGACCCTCTCCGTTGCGGTCACGCAGTCGTTCGTCGACCTCTCCTCGCTCACGGGAACTGCCTCGCCGATCGCCGTCTTTGGGGCGGTCACCGGCTCAGTGTGGAACGGGGATAGCTGGGATGCGACGGGGGGGATCGCGCGCGCGCCCGCGGGGTTTGCGAGCGCCAACGCCTCGGTGCCCGGCCTCCTCAGTTCCACCGCGTCCGCGATCACGGGTGGGGGGGGCAACTTCACCCTCTTCCTCCCCGACGGCGGCTCCTCCCGCAACATCTTCGGCTTCGGCGGGGCCTACCTCACGTCCAACCTGACCCAGTCGGGGGCGGTCACTCCCGGGGCCCAGTCGACCGTCGGCCCGCTCGTCCTCACCCACTACGGGTACGTGGAGGGGCGGGTGGGAGCCGCCGGCGGGCCGGTCGGGGACGCGGTGCTGGAGGTTTCGCGCGCCGACCCGGCCAACCTCACCCTCCTCCAGAGCAGTGCCCAGGCGGCGCAGGATGGATTCGTGAACGCCACCGCCCCGCCGGGGTTCCCTGTGGCCGCCACGGTCTCCGCTCCAGGGTACACCAACCTGACCAAGACGGTGAGCGTGACGCCGGGACAAACGAGCGCGCTCGGCCGGGTCCAGCTCGCGGTCAACGCGAGCCAAGCACCGGCCTGGGTCCAGAGCGCCCAGGTGAATGCGGTGGGGCACCCGCCCACCGCCACGGTCGTGGATGGGGCCACCGGCCGCCCCCTCCGCCTCGCGGAGGTGGTGGTCGCGGCTCCGAGCGGGAGCGCGTCCCAGTCGACGCAGACGAATGCGCTCGGCCAGTTCCTGATCCAATCGCCCGCCGGAAGCCCCGACGTCGTCGCCTATGAGATCCCGGGATTCGCCTTCGCCAGCGCCGCGTACAATGTCGCCGCCGGCGCCCGGCTCATCGTGCCCCGGGTGAATCTGTCGGGCGACGGGGTCGTCGCCGGACGCGTGGTCGTCGATCCCGGGGGGGCGCCCCTCGCCTACGTCGAGGTCGACGGGTGCGACGCCCTCGGGTTGTGCAGCACCCTCAGTTACACGAATGGGAACGGAGTCTTCTGGATTGACGCGCCCACGGGGCTCGAGACGATCCGGGTCAGCACGGAAGCGTACCTCACGAACCAGACCCTCCTCGTGCAGGTCGCTTCCGATTCGTGGACGTGGGCGGGAACACTGCACGTCTACGCCTTCGCAACCCTCATCGGGTCGGTCCGGGCGATCCCCTCGTTGCTCCCGGTGCCCTCGGCGACCGTCGCCCTCTGCGCGACCCAGGAAGTGCCGTACGGCCCGTGCGGCTTCTCGGTGCCGACGGACACCCTCGGCCGATTCACCCTCCCCGCCCCGCCGGGAACCTACGTCCTCGCCGTGAGCGCCCCCGGGTTCAACACGACCGCGTTCCCCCTCGCCCTCCCCCCGGGGGCCGTCATCAACCTCGGAACGATCTTTCTCTTCGCGTGGGGCCTCGTGCACGGATCGGTGGTCTCCGCCGTGAACAGTACCCCCATCGTGGGGGCGACGGTCCAGGCGTGCGCCGACTCCTCTCCCACGACCTGTTCGGCGGTGGTAAACACAAGTGCGAGTGGAGCGTACCTGCTCCTCGGGCCGCCCGGACCGGATACCCTCATCGCCAGCGCCTATGGGTACGCCGTCACCAGTGCGGGCTACACCGTCGCCGCCGGGGAACCGAACTTTCCACCGCCGATCGCCCTGCTTCCCCTCGCCCCGGAAGTCCTGGTGGACCTCGCGGGAACGGTCGTCGCGGCGAACACGAGCGCTCCCATTCCGGGGGCGTTCATCGGGCTCGAGCAGGGCCACGGCGCGGTGGCGGCCACCACGTCGGGGCCGGGAGGCGCGTTCGACGTCAAGGCGTACTGGGGGGCCTACACCCTCGTCGCCCAGGCGGGCGGGTACCGGCCGACGGCGGAGCCGCTGACCCTGCATGCCAACACCTCGGGGCTTCGGGTGGTCCTCGCCCCGTACGTCTACGCGCTCCGCGGGACGGTACGGGATGGGACCACGGGGGCCGGCGTCCCCGGTGTGACGATCGAGCGCGGGACGACGGTGCTCGGGACGAGCGACGCGCAGGGCGCCTTCGCCGTGGGGCTGGCCAACGGGAGCTACTCGCTGAACGCCACTCCGCCTCCGGGCTCCGTCTACGGGGCCCTCACGTTCGAGGTGCGGGTCTCGGGCTCGGACCTTCAGCGCGACCTCATCCTGACGATGGAGCCGCAACCGCTCGTCGGGACCGTGGTGGACTCGACCTCGGGGCTCCCCGTGTCGGGAGCGACCCTGACGGCGTACGCCACCGCCCCCGGCCGCTCGAGCGCGGCGGCGTCGTCCTCCGCTACTGGGCGATTCAACCTTTCACTGACTCCGGGAAGTTATCTCCTCAACATCTCGGCTCCCGGCTACCGGAGCGCGAGCCTCCCGGTGCTCGTCTCCAACGCCACGGCCCCCCTCGTCGTCCCGCTGGTGCGCGTGGGGCCGGAAGGCGGGGGGTTCGCAGTGCCGCCTTGGGGCTGGGCGGCGGCCGTGGGCCTCGTGGGGGTGGCCGCCGTCGTGGTCCTCACCATCCGTCGTCGGCGGAGAACGCCCCGGGAACCCGAGCCAGTTGGGGAGGACGACCCCGCGTCGCTGCCGGTCGAGGAGACCGAGGCGACCCGCTAGGTCACGACCAGGTCCGCGCGCATCGTCCCGTGGTAGGTCCCGCAGAACTCCGTGCACTGGATCAGGAATTCGGTTCCGGCGGCGACGTGGGGGACCGTGAAGGCGAAATGGTTGACCCGGCCCGGGATCGCGTCGATCCGGACGCCGAGGCCCGGGATGTTGAACGAGTGGATCACGTCAGTCGAGGTGACGTTCACCTGCACGGTCGCGCCCGGCGCCGCCCACAACGCCCCCCCCGAGGTCGTGTTCGTCGTGGGGTCGTAGGAGGTGATGAAGTCGCTCCCGTTGGCAGGATAGTAGAACTCCCAGAACCACTGGTGGCCGGTCACCACCACATACTCGGACGGATTGGCAGGCAGCGCGTCGATGTGGTAGAGGAGGACGGTCGAGTAGACGGCCACCGAGGCGATCAGGGCGACCGTGCCGAGCGTCCAGGCCACTTCGAGCTTGTTAACCATAGCGCCGCCCCTTGGTGGCCGGGTCGCGGAACTTTACCAGGGCCCAGATGAGGATCCCGAAGGTGAGCACCGCGCCGATGAGGGAGAGGAGGAACATGACCTCTACGAGCGGCGCCGTCTGTTGGAGGTCGGTCTGGCCCGAAGCCGCCGCCGGGCCGCTCGCCCCGAGAAGCACGACGACGCCTAACGCCGACAGGGACCCGCGAAGCCAGCGGCGGATGGACACACCCCCTCCGAGGGCCCGGGCTTCATAATTCTCGCGTACGAACCGGCGAGGGCGGCCGATCAGTCCCCGGAGCGCGTTCTCGTTGCCGCGAAAACGACCGAGGTGCCCCGGTTCGTACGGAATCTCTTTGAACCGTGTCTCCGTCCCCGCGCATCGACCGACCGTCGAACGGTGCGCTAGGTGATGCGGATTCCTCGGGTCCCACGGAAGAGTCTCGCCGTTCTGGCCACCCTGACCCTCCTGCTCAGCTGGGGAGGGTATGCCGCGGCCGCCGGGGCGCATACCGACCAGGGGGCCAGTGCGAATGGGAGCGAGGCGATCACTGTGACGGTCGGAACCGCCCTCGCCTTTACCCTGTCGACCGATGAGGTCACGCCGGGCGATCTCGTCACGGTCACCATCGTGCAGACGCAAACGACCGAGCATACCTTCACCCTCCTCAACGCCACCAACTTCCAGTTCAACTGGACGCCCACGAGCTCGGATTCCTCCTCCCACATCCTGGGGTTCCTGGCGGCCCATCCCCCGCTCGTGAACGTCACGATCGCGACCACTCCGGGGACGCAAACGGCGACGTTCGTCGCGCCCCCGTTCGGTCTCTACGAGTACCTCTGCCTGGCCTCAGGACACTTCGCCGGCGGCATGTGGGGGATCTTGGGGTCCGGCGAGCACGGGAGTAGTGGCGGGACCGCGAATACGGGCCCCGGCGCCGGCGTGTTCATCATTTCGGGGACGATCGCGGGTCTCGTCGTGCTGGCGCTCGTTCTCGGATTCGTGATCGGAAGACGCAAGGGGGCGGTCCACGAGATGCCGCCCGAGCGCCTCGGATACCCCGAACCCCCCGCGCCGCTCCCGAGCGACAAGAAATAAGGGTCGACCGCGGCGCGGCGCCGCAACGTCTAATAGGAGGACCCTGTACCAACCTACGAGCCTTGTAAGAGGTTCGGAACCATCGCATGGCTTGGTCCACCCCCAGTCGGGAACGTCGCGTCCTCAAGGCCGGTCATTCTTCGATCGCCGTCACCCTTCCGAAGCCGTGGGCGGAGGCCATGAACCTTCGCCCGGGCGACTTGATCGTGTTCGACCAGAACGACGACGGTACCCTCTATCTCAAGCCCGCGCCGCTCCCGGGGGCGGCCCCCGCGGGCGCGCCCTTCCTCGTCCACGCCCACTCGTTCAGCGTCCCCGGTGTCCTCGAACGGCTCGTGATCGGGGCGTACCGGGTGGGGCATGACGCGATCGAGATCCGGACCGAGGTGCCCCTCGCCAGCGAGCGGGTGGAGGAGATCCAGCAGGCGGCCCGGGGCCTTATCGGGGTCTCGGTGGTCGCCCAGGAACCGAACCGGATCCTGCTCCAGAACTTCATTGACCCGTCGAAGTACGGACTGCCCCAGCTCGTCCAGCGCATGAAGATGATTCTCGTCGCCTCGCTCGAAGAGTCGTCGGAGCTCCTCACCCGGCGGTCTCGGTCGCGTCGACTGACGAGCTTGAGCGAGGAGGCCCAGAAGGTCGAGGCGCTCCTGGTCCGCCAGCTGTTCCTCGCGAGCCGGGACTGGTCCCTCGCCCGGCGGATCGGGAGCCCCGACCCTCGCCAGTTGCTCGAGTGGCGGGTCGTCGTGCATGGACTTGAAGAGCTGTCCTCGCTCCTGCGTGAAACGGCGGAGGAGCTGAACCGGGAGCCCTCCCGGCGCGCGGACTGCGCGGCCGAATTGAGGGAGCTCCTCGAGGAGCTCAAGGGCGGGCTCAAGGCGGTGATGGAGAACCTGATGCGGCCGTCGCTGGGGCAGTCGTGCGAGGCGTACGCCGAGGGGCTCCGCATCGCGGAATCCGCCCGGGCGGTCGCCCTCCGCCTCAAGGGCATCCACCGCCGGGCCGGACTGTTCCAGGCCGCTACCGCCATCGAACGGAGCGCCCGCTGTCTCTCCGTGCTGAGCGAGGTGGCGCTGGACCGCGCCGTCGCCGTCGGGACCGAGACGATCCTCGTCGCCGCGCCCTAGCCCGGACCGTTCTTCAAATACTCCTCGTACGCACGATACGTACGGGTCGAACCTTCCCATACGAACCCCATATCCCCCACGCCTCGGTGGTCGGCGGAGGCGCGCATGTTCGACTCACTGGACGATTGGCTGATCATAGCCGTGGTAGTGGCGATCTTGTTCTACGGCTCGAGCAAGATTCCCCAGCTCGCCCACAGCCTGGGTCGGGCGATGGGCGAATTCAAGAAGGGCCGGGCCGAGGTCGACCGCGAGATCAAGGCCGAGCAGGCCGCGGCAACGGCGCCGCCGGCTCCCCCGCAGTAGCGGAACGGAGACGACGCTCGATGCCGGCCCGGGGGCGCGTGCGCCCGCCGACCGGCGTCCCCCCCAGTGCGAGACAACGGAGGCAGCGGAAGAGTGAACGATGGGCGACCTGAGCCGGATCCTCGAGATCCTGTCGGAGGCGCGACGGCGCCTTCTGCGGATCCTGCTGGTGCTCGGGCCCCTCTTCGGCTTCCTCGTCACGTTCCGGCTCCAGCCGCTCCCGGTCTCGGTGGGAGGGTCGGTGCTCCCGCTCGCCTACCCCATTCCCAACATCTTCGACAATGTGACCGCCCAGGTGTTCCGGGCGCTGGTGGCCTGGACCCTGCCGCCGAACGTCGTGCTGCTCAACGTGGGGGTGGGGGACTCGATTCTCGTGCAGATGGAGATCGGGCTCCTGCTCACCTTGATCTTCGGGATGCCCTGGATTGTTCACGAACTGGGGGCGTTCCTGGTCCCGGCGCTGCGGAGGAGCGAGCGCGAGCTCCTGCGCCGAGTGGGGATCCCCGCGACGGTCCTCTTCGCCGCGGGGACCGCCCTGGGGATCTTCGTCCTGACGCCCCTCACGTTCCGCCTGCTGTTCGAGTACGTCTCCGCGATGGGCCTCGCCCCGGTGCTCGGGGTCCAGCAGTTCGTCACGTTCGCCCTCCTCTACTCCCTCGCCTTCGGCGTCGTCTTCGAGCTGCCCGTCTTCGTCTACGCGCTCTCCCGGCTCGGGGTTGTCAAGGCAGCCGCCTGGCGCCGTCACTGGCGGGCCGCGGTCTTGGGCTCGCTGGTCTTCGGAATGGTGGTCACGCCGGACAACTCCGGCATCACCATGCTCCTCATCGCGACGCCCATGATCGGGCTCTACCTCGGCGGCGCCTACTTTGCCGGCCGTTGGGAGAACGGTCGGACCCGCCCAGCCGCGGTCGCGGGGGGGTAGCGTAGCGTGGCCCTCTTCTCGGACATCGACTGGTTGATCATCCTCGGCGTCGGGGCGTTCCTCCTCCTCGGCAAGGAGAACGGGGCGGTCCTCCGACAGCTGGGGAAGTACTACGGGCGCCTCGCCCGGCTCAAGCAGGAGCTCCTCTCGGATTTCGCGCGGGCCGCGGAGCTTCCGGCGCCGGTGCCCGGGCGGCCGGTGACGATCCGTTCCGCTCTGATCCAGTTCGCGGACCCGCCCGCGGTGCGGACGGGCGGGGTCCCGCTCGCGGTGACGAGCCCTCCGATGCCGTTGACCGCGTCGGGCATCCTCACCGGCCAGCACGGCGCGGGATTCGGTGCCGGCACCTGGTCGCTCGCGATCCCGGCCGTCGGCCGCGAGGAGTGGAATCGATGAGCGGCCTCTCCATCGATCAACAGGTCACCCTGGCCGAGATCCTCGTGATCCTGCTCGGGATCGCCATCACCTGGGCCATCTACTACGGAAGCGAACACGCCGAGCTCCCGGGGGAGGCCGCCGTCCCGGACCCGAACGTTCCGGATGAGATCGCCCCGGACATCCGGGGGAGGACCCTCTAATGGGACTCGACTGCCCGGCCGGTTGCCCGTTCAACGCGGGCCCCCGGGAGGAGCTGAGGTTCCCCCTGGGGCAATTGCACCGCGTCGCGGGCCCCGGGAAGGACGGCGAGGTGGACGAGACCAAGCGCAACGTCCTCAAGCTCGCCGCCGTCGCCGGTCTCCTCGGCGCCGGCGGACTCGGGATCGCCGGCGGAGCCCTCCAGTTCGCCCAACCGCCGAGCGTGGGGCTCACGAGCTACCCCAAGGTGCTGCTCCTCGACCTGGACGGAAGCCCGCTCACGACCAAGAAGGTCGAATCCGAGTACGACGTGACGACGTCCGAACTTCTGTTGTTCAACTACCCCCTCCAGAACGAACCGAACTTCCTCTTCAATCTCGGTCCCAGCGCGGGAGGCGCGGGCGGCGCGACCAACGTCCCGTTCGGGGTGGGGTCCCAGAAGTCGATCGTAGCGTACAGCGCCATCTGCCAGCATCTGGGCTGCCCGGCCCCGGCGCTCTCCTACTATCCCCCCGGGACCTGTTCGCAGTCCTTCAACGGCCGGGACTTCTACATTCACTGCACGTGCCACGGGTCGACGTACGATGTGGCGAATTCGGCGGCCAATCTCACCGGTCCGGCCGTGCTCCCGCTGCCCCAGGTCATCCTCGAGGAGGCGAGCGACGGGACCCTCTCCGCCGTGGGGATGACGCCGGGCAGCCCCCCGGTCAACGGACATCTCGACACGCTGCAGGGCGACTATCCCGTCGGCACGAGCTCGGCGCTCGCAAAGCAGGCCCCGATCTCGCCGCTCCCCTGCTTCTTCCCGTCGTAGGAGGTCGACTGGATGGGGTTCGAACGGTGGTTCAATCGCACCCTCAACCAGCTTTGGGGGTTTGTCGAAGACCGCACCAGCATGCCGAAGTGGGCGCTCCGCCCCCAGCCGGCGTTCACCTTCAAGCCGTCCTACTGGACGGGCGCCTTCGTCGTGAACGCCTTCCTCTGGCAGGTGATCTCGGGCGCCCTCCTCCTCCTCTACTACCAGCCGAGCGTGGCGCCCACCCTCCTCAACTGCGGGCAACCGCTCGGATCGTACTCAACCTCGCCCGCCGCCTGGTGCTCCACCTACTACATCATCAACAGCGTGCCGATGGGGTCCCTACTCCTTTCGACCCACCTCTACGGCGCCTACGCGATGATCTTCCTCGCGTTCGTCCACTTCTTCCGGGGCTACTATCTCGGCGTCTACAAGGCGCCGCGCGAGTTCAGCTGGATGGTCGGCACGCTCCTCCTCCTCATGACCCTCGGGATGGGCTTCACGGGGTACCTCCTCCCGTACACTCAGCTCGCTTCGAACGCCACCAACGTCGGGATCGTGCTCGCGCTCCGGCTTCCGACCGTGGGTCCGTTGACGGGTCCCCTCATCCTGGGCGACGGGACCGCCCAGGGGCTCCTCTCGCGGATGTTCGAGGCCCACGTCCTCCTCATCCCGCTCGCGCTGGGCGCGCTGCTCTACGCCCACATTGCCCTCTTTGAGTCGCATGGGATCGCGCCCCCCGCCACCTCCGACCCGACCCAGCGCCGGCGCTTCACCGAGGAGGAGGGGAAACGGGAGCACGTCCCGTTCATGCCTCACATCTTCTTCTACATCACCAAGTGGGCGCTCCTCTACATCGGGCTCCTGCTCGGCCTCGCGGCCCTCTGGCCGTGGCAGCTCCCAACCTACGTCGGCGACCTCACGGCGGTCGGCGTCGTGACCGAGCCGGATTGGTACTTCCTCTGGCTGTTCAAGCTGGTCGATTTCTATGGGGTGACGCCGGTCCTCGCCGTGGGACTGACGACCGCGCTCATGGCCTACGTCCTGTTCCTCCCGTTCCTCGACCGCTCGAAGCGGACCCACCCGCGCGACCGCCCGCTGTTCATCATCATCGCGAACACCTTGCTCGAGTTCTTCATCCTCATGACGGTCTGGGGCGGCCTGACGCCCGGGCAGCAGATCCTGATCCCCCAGATCCTCGAGCGGCTGGGACCCCTCCTGCTGGTCAACATCGTGCTGGTCGGCCTGTTCTACCGACGCTATCGCAAGCACTACGACGCGCGGCTCGCGCGCACGAGCCCCGGCGGCGCCCGACTTCCCGGCGCCTACGCCTCCCCGTCGGTCTCGGCCGCCTCCTCCCCCCGTCCCGGCGCCGAGGTGGCGAGCCGTGAGTGACCCCGCCCCGTCCTACCACACCGGCCCCCTCTGGGCCGTGCTCACCCTCCTGTTGCTCGGAGGGACGGTCGCCGCCGCCTTTTTTGTCTGGGCGCTGACCGACCTGTTCAGCAGCGCCCGCTGGTACGTAGACGTGCCGGCGCTGGCGGCGGCCGGATTCGCCGCCACCTTCTGCCTTCTCCTCCTGACCGGCGTGCTGTACCGGATCGACCGTCTGCGCGGGGTCCCGCACCGGGAGGTACCGCTCTTTGAGTGACCTGCCCGCGGGGACGCTGGCGGAGGTCCGCCGGCTCCAGCACCGGGTCCTCTCCCTGTACGGCTGGGCGGCGGGGGTCTCGCTGGTCGCGATCTTCCTCCTCGGGGCCTACGCCATCCATCTCGGTCCGCTGGTCGGCCCGGGCGTCGAGAGCTCCTTCGGCTACGCCGTCGCGCTCATGATGCTCTTCTCGGCCCTGGTCGTTCACCTCGTGGACCGCGTCTACCGGGAGTGGCCCCTCGGGCGGAAGTTCGAGCCCACCTGGGTGGTCCCGATCACCGACGCCGCGATCGCCTCCTTCCTCAAGGTGCTCATCTTCGCCATGGCGGTCGGCGCCGCGGGGTACATTCTCTGGGGGGTCCTCTCGTGAGGAGCGGAGCGAGTCGATGACCGACCTCGTCACCGGGCTCATCGAGCTCACGCTCGTCCTCGGGTTCTCGGTGTTCGTCCTCGCGTTCCTGGCCTACCGGGGCGAGTGGTTCGTCCGCAAGGCGAAGGTGTGGCTCTTCACCACCGACCACAAGCGGATCGGGATCATGTACATCATCACCGGCCTCATCTTCTTCTTCATCGGAGGGATCTACGCCCTCCTCATCCGCACGGACCTCGGGATCGTCCAGGGCTTAGGTCTCGACCCGCAGACGACCCTCGGCATCACGCCCGACGTTTACTCGACGCTGTTCACGATGCACGGGGTGATGATGATCTTCCTGTTCGTCATGCCCGTCCTCGCCGGGTTCGGCAACTACCTCGTGCCGTCGATGATCGGCTCGAAGGAGATGGCCCTCCCGCGCATCAACGCCATCGCCTTCTGGATCATCCCCCCCGCCGGGCTCATCCTCCTCCTCTCGAACGCCTACGCCGGCTGGACGGGCTACGTGCCGCTCTCCACGCAGGCGTTCGCCCCGAACGACCACGGCGTCGACCTCTGGATCACGGGGATCCACCTGCTCTCCATCTCCTCGATGCTGGGGGCCGTCAACTTCCTCGTCACGATCATCAAGCACCGCGCGCCGGGCGTGCACTACTGGAACATGCCGCTGTTCGTCTGGGCGACGTTCATCAACGCCATCCTCCTGATCTTCGCCCTGCCGTCGCTCTCCATCGCGCTCACGATGGTCCTCTCCGACCGCAACTTCGGCACCCACCTTCTCGCCGCGGCGAACGGCACTCCGCTCGGGGGGGCGCTCCTCTATCAGAATCTCTTCTGGTTCTTCGCGCATCCCGAGGTGTACGTGCTCGTCCTGCCGGCCTTCGGGCTCATCTCCACCATCCTTCCCAAGCTCGCCCGCAAGGACATCTTCGGGTACGGCGCGATGGCGGTCTCCCTGGGCGTCTTCGCGGTCCTGAGCTTCGCGGTCTGGGAACACCACATGTTCACGACCGGGATCTCGACCGACATCCGGTTCATCTTCATGCTCTCGACGATGGCCATCGCGGTCCCGTCGGCGGTCAAGACGTTCAACTGGATCGCGACCCTCTGGGGGGGCCGCATCTGGATGGCAGTCCCGATGTGGTTCTGTGTCGCGTTCCTCACGGGGTTCGTCATCGGCGGCCTGTCGGGGCTCTTCCTGGCCTCGATACCGATCGACTACCTCTATCACGCGACGTACTTCGTGGTCGCCCACTTCCACTACATCATTCTCGGAGGCACCCTCATGGCGGTCTTCGCCGGCATCTACTTCTATTTCCCCCTCTGGACCAAGCGCTGGTACAGCCAGTCGCTCGGGCAGGTGCATTTCCTCCTCACGTACGTGGGCGTGAACCTTCTCCTGTTCCCAATGTTCATCCTGGGCGCCGACGGGATGCCCCGCCGGGTCTACACGTACCTCCTCGACCCGAACTTCCAGCTCCTGAACTTCCTCAGTACCATCGGCGCGTTCATCTTCGGGATCGGCCAGCTCGTCTTTGCGTTCAACATGGTCTACAGCTACTACGCGGGGCTCCCGGTCGTCGGCGACCCCTGGGGAGAGCCCGCGCCCAGCCAGATGACCGGCCCCGTCGCACCGAAGCCGGTGCGCGCCCCGGCCCCCGTGAGCGCCGCGCCCGAGGGCTCTGCGTAGAGAAGCGATGCGCGGCCACGACCTCTTCCGCTACGCGGCCATCGTGGCGCTCCTCCTGTGCTACACGGCGATCCTCCTGGGCGGGAACGTCATGGCGAGCGACTCGGGGCTCGCCTGTCCTGACTGGCCCACGTGCCACGGGACGTTCGCTCCCCCGCTGACCGGCGGCACGGGGATCGAATGGGCGCACCGGATCTCGGCGGTCATCCTCTCGAGCGCGATCGTCGGCCTCACGGTGCTCGGCCTCCTGTTTGAGCGCTCCCGCCCCGTGCTGTTGCGCTTGAGCTTCGCCGCCCTCGCCAGCGTCGTCGCCCAGGCCGCCCTCGGGGCCCTCGTGGTCGAATCGGACCTCACGGTCGGACTCGTCCTGGCGCACCTCGCCCTCGCGACGGCCCTCTTCGGCATCCTCCTGCTCCTCGTCCTCCTCGCCAACCTCCGCGAGGTGCCGCGCCGCTGGGTCGAATGGGCCCGGCGCGCCGCCGAGGCCCAGTCGCCCGACGTGAGCAGCGCGCCCCTCGAGGAGGGGGCCGGTCATCCGCGTCCGGTCGCGGTCGCCCCGGGGTTCCCGGCCGCCGCCGAGCCGGCGGGCACCAGCTAAAGTAGCCGCCCCGGGTCCAACGGCCGTGTCCTCGCTCTCCACCCCCTCTCCTCCCGCGGAGAGCCTGCGGTGGCGGGACGTGCTGACGCTCACCAAACCGGGCATCACCGCCCTCATCGTCCTCGTGGCCGTCGGGGGGTTTTTCCTCGCCGCCCCGAACCCCATCCCGTACGGTCGGCTGGCGGAGCTCGTGGGATTCGGGGCGCTCGCCTCCGCCGGCTCCGCGATGCTGAACCATTACCTCGACCGGGACCTGGACGCGCGGATGCGACGGACCCGGGGTCGCCCCCTCCCGTCCGAACGGATCGGCGCGAGCGGCGGCGTGGCGCTGGGCGGACTTCTGCTCCTGGGCGTCGGGATCGCCGGAGCGAGCGTCCTGCTCAATCCGCTGACGGGGTTCTCGATCTTCCTCGGCGGCCTCACCTACGTCGTGGTCTACACGATCTGGCTCAAGCGACGCTCGAGCTGGAACATCGTGATCGGCGGATTCGCCGGGAGCGCTCCCGCGCTGGCCGGGAGCGCCGCCGCGCTCGGCTACTGGACCCCCGGCGTCCTCGCGCTCGCCCTCCTCGTGTTCCTCTGGACGCCCCCGCACTTCTGGAGTCTCGCGCTGCTGCTGCGGGCCGATTACGAGGCGGTCGGCCTCCCGATGCTTCCGCGGATGGACGACCCAAAGTTCTCGGGGCGCGTCGTCGTGCTCTCCGCGGCGGTCCTCCTGCCGGCCACGTTCCTCCTTTGGTGGGTCGGACCCATCGCCTGGCCCGTCGCCGTGGCCCTCGTCGGCCTCGGCGTCGGGTTCTTCGTGGTTTCCCTGCCCCTGTGGAGCGACCCGGGAAGACGTCGGGCGCGCTGGGGATTCATCTATTCCGGACCCTACCTTCTGGGGGTCCTCCTCGCCCTGGTGGCCAACTGGTGGCTCGTCAGTGCGGGGGTCCGCCCGGGCTTCTAGAGAGGGGCGATTCCCAGTGGCCCCGGTGTAAGTAGAGGGATTTAAGGCTCGGTGGTCATAGTTTAGTGATGCCTACGACCGACCGCCAGGAGTTCCCCGCCGATCCCAACCGACTGCGCACCGCGGAGGCGGCGCTCAAGCGACTCGGGTTCTCCCGCGTCGCGCCGACCAGCGGCGCGTCGGTGCAGCCGGAGTTCTGGGTCCAGGAGGCGGGGGTCCCGCGCCGCCGCTTTCCGGTGTTCCTCGACCCGACCCCCGTCGCCCCGCCATCGGCCCGCCCGGACCAAGTGTCCGGCGCGGCGAAGCGGGCGATCGTGGTGGTGGCCAGCGAGCAGGCGGCCGACGAGACGTGGGAGCGCGCTCGCCGCAACCCGGCCGGCCTCTTCGAGTCCGAGCTGTCCATCCTCGTCGTGCCCAATCCCCCCGACCCCGCGAGCGAGGCGCACTTCCACGCGGGCGTGCTCGGGCGCCCTGAGCTCCTGCGTCTGGCGACCGGCGTCGTCGTGGGACTCTTCCGTCGCGCGGAAACGGGCGAGGGGCAGGTCGACTTTGCCGAGATGCTCCAGTTGATGCGGCGACGCTTTGGGGTCGACGTCCGCCGCTCCCTGGGCGTCGAGGAGGATGAGGACGCCCTCTTCATTCTCTACCAGCTTGCCCAGCGGTTCAGCTGGGCGCCGGGCGATGGCGGGTCGAACCTCCACTCCCTTGTCCTGAAGCCGACGGGCCCGGCGGCCCGCCTCCCGTGGTTCGCGGCCTAGTTCGGACCACACCAACGAATGGGATAAGTAGCCCCGAGTTCCCCCGTTCCGTCAGCCATGACCGGTGCCGCCGCCGCGTTCGCCACGCCCTACACCCCGAACCCGGGGAGCTCCACGCCCTCCCCGGCCGTGAGCCCGGAGGAGGGCCGACGGGACCTGTGGGGATTCTTCTGGCTCTCGATCGCCAACACGGTCATCATCACCGTGGCGGGCCTGGTCGCCTGGTGGTTCGTCCACTAGGCGTTGGCCCCCGGCAAACGGTTATCACTCCGGGCCGGTCCCGAAGCGGACGGCATGGGGCCGTGGGGTAGCTTGGACCATCCTTCTTGCTTGGGGTGCAAGAGACTCCGATTCAAATTCGGACGGCCCCATCCCCCTCGTCGGGACGGCCTCGCCCCCCTGTCGGCTCGCCTTCCGGGGTAGGCCGGGGGCACGATGGGACGACGTTTTCTGAATGAACGACGCCGTGACCCGTACTACCGGGCGGCCCAGCGGGAAGGGCTCCGCTCCCGGGCGGCCTTCAAGCTCGCCTACCTCGCGGACCGGTTCCCGATCCTGCGGAAGGGCGACCGGGTGCTCGACCTCGGCGCCGCGCCGGGCGGGTGGACCCTCGTCGCCCAGGAGCGGGTCGGGCGGCGGGGCTCGGTCGTCGCGGTGGACCAGCGGTCGATCGAACCCACCGAGGGAGTCACGCTCGTGCGGGGGCGGGTGGGCGACCCGGCCCTCCTCGCCCGGCTCGGGAGCGAGCCGTTCACCGTCGTCCTCTCCGACCTTTCTCCCCGGATCAGCGGAGCGTACGCCACGGACCACGCTCGCAGCGTGGGTCTGGTCCGGGAGGCCCTCGCCCTCGCGGAAAAGATCCTTCGCCCGGGGGGGCGATTAGTGGCGAAGGTCTTCGCCGGGGATCTCCTCGAGGAGCTCGAGGCCGAGCTCGCGGCGCGTTTCGAGCGGGTCCAGCGGACCAAGCCTCCGGCCTCTCGCGAAGGTTCCTCCGAGCTGTACCTCCTGGCCTTCGGGTTCCGGCCCGCCGGCGCGGGGTCGCCGGCATGACGGTCCACTCCGACTGGCGGGCCGAAGCCCGGGCGATGGTGGCGGGGCTCCCGCCGATGCCGGAAGCGTTGGCCGAGGCGATGACACGCGTCCCGCGGCACCTCTTCGTACCTGAGCGCTACCGCTCGAGTGCCTACGCGGATGAACCGCTCCCGCTCCCCTACGGCGACGCGACGATCTCGGCCCCGCATATGGTGGCGTTGCAACTCGAGTTTGCCGAGCCTCGGGCGGGGCTCCGCATCCTGGAGGTCGGAGTGGGGTTTGGCTATCTGGCCGCCCTCCTCGCGGACCTCACGGGGCCGTCGGGGCATGTGTTCGGGATCGACATCGAGTCCGGGTTGGTCCGGGAAGCCCGCCGACGGCTCGGTCAGGCCGGACTCGGAGAGCGCGTGACCCTCCGCGCGGGCGATGGTGTGGCCGGTTGGCCGGAGTCGGCCCCGTTCGACCGCATCCTGGTCTCGTGTGCGACGCCCGAACTTTACGACGCCTGGCGCCGGCAATTGGCGCCGCACGGGACGCTCGTGGCCCCGGTCGGTTCGGCGTGGAGCCAGGAGTTGGTTCGATACCGGGCGGGGTCCCCGAAGGACGTTCTCGACCGCGGACCGCGGTGCCGATTCGTCCCGCTCCGCGGTCGTCTCCATCCCGATATATAGACCGTGAGATTACGGCCGTTCCGGCATTTTTGAGGGTCGATTAGTCGTGATCCGTTTTGGACCCGCAGGGATACCCCTCTCCTGCAAGGGACGGACCCTGAGGGACGGCATCTCGGACGTCCATCATCTTGGCTTGACGGCGATGGAAGTACAGTTCATCAAGGTCAATCCGCTCACCCGGCTCGCGTTGGACGAGGAGGTCGCGAAGCTCCCCCACGACCTCGTACAACAGCTGGTGATGGGCGTCGGACCGGCGGGGAAAGAGGAGGCCCCCCCGAACCTCGACACGTTGACCTCGCCGATCCGGCGGAGGGACAATCTCACCACCCTGACCTGGAGCCTCGCGAAGGACTACGCGGACCTCCAGCAGACGAAGGCGCTCGCCCGGGCCCTGGACGTGGACCTCACGCTCCACGCCCCGTACTATGTGGACCTGTTTGGAAGCGCGGAGGCCCGGGCCCGCTCGATCCGCCAGATCCAGTGGGCCGTCGTACTGGCCGAGGGCCTCGGGGCGAGCCTCACGGTCACCCACCTGGGATTCTACGGCGGACTCGAACGGGCCGACAGTATCGCGGAGCTGACGGGCATCGCCCGCGAGCTCTCGGATTGGACGAAGGAGTTCAGCAAGGGCAGCGTGCGGCTGGCCATCGAACCGAGCGGACACCCCGACGTCTTCGGTTCCCGGGAAGAGGTGCTCGAGCTCGCCCGCAAAGTCCGTGGGATCGTCCCGGTCCTGAATCTGCCCCACCTCGCAGCCCGGGAGCGCGTGACGTTCGACGAGCCGGAACAGTTGAAGCCCGTCGTCGATCAGTTCGTCGAGGCGAGCAATCGGGAGCTCTACCTCAATTTCTCGGGCGTCGAGTTCTATGGGCCGGGCGAATTCCGCCTGACGCCCATCAAGCGAGGGCAGCTCCGCTTCGACCCATTGGCCGAGGTCCTGGCCGACCGCGACTACGACGCCACGGTGATCTCGAGCTCTCCGCTCCTCGAGCACGACGCGATGTACATGAAACTCCTCTACGAACGCGCGCTCTCCCGACGCTGGGCGAAGAGACATGCCCCGCCTCCAGCGAAGCCCGCGCCTCCGGCCGCGGCCCGACCCAAGCCGACGCCCAAGGGTCGCCCCCGGCCGCCGCCGCCGAAGCCCCGAACGGCTGGAGGCCGGTCGCGTGACCGAACCCGGCGACGATAGCGCGAGCGTCTTCCATCGCGCCGAGCGGTACATCGGCGAGCGCGTGACGGCGAGCGTGGCCCGGCTCGACGTGGCCTCGATCTCCCGCGCCGTGGCCATCCTCACCGGTGCCCCCGCGACGTTCGTCTACGGGGCCGGCCGATCGGGGATCATCGGCCGCGCGTTCGCCATGCGGCTCGTGCAGGCGGGGGTGAGTGCGTTCGTGATCGGTGAGAGCGTCACCCCCATCGTCAAGCGGGGCGATGCGGTGTTCATCCTGTCCAACCGCGGGGAAAGCTACTCCTCGATCCAGACGGCCAACATCGTGCGACGCGAGGGCGCCGAGCTCATCGTGGTCACCGCCCGTCCGACGTCCAAGCTCGCGCACGCGGCCACGCTGCTGCTGGCCCTTGACTTCCCCGAGGAGCCCGGCCGCAGCGACCTGGCGCCGTTGGGCACGCTCTTCGAGTCGGCCAGCCTGCGCCTGACCGACGCGCTCATCTCGGAGATCATGCGCGCGCGCGGAGAGACCGAAGAATCGATGCGGCGACGCCACGCGATCATGGTCTGACGCTTCCTCCGGCAGAATCTTTAAGCGGCGGCATCGTTCCCCGCCGGGCGTGCCCCGACGCTCCGAGCCCCACGCGGCGACCCTGGTCCCCGTCCCCACGCGATTCTTTGTCACCAGCGGGAAGGGGATCAACAAGACGAGCGAGCTCAACGCCTTCGACCTCGCCCTGCTGCAGGCCGGGATCGGGGAGCAGAACCTCGTCTCCGTCTCCTCGGTCCTGCCGATCGGCGTCCGACAGATCGAGCGCGCGCCGATCTCCCGGGGCGCCATCACCCACTGTGTTCTCGCGCGTCACGGGGGCGGCGAGGGCGAGGTAATCAGCGCCGGCATCGCCTACGGGTTTCGCACCGATGGCCAGGGCGGCTACGTCGCCGAGGGCCACCTGCACGGCACGCAGAAGTCACTCAAGGAGTTCCTGAAGTGGCGGATGCAGGAGATCGCCCACTTCCGCGGGGTCGAGCTCCGCCGGATCCACTACCGGACCGAGGAGCTGTCGATCCCGATGGATCACTACGGGGTCTGCATCGCCGCCTGCGTCTTCCTGCCCTGAGTCGCCTCGCGGTCAAGTTCCCTTGACGTAGCTCCTAAGGGGCGCGCGCTCCATCGACCCGCGGACCGGGGCGACGTGTCGTCGCGGACCGGCGTGCCGGAGGTCGACGGAGATGTCCATGTCGCTTTCCATCGAGGTATCTGACCTGGTGAAACACTACGGAACACTTGCCGCGGTGGACGGGATCTCGTTGGAGGTCCCCCCCGGTGAAGTTTTCGCCTTCCTCGGGCCGAACGGCGCGGGCAAGTCGACCACGGTCGAGATCCTGGAAGGGCTGCGGCGGCGAACCTCCGGAGAGGTACGGGTCCTCGGGAGGGACCCTTGGACCGACGCCCGGGGCGTTCAGGGGCGGATCGGTGTCATCCCCCAGGACTTCCACTTCTTCCCGAAGCTCACGCCCGCCGAGGCGATCCAGCTCTACGCCGGCCTCTTCGGCGTACGGCCGCGGACCCAGGAACTGCTCGAGCGGGTGGAGCTGGCCGACAAGGCCCGCGACCACTACGACACGCTCTCCGGCGGGCAGCACCAGAAGGTCGGTCTCGCCCTCGCGCTGGTCAACGACCCGGAGATCTGCTTCCTCGACGAACCCACGACCGGGCTCGACCCCCGCGCCCGCCGGGGAATCTGGGAGGTCATCGAACGCCTCAAGGCAGAGGGTCGGACGATCTTTCTCACGACGCACTACCTCGAGGAGGCGGAGCGCCTGGCCGACCGCCTGGCCATCATCGACAAAGGACGGATCATCGCCAGCGGTGCTCCGGGGGAGATCATCCAGCGCTACGGCCGGCCGGAGCGACTTCGGGTCCGTGGGGACGCCCGGCTCGCCGACCGGCTGCGGGAGGCCTTCCCATTTCCGGTGACGGTCGAGGGCGGGGCGATCGAGGTGGAGGTGCCGGCGAAGGCCGATCTGGTCCGGGTGATCAATTTCGTCGAGTCGACGGGGCTGCCGTGGTCGGGGGTGGCCGCGGTGGAGGACACCCTCGAGGACGTGTTCATCCGGCTGGTGGGTCGTCTCGATGACGGCGCCGCGAACGGGGGCCCGCCCCAGGAGGGACGACGATGAACCTCCGTCGGATTGCGATCTACTTCCAGGCGTTCGCCCGTGGGTACATCCGGAACCCCATGGGACTTTTCTTCTCGCTCATCTTCCCGGTCATTCTGATCCTGATCTTTGGAGCGGTGTTCAGCGGGTCGGGCTCTTCCTCGGTCCCGATCCAGGTCCAGAATCTCGATGGGAACTCCTATGCCAGTCATGCGTTCCTCGACGCCCTGAATGCGACCGGCGCCCTGTCGATCACGATGGTGGGCCCCAGTGTGGGCAACCTCTCCAGTTACCTCGCTCAGCACAGCTACACGGCCGGGCTCGTGATCCCGGCCGGGTTTCAGGCGAACTACCTC
Source organism: Thermoplasmata archaeon (assembly GCA_035656275.1). Classification (GTDB taxonomy): domain Archaea; phylum Thermoplasmatota; class Thermoplasmata; order Lutacidiplasmatales; family UBA184; genus Lutacidiplasma. The sequence goes on from DASRSW010000005.1 coordinate 36,865, forward strand.
AACAAGTCGACGGTGACCGTGCTGGTGTTCACGAACCCATCGGCCGGGGCCCAGGCGGGGGTCGCCGTGGGCGCCGTCCAGGGCGTGGTGAACGGGTTCAATCTCGCCGCGGCGAAAGGAACGCCGATCGTTCAGGCCGCCAATCTCCAGGTGGGGAGCGCGGTCTACAGCTACATCGACTATCTCATTCCGGGACTGATCGGATTCTCGATCCTCATCAGCCCGATGTTCTCCATGGTCAACATCAGCTCGACCTGGAAGAAGGACAAGCTGTTTCGCCAGCTGTCGCTCACGCCGCTTACCCGCGCCGAGTGGCTGACGGCCGCGCTCGTCTGGTTCATCCTCTTGAGCGGTATCTCCGCCCTCCTGCTCGTGGGGGCCGGGCACTTTCTCTTCGGAGCCCATGTGACGCTCACCTGGTCGGTACTCCCGTTCCTGGTCGTCGGTCCGGTGTTCTTCGTATCGCTGGGGCTTCTGGCGGGGCGCGTCTCGAGTTCGCCCGAGACCGCGGCGGTGATCGGGAACATCATCACCTTTCCGATGATGTTTCTCTCTGGAACGTTCTTCCCGGTCTCGAGCTTCCCCGGCTACCTACAGACGGTGGCCCACGCTCTTCCGCTCTTCTACGTGATCGACGGGCTCAATGCCGGGATCCTCTTCTCCAACAATGCGACGGCGCTCCAGGATGGCCTCATCATCCTCGTGTTGGCGGTGATCCTCTTCGTGGCGGCGACCCGGGTGTTCAGCTGGCGGGAAGAGTAAGCGGGTCAGAGGAGCTTTCGGAACAGGAGCTTGTCCTCGAGGCGGCCCTCGATGGAGAGCTTCCGGGTGACGAGCGCCTTCATCGGACCGATCTCCTTCAACACGAGGCCATGGAAGGTCGCGCTGTCCGTGGTGATCGTGAGATCGGCCCGCGAGTTCCCGGTCCGCAGATTCTGGAGCCGCCCATCTTTGAGGTCGACCGAATAGCTAGGGCCGTCCGTCAGGTGGATCGAGATGGTCCGTTCGAGTCCGGCGAGCTCTTCCCGCACGGCGGGGGTCTTGTCGGCATGCCGATTGAACCGGTCGACCAGTCCCGCGAGGGTCTCTTCGATCATGGGACAAACGATTCTAGGCTCGGACCGGTCGGTCGCGGTTTAAGTCTTGCCATCGTGCGCCAGGAGGCCCGGACCCACTCGGGGGTGCCCGCACCGGAACGGAGGACGTCGCGCACGAAGTCGCAGGTCCGCTCATCGGAGGGGTAGCCGCTCCCGAGCCCGCCGCCCAACGTCTCCCGCAACCGGGCGATCGCTCGGTCTCGGCGAACCTTGGCGACGATGGACGCGGCGGCCACGACGGGGCGGTTAACGTCGGCCCGATGCTCGGCGATGACGCGTACCCCGTCACCGGCCCAGCGAGCGATCTCCCGTCCAAATCGCGGGGCGACGGGGTCGCACGCGTCCGCGTAGACCATCGTCGCCCCAGAGCGCCGGACGAGCTGACCGAAGGCCCGAGCCTCGAGGTGATTGAGCGCCCCCCGCCGGACATGGCGGTCCACCACCGCGGGGGCTAGCGATACGGCGAGCCGCCGCCCCGTCGAACCCAGGTGCCGATAGACCGCCTCCCGCTGGGAGGGGGTGAGCTGCTTGGAGTCACGAACTCCCGACGGCACTAAAAGAGGGAGCCGAGACCTCGGGAGGACGAATCCGCCGACCACGAGCGGACCCACGAGGCTTCCGCGGCCGGCCTCATCGAGGCCCAGCACCAATTCCTCGCCGGGCGCCTGGCGGGCCAAGATATCGCCCGGAGGACGGGCCAGGGTGCCGATGCGTGGGGTCGGCGTCCCCGCCCCGGGCGGCGTGCGACCGTCCATCAGGAGGGCAACTCCGACAAGCTTCTTATACCGCACCCTACTCGCAGCGCTCCACCTCAGGACCATGGGAATCTGGCAGGGTCGATCGCGACGGAAGCCCTCGGGGGGCCGGCTCCGGCCGATCCGCAAGAAGCGGCGATTCGAGATCTCCCGCGAGCTCCAGCATGCCACGATCGGCGGCGGGACCGTGAAGCACTACCGCGTCCGCGGGGCCAACGAGAAGCTGCGCATCCTCACGACGCAGAAGGTCAATGTCTACGATCCCGCCACCAAATCCACGAAGGTGGCCACCGTCGTCACGGTGCGGGAGAACCCGGCGAATCCGAACTATGTCCAGCGGAACATCATCACGCGGGGAGCCATTCTCGAGACCGACCTCGGACTGGTCCAGATCCGCTCCCGGCCCGGTCAACACGGGATCCTGAACGGCGTCCGCATCGCCAAGACGGCGACCGCCCCATAGTCGCCCCCGAGGGCGGATGCCCGATCATTTCTACGTCTATCCGGCGTACCTCGACCGGCAAAGTTCGCGCGGGCTGGGCCGTCGCGTCAGCGCCTCCGCGGCCGTCGACGAGGTCACGGCCGAACAGATCCTCGCGGCCGCGCGTTCCTTGGGGTTCACCGCGGAGATCGAGCCCGCGAAGCAGTACCCCCGCCAGTACCATACGTATGCGGGGCGGGTCAAGATAGCGAAGAAGTCCGGACTTACGAAGACCCGAGCCCTCCGGGAGCTCGCGGCGGCGCTCCGCGCGAAGCCCTCCGATCCCGCGGGGGCCTAGGTGGACGCCCCGGCCACGATCTACTTCGCTGGGACGGCCGGCGCGGGCAAGACCCACCTCGTCCGGGCGTTCGGTTCCTGGCTCAAGAGCGCCGGCTACGACCCGATCGTCGTCAACCTCGACCCCGGCAACGAGACGAACGAGCTCGAGCCGGACGTGGACATCCGGGAATGGGTGCGTCTGGACGAGGTGATGGACGAGTATTCCCTCGGACCCAACGGGGCCCAGGTGGCCGCCTCGGACATGATCGCGCTCAAGGTCTTCGATGTGCGGCAGGCGATTGGCGAGCTGAAGTCGGACTACGTGCTCGTCGATACCCCGGGGCAGGTCGAACTGTTCGCCTTCCGGGAATCCTCGAAGGCCATCGTGGACGCTCTTTCCGGGGACCGGTCGGCGATCGCCTTCCTCTTCGACCCGTCGCTGGCCCGTTCCCCCTCGGGCTTCGTATCCCTCCTGATGCTCTCGGCGACCGTCGAGTTCCGTTTCCGGCTGCCGCTCATCAACATCCTGTCCAAGGCCGACATCCTCACTCCGGACCAGGTCGAGGAGATCGTCGGGTGGGGGGATGACTCGGACCGGCTGCTCGACGCGGTCACCCGGGAGAGCCCAACCCCGGACGTCCAGCTCTCGACCGAGATGCTGCGCGCGATCTCCGCCCTCGCCCCCGTCGGGAATCTCCTCCCTACCTCCATTCAAGACCAGCGCGGGCTGGAGAGGCTCTACCACGAGCTCCAACGGTCGTTTGCCGGTGGAGAGGACCTGGAGCCCTCCCACGCGCCACCCGAGAGCGACTAGACGCGCTACTCGGTAAAGAACAGCCCCATTCCGCTGGAGGCGTTCTCCTCTTCTTCCTTGAGCCGACGATAGATCGACTCCGCCTCGGCGGGTTTCGTTCCGACGTTCGCGAAGAGGGTGTCCGCGCGGCGGAGGGCCTCTTCCGACCCCTCGAGCAGGACGTAGAGGGTCGCCGCGGGTCCGCCGGCCGAGGGGGCGTCCCGGACCTTCTGGCTCTGTCGGGAGATCTGGTCGTCGCGGAGCAGCGCGTCGAGTTCGCTCTTCTTCTCCGTCGGGACGGCGTACAAGGTCCAGGCCATCGCGCGGCCGACCCCGCTCGCCTATTTGGGGTTCGTGGTCCGACGGAGGGAGGACAAGCCCCATAGCCCATCGAGGGCTCGTTCCGGCGTGTTCGCGCGCACGACGGAGTCGCCGGTCCTGTTGATCGGGGCCGCCCACGTGGTGGACCTGGACCGGTCGATCCGCTCCGCCCTCAAGGACCGGACGCTCGACGCAATCGCGGTCGAGCTGGACGCGGAACGGGCCGCGGTCGTCTTCGGCCCGCCCCCGTCCGGAAACCGCGGGCGTCGCGGGGCCCCGTTCTTCCTCCAACTCTGGGCCACCATCCAGCGCCGGCTGGGGGAGCAGATCGGCGCGGGGGCCCCCGGGGCGGAGATGCGGACCGCGGGGCTCGTCGCGCAGGAACGCGGCATCCCGCTCCTCCTGATCGACGACCCGATCCGCGAGACGCTGGGCCGTCTCGTGCGTTCGCTCTCGTTCCGCGAGCGCCTCTCCCTCCTCGTGGGATCCATCGTCGGGCTGCTCATCCCCCCCAAGCTCGTAGAGCGGGAGATCGACCGGTACAGTGAGACTCCGGAACACTACCTGGAGCAGGTCCGCGCCTCGTACCCGACCGTGGCGCGGGTCCTCCTCGACGACCGGAACGAGAACATGGCCCGCCGCATCGCGACGATGCGCTCGGAGGGCTACGGCCGGATCGCCGCCGTCGTGGGGGACGCCCACGTGAATGGGCTCGCCGCGGCGTTGCGCCGCCGCTCCGTGCCCGTGGAGACCCTCGCGTTCAGCGACCTTCGGGGCCTTACAGCACCGTGAGCTGGCTCTTCTTGAGGTCGTCCATCGCGCCCAGGAAGGCCCGGGTGTACCCCTCGACCGGGCTCCCCGCATAGGTCGCGATCGTTCCCGCGTCCCCGAGGATGGAGATGGACGGGTCGACGGGAAGCTGGGCCACGACGGGAACGCCATACTCCTCCGCCACCTTGGCCACCCGGCTGGGGCCGAACAGGTCGATCCGGGTCTGGCAGTGCGGGCAGTCGAGGTACGCCATGTTCTCCACGATCCCGAGGAGGGGAACGTGGAGGTCCCGGGCCATGTTCATGGCTTTCTTGACGATCAGGGCGGCCAGGTCCTGCGGGGTGAAGACGAACAGCATCCCATCGATCGGGATCGTCTGGAAGACCGTGAGGGGGACATCGCTCGTGCCCGGGGGCATGTCGATCAGGAGGTAGTCGAGGGCGCCCCAATTCACTCCTCCAAAGAACTGGATGATCAAGCGGGTCACGAGAGGGCCGCGCCAGATGACCGGGGTCTGCTCGTCTTCGACCAGAAACTGCGACGAGACCACGGGGATCCCGCTCGGCGTGACCGCCGGCTCGATCCCTTCCCCCTTGTCCACGAGCGGCCCGGAAAGGCCGAAGAGCTTCGGAATCGACGGACCGGTCACGTCCGCATCGAGGATGCCGACCTTGAGCCCCTGCTTCTGCAGTCCGAGCGCGAGGAGCGCCGTCGCGGTGGACTTTCCGACCCCCCCCTTCCCGGACCCGACGGCGACCACATGCCGGATGTTCCCCTTCTGCATGCGCTGGAGCGTGCTCCCCGCACGGCGGGGAGTGCTCGCGCCCGCCGGCTGGGAGGTCGGCCGGGCGTCGCCGGAGTCGGCGGGAACCGTCATGGCGAATCCGAGTGAAGTTACGCTATATAACCGCCCCGAGTCCCGATAGCCGGTGGGAGGGCGACGGTGCCCGTCGGGCAGTCCCGAGCGTTAGACGAGCTGTTCCATCCGAACTCCATCGCCGTGGTCGGCGCGTCCAACCGACCCGGCGCGGTGGGAGCGAGCCTGTTCCGGAACATCCTCACGGCGGGCTACCAAGGGGTCGTCTACCCGGTGAACCCGACCTGGAAGAGCGTCTCGGGCGTCCGGTGCTTCCCTTCCATCTCCGAGCTACCGGAAACCCCGGACCTTGCGGTCATCATCGTGCCCGCGCCGCGGGTAGCGGAGGTCGTCGAGGAGGCCGGTCGGCGCGGGACCAAGGGGGCCATCGTGATCTCGGCCGGATTCCGCGAGGTCGGAGGCGCCGGAGCCGACCTCGAACGGGAGCTGGTGGCCGCGGTCCAGCGCCATCGGATGTCCCTCGTCGGACCGAACTGCTTTGGCGTCATCAACACCGACCCCACGGTCAGTCTCAACGCGACGTTCTCGCAGACCCTTCCGCCCGGCGGGAACATCGCGTTCGTCTCCCAGAGCGGGGCCCTCTGTGCGGGCATCCTCCAGTACGCGGTCTCCGAGCGGATCGGCTTCTCCCGATTCATCTCCGTCGGGAACCGCGCCGGCATCGACGAGAACGACCTGCTCCACTCGCTGGGGCGCGACCCGGCCACGAAGGTGATCCTCCTCTACATCGAGAGCCTCGCCGACGGGCGCCGCTTCCTCGAGACGGCCCGCGAGGTGACCGAGCATAAGCCGGTCCTCGTGATCAAGTCCGGCCGCTCACCGGCCGGCGAGCGGGCGGCGAAGAGCCATACCGGCTCGCTCGCCCAGTCGCGGCAGGACGGGCTCTTTGATGCGCTCTTCGAGCAGGCGGGCGTCCTGAGGGCC
>DASRSW010000006.1:0-6481 GCA_035656275.1 Thermoplasmata archaeon
ACGTCCCCGTCGTCGTCGGTCGGTCCGCGCCCGCGCAGCTTCACCGTGAGATCGCTCCCGTTGGACCCGGTCACCCGGAGCTCCTTCCCTCCCTTCAGCTTCTGGGCGACCCGCCGCGCGTCGGCCTGGATCTGCGGGTAGTTCGCCTCGACCGCGCCGCGGATCAACTGGTCGCGCCAGGTCGGGCCCGCGACCGACCAGTGGTTCGCCTGCGGGTCGGAGGCGTAGCCGAGCAGCGAGCGGGCGCCGCGCACGCGCGCCGCCTTCGCTCGACGGTACCACTCGTCGTTGTAGCCGACGAGCTTGCCGCGGGTCGAGAGGGGGAGGCTGCGGAACCGGGGACGGTCGGCCGGTCCCGGGAAGAAGACGTACCCGTCGGCCTTCGCGAGCGCCGCCCACTCGGCGTCCGGGACGCCGCTCCATTTCGCGACGGCGGGCGCCAGGTCGAGGCTCCGCCAGTACGCCGTCTCGTCCTCGACAAGCAGCATCGGGCGCGCGCCGAGACGCCGGGCCTCTACCACGCACGCCGAGGCGTACGGGAGGGTGTGGGTCCACGTCTCGATGACGACGTTCTCGCCACGGCGAATTCTTAAGGCCGAGGAGAGGACCGATTCCGCAAGCCGGGACGGAGCGGTCTCATCCGGGGCCACGGGAGAGGAAAGGGGGTCCCCCCCTTAAACCTTCGAAACGGGGTCCCGCGGCCCTCGCGGCGGACGGGCCCGCTCCTGCGCGACGAGCTCGGCCGACGGAAGCGAGGTCGTCGCGAACTCGCGGGCGAACGCGACCAAGGTCTCTCCCAGCCCACGGGGGACCGCCCCCTGGACCCGCTCGAGGGGAGGGAATCCCGACCGCCAGGAGCGATCCTCCACGGCGCGACGAACCACCTCGGCGACCCGCTGCCCGCTCGCGAAGGCGCGAAGGTCGGCGCGGAGCGCCGAGGCGGCGTTCAATCGGGCAAAGAGACGGAGCAGCGCGGCGACCTTCTCCGGCCGATGGCGCCGGGGCCGCCCACGCGGGCGCAGGACGCCGTTGAAGTAGAGGAACGGGGCCCCGAGCTCGAGCGCCTCGAGGAGCGAGCGGCTTCCGGTGACGATCCGCAAGGTCGCGGACCGGAAGCGGGGCCGCCAGAGGCGGGTGGGAATGGGGGAGAGCAATTCAACCCGCGCGCCGGTGATTGCGGGGATCGGGACCGGGCGAGGAGAGCGGAGCAGGAGGTCTACCGGCGGGTCGAGACCGGTCAAGCCCCGGGCCAGGCCAGGTACGAGTGCGGCCGAGCTCGAGGGGCTGGCGTACCACAGAACCGACCGGCGCCCACCGACGTGCCGGGACTCCGAACGGGTATACGTTCGCGGCCAGAGGGGCCCCACCTGGCGGATCTCGGGGAACTCCCGGGCAAATCGAGCGGAGACGTCGAAGGCGCCCATGAGGTGAAGGACGTTGGGCCGGTCGAGCGCGCGGTGGAGGCGGAACGCCCCGACCCACTCCCGTCGTTCCCGCCGGCCGCGCTCACTGCCGGCCCGGCGGCGGGCCTCCGCGGCCGGCACCCCGCCCTCGCGGTACCGTTCGAGATTCTCCTCGGCGCTCGAGTAGGTGCGTGCGAACTCTTCCAGGCTCACGTGGACGGTGCGCTCGGGGCCATACGCGTGCTCGATCTCCGCCGCCTCCGGGGCCCAGGGCCCAGCGCGGCCGTACGCCTCCCGGCGGCCCGGGGCCGCCGAGACCCCCCAGACGGGCGTGAGGGTCAGCGCCCGGTCCGCCCGAGGGTGGAGCGACTCGACCACCTGGACCGCGGGCCAATCCCAAGGGCCGTCGACCGACGGGGGCAAGGGTCGCCCCGGGGCTCGGAAGAGGCGGACCCGGAATCCGGCGCGCTCGAGCCATCGACCGGCGTCCATGACCTCCGCGATGTCGCCGAGCCCTCCCCCGATCACGGCCGGAAAGAGGTAGACGTCGAGGGGAGGGGCCCGCATCGGTCCTTCAGATCGCAAGGACGAGCGTGTCCAGGCGGTAGACCTCCCGGAAGCCCTCGGCCTCCAAAGCGCGGCGGCCCCGCGTGTTGTGGTCGGCGATCTCGGTCAGGACGCGGGGGCGATCGTTCGCCTCGAGCCACCGGAGGGCCGACGCGACGATGGACCGCGCGAGGGCGTCGTCCACGGACGGGCCGATGATCGGGGCCGTCATGTTCCCCACCACCACCGAGCGGCTCGTCGTGGCCGCCACGTACGCCGAGGGAATCCCACCCACGTCGGCGACCCACGACTCGCTGACCGACTCGAGCGCGGTTGAAATTGGGTCGCGCTGGACGAATTGGCCGGGGTCCGGCGGCAGGACATCGAAGACGGTGGCGGGCATCTCCGAGCGAGCCGCGGCCACGAGGGGCTTGGCATCCGCGCGGCGGTAGGGACGGATCCCCGGTCGGTCCTCCCAATCACCCAACGGAGGGGTCGAACCGTCCCGGAGCAGGTACGCCTGGGAGCGCAGGACCTGGAAGCCCATCCGGTCGTAGAGCGCCCGGGCCGGAGCATTCTGGGCCAGCACATCGAGGACGACGTAGCCCCGCCCGGTCCGCCGGGTCGCCTCGATGGCGGCGCCCATCAGCCTTCGGGCGTAGCCCCGACGGCGGTAGGGCGTGTCGACCATGACGGTACTGATGTAGCCGGCGCGGGAGGGGAACGTGAGGATGGTCGTGGCGGCGAGATGGCCCGCCTCCTCGACCACGAAGAAGCGGTAGACGGGGCGGCCCACCCAGCGGAGGATCCCGAGGGCGATCCGGGCGTCCCAGCGGTACATCCGCCGCACGATGCGCTCGTAGGACTCCGGCTGCCGCCCGAGGAGCGCGTCCTCCTCGGGAAAGTGGCGGCCCAGGAGGACGAGAAGTTCTGGAAGGTCCCGGGGAGCGAACTCCCTCAGCATCCGAGCTCGTCGTCGTCGACGTTCGGGAGGGCCGCGTCGAACACCGCGCGCAGCGTGGGCGTCGGCCGGCCCGCGCCGGCCTCGGGCGGGGGAAGGCGCGCCGGTCGGTCCATCTCCTCGTCGTCGACGCGCTCGCGCGCCTCGGAGAGCGCGCGGCGGACGAACAGGTCGTCCTCCCCCTGCGCCAGGCGGGCCAGGGCCTGGACGGCCGTGTCGAAGAGCCGGCTCTCGGCATCGCTCAACAGCCGGACCGCTCCGTCCCCTTCGGCGATCATCTCGGGGTCGACGCCGCCCGGCTTCATCTGGCGCAGGAGCGTCGCGATCGTCTCGCGGGCCCCGTCATCCCGCAGGCGTCCCAGCGCCCAGATCGCGGCGAGCCGGACCTCGGGCGCCCCGCTGTGCACTTCTTCGCGGATCCGCGGGGCGGCGGCGGCGAGGTCGAGCTCTCCGAGGGCGAGGATGGCCCCCCGGCGGGGCCACGGGTGCGGGTCTTCCAGCAACGCGAGCAGAGCGGCCAGGTCCTCGGGGCCCCCCACGCTTCCGAGGGCGAGCGCCGCGGCGCCGCGCACCGACCACAGCTGGTCGGCGAGCGCCCGGCGCACCAGGGCCGGCGCATTCGCCGACTTCAGCTCCGCGAGCGCGTGGATCGCGCAGACCCGGATCCACCCGGCGCGCTCCTCCATGGCCGCCTCGACCGACGGGACGGCCCGGGCGTCGCCGATCCGGCCCAGGGCGATGAGCACGGCGGGTTTCACCCACGACTCATCGAAGTTGAGACGGTCGACGAGCATGGGGACGCTCGCGGTGTCGCCCGCGCGGCCGAGCACGATGGCGGCGGCCACGCGGACCCGGCGCGCCGGGTCGTTGAGGAGCGGTCGGATGAGGTTGGGGACCGCGGGTCCGCCGCACTCCCCGAGGCCGAAGACGGCCTGCCGCCGGACGCGGTCGTGGGCATCCGTCAGCAAGCGGGTCAGGAGCGGGACGGTCTCCGGCTGGCCGGACCGGCCGATCGCCGCCGTCGCGGCCCACCGGACGGTCGGTTCGGCGTCGTCGAGCAGCGGCACAAGGGCCGGGATGGCCGCGGGGTCCTTGAGCGACCAGAGCGCCCACGCCGCCTTCTCGCGGACACGCGGGTCCGCGTCGCTCAACAGCGCCTCGATCGGGAGCCGGCTTTCGAACCGGCCGATCGACCCCAGCGCCTCCGCGGCGGAGGAGCGGACGGCCGGGTCGGGGTCGTTCAGCGACGCCTCGAGCGCGGCGCGGCCCCGCGCCTCCTTCCGCTGGCCGAGCCCCCAGGCGGCCGCGCGGCGCAGGATGGGCTCGGGGTCGGCGAGCGCCCGCAGGAACGGCGCGGGGTCGACGGGCCCGCGGCTCTCCGCCATCGTGCGGATCTCCTCAAGCCGCTCGACGGTCGTCCGCTCGTCTCGCGCTCCGCGTCCCGCGGGGGTTCGGGGGCGGCGGACCCGGCTCGCCACGGGCGCCTTAGGCGGCCGTCGCGTTAAAGGGCTTGCCGACCGGCCCGAGCGCGCGCTGCGCGAGCTGTTCCGGCGATCGGTAGGGCCGCCGCACCACCGGGCCGACGCCCCAGCGCTCGAGCAGCGCTTCCCGACGGACCCCGAGGGGCACGAGGAGCGTCTCGGCGGCGCGCGCCAGGAGCTCGAGGTAGGCGAGGGCGTCGTAGGGGGTCGCGTCGTCCAGCGTCTCGGCGACCCGCACCCGCTCCGCCCAGGAGCGCTGCGTGCGGTCGACGACGACGTAGCGGACGTACTCCCCGGGCTCGCGCGTGAGCCCGAGGTGCGCGAGCTGGCGGAGCGCCGCCACCGTGTCGGTGAAGACCACGTACTCCGCGGCCGGCTGGGAGAGCCGGTGCGTGAGCAGGAGCTCCTCGCGCGGCCACTCCCCGCTCTTGAGCCGGGCGGCGAACAGGTCGATGCGCGCGGTGAGCCGCGGGAGGGCGCGACGGACGGCCGCCGCGTCCCGCGCCTTCGCGAGGAGGTCGAGCACCTCCCGCTCGAACCGCCGCAGGACCCCGGGCGTGTCGTGCCGGCGCGAGCCGACGCCGCGCAGCTTGAACTCGCCGGAGTCGTAGAGGCCGAAGTACCGGTTGGGGACCCCCAGGCCGTGCGTCACCGCCGGCAGGAAGGCGATCCAGCGGTACCGCCCCTCGTAGCCGAGCGGGAGGTCGACCTCGCGGCTCACGCGCCGGGCGAACTCGGGGGCGTCCGGTGGGTGCTCGGGGTCCTTCGGCCGCAGCCAGAGCGAGTCGACGAGCCCGTGGAGGACCTGGTAGCCGGCCGCCTCCGCCCGGTGGACCAGGCGGGCGAGGAGGTCGCGGGCGTAGGCGTTGATCGCCTCGTGGCACTCGATCCGCCCGAAGCGGGCGTTGCGGTAGCCCTGGTAGCCGAACGCGGTGACGAGGACCCACTTCAGCATCTTGACGCGCTGGCGGTAGCGCATCCGCTCGGCCGCGGGCCGGCTCGTCTCGGCCGCGCGGGCCTTGAACGCGAGGCGCCGCTCGAGGAGCGGGGCGAGCGTGCGGGGGATGAGCCCCACGTGCCGCTCGCAGGAGCGGTAGCCGAGCCCGGGCGCGACGAGCCGGCTCAACGGACAGCACGGGCAGTCGAGGGTCTCCGTCGAGAGGTTCTTGCGGACCATGATGTGCGGGTAGAGGCTCGCGAAGTCGAACTCCTCGACCGCGTCGTGGAGCCCGACGGGCGGCAGGAAGATCACGCCGCCCCGGTCCGCGGCGACGAGCCGGTCCGCCGGCTTGAACTCCTCGGGCCGGTTCTTCTTCCAGGGGACGTGGACGCCCTCTGCGAGAGCGTGGGCCATCTCCATCGCCGTAAAGCAGGTCCCCGGCGACTGGCGCACGACGGTCTGGAGCGAGAGCCGCGACAGGCGGGCCGCGTCCACGAGCCCGTCCACGCCGGCGTCGTCGAAGAGGAACGAGTTCTCCCGGTCGACGTGGAAGCGGCCCGGGAGCGGATAGCTCGCCGCGCGGTGCCGCACCTGGCCGTACGACTCGTAGGAGAACGCCGCCCGGGCCGGCGTGAACGGCGCGGGCGCCCGCCCCAGATGGAACTGCTCCGCCGTGAGCCCGTGCTCCGCCGCCCGCCGGTAGAGGACGGGAAGGTCCATCGCGTCGCCCCCGTCGGTCAAGAGCAGGTCCGGGTCGAGCCGCCCGAGCTCCGCCATCAGCTCGGTAAGGACGGCCGGCTCGTCGCCCTCGATCGTCGCCTCCCCCAGTGTGAGCGTCGTCACACGCTCTTCGAGGAGCCGGCCCTGCTTTCGCACCGCCGGGGGTCCGACCGAGAGATGCGCGAGGGTGAGCGGCGGCGTCTCGGCGTCGATCGCCTCCGCCGGCTGCGTCGCTCGCCAGCTCGCCCCCTCCCCCTCGACGGGCGCGAACGGGTAGAGCCCGTGGAGGAGGTGGTAGAGCTGCGGGGCGGAGAGGTCGACGTCGTAGAGCTGGAGGGTGTGGTAGCCGCCGCGGGCGTCGATGCGGCCGGCGAGCGCCTTCCGCTCGGGGGCGCGCCGGGCCACGACCTCGAGCACCCGGCGCGGGCGC
>DASRSW010000007.1:0-8685 GCA_035656275.1 Thermoplasmata archaeon
CTCGACGTACGGGAATCCACGCTCTCTGTCAAGCTAGGTCCGGAGGACGGAGAGTATCGCCGGGCGTTCCCTATCGAGAAGTTGGTCAAACTAACCGGAGCCACTCGGGTTGACTATCACCGTCCTCTCGCTTGGTATCGGGGTGCACTTCATCGGGCGGGCTTCGAGGTTCGGGATTCGATTGAAACGGAAGGAATCGACGTCCCCCGGCTTGCGCCGACATCAGATGTCCGGATCATAGTGGCTCGGGCCGTTCGGTTGCCGGAGGCCCCGCCCGAAGTGACCCTCCTCATCCGGACCTGTGCGATGGAGTGGGAAACCATTGACTTCCGGGTACGTCACATCGTCAGCCAGTTGGAGGGACCCCGCAAGTTCCGGGAGAAAATCGTAGTCTACGACGGCAGGGAGGGGCCCTTTGCACGTCAGTACGCGCAAGGGAATCTCGATGCGCTCGAGCGCGCGCTCCGCAGCCTCTTGGAGGAGGGTGTCATCGATAGGACCCTTCGAGTCCCCATCGACATCGACTCCGTGGGGGATCTCTCTCTCCGGTGGTTCGGCTGCCGGGCTACGGAACCAATGTCCGAAGGGGGACAGCCAATTGTGACCACTGTGGCCGCATTCGATGCTTGCATCACGCCGTTCGTCCTGCAGATGGACAGCGACTGCCTCATCGGCCGATCGGACCGAACCCACGACTTCTTGGGAGAGATGCTGGAAGTCTTCGAGCTAGACTCCACTGCGCTCACCGTCTCGATGCCCGTCCCTCTCCCAAGGACGGTGCCCTTCACCGCGGGATCGACCGCTGGCAAGTGGAGGACCGAGGTTCGTTGTTCCCTGTTGCACCTCGACCGCCTCCGATTGGCTCTTCCGTTCCCCAACGCAGTGGGCTCCGACGGGAGGCTTCAGCTTCACTGGCACCGCTCGTTGGACACACAGATGCGCCGGAACGGAGGAAACTCGTACCGAGGTGGAGATCCACGGACCTGGTTCATCCACGTTCCCAACGAGCGAAAGTCGAACGTGAACGAGTGGTACAACATTGCCAAGGCCACCGAGCGCGGGAGGTTCTTCGCCGGACAGCTCGGACAGGTAGACCTCACCGGCTCGCTGGGAGATTGGTTAGGGCGGCGTGACGAGAGGATGGTTCTCATCGTCAGGGGGAGGAACGTCCCCATTTCGAAAGTCAGGAGGTGCCTGCGATCGCTCGAGACCCAAGATTACGATCACTGGGGGGTAGTCTTCGTGGATGGAGCGTCCGCGAACGGAATGGCCGAGTATTTGGGGGAGGTGGCGGGTCCCGCCTGGCGGGACCGGGCAACCGTCTACCTGAACCACTCTCCCGCGTCGATCGCCGAGAACAACTTCGCTGCGATTCGCGACCTCTGCTCGAATCCGGAGTCAATCGTTGTGACAGTCGACGCCGACGACCAGCTCATCGGCGAAGGGGCCCTCTCTAGAGTATCGGAAGCGTATCAGCACGGTGCTGACGCGACTGTGGGTTCGATGCTACGGACCGACAAGGCGGCCACCTACCCGGTCACGTTCCGGCACGCACGGTTTACCCGCGGCGGAGGAAACGTGTGGCAGCACCTCCGAACGTTCCGGAAAAGGCTCTTTGACCGCATTCGGGAAGCGGACCTCAAGATCGATGGGCATTGGATTCCGGAGGCGGAAGACTGGGCCTACATGCTCCCGGTGATCGAGATGGCGGAGCATCCGGTGAGTATCCCCGATAAGGTCTACTGGTACGAGCCGTCTCCCGAGAAGTCGCTCCGCAGCAGGGAGGTTCGGGAGATCATCGTGGCCAGCATTGTCGCGAAGTCGCCCTACAGGAGCGCCTCGTGACTCGCCCACTGATCGCCGTCATCGGTGACCGGAGCATTCCCGAGTCCGATCCGCGTCGTGTGCTGGCTACCGAACTGGGGAAGGTGCTCATCTCGGAGGGTTATGCCGCCCTTACCGGGGGAATCGGGGACCTGGCCCGGTGCGTCGCCGTCGGTGCACGAAGCTCCGGTAAGTACCGTGAGGGAGCACTGGTCGCAGTGCTTCCGGGCTTCGACCCAGCCTCAGCCTCTGACGTTGCCGATACGGTCTTGGCCACCGGACTGGACCACGCTAGGAACCTGATCGTTTCGAACTCCGATGCGGTGGTCGCAATCGGGGGTGGAGCCGGCACGTTGTCAGAGATCGCCCACGCGTGGGCTCTGCATCGGTTGGTAATCGCGTACCGGGTGGCCGGGTGGAGCGGAAGGCTCGCCGGGACACGCGTCGACGATAGAGTCCGTTACCCGGAGATTGCAGACGATCAGGTCTATGGAGTCGACGGAGCATCAGACGTGATCAACCTCCTCAGGAATCTCCTCCCACTCTACCGCAGACGGCACACCAGGATTCCGGACGGTTGATTGGCCATCTCCGCGGCCTGCCGTGACCTAACACCCCCTCTCACCGGACACTGGACCTGCCAGACGGAAGCCCGCACTCTGCGCTCGAAATGCTCACTTCGCGCTCAGTAGGTACGCACGTACGAGTACGGATGAATCGGCATTACTCGGGGATTCGACCACGGGCCTTGCCCTGCCCCCGGTCGGAGCGCCCTCCATGCTCATATTGGCGGTCCCGGTGACCGGGTCGGACCGCGATGGCGACGGAGCGTGGTATCCTCGGCAAGACCGCCGATCGTGTCCGAAGGGAATCGCCCTTGCCAGTCTACCCTGTTCATGGGGGGATTCCAGCCGATGACCCGGTGTATTGGGATGGACGGGACGTTGGTGAGTTTCTCACGTTTGCGAAACGGGTGGGAGCGCCCGCGATCTACCTGGAGGAGAGCATTGTGCCGGATGACGAAGCGGACCCCGACTATGCCGGGCACGTCGGCGAAACGTCGAGCGTTCAGTTCTCCTTCCTCCTCGACGGGAGGTTCCATGCTTTCGCGGAGGTCGCGGACTGGGTGCCCGAAAAATCGGGGCCCGACGAAGCCGGGGAATCCACCGACGAGGGGATGTACATCGCATCTCCCCCGAGGGGGGGGCACGACCGGGCCTATCGTGAGGGCCTCGCGAAAGCGGGCGCGGCCCTGGTCGCCGGGAAAGACGAGATCATCGCGGGTTACCTCGAGAAACTCCGGGCCAGCGACCGGACTCCCCCAGACCCCGACTCCGAGTGGGACCTACGGCGAGATCTACTCGCTTACTTGGCCGATCAGCTCGATCTCCCTGCGCTGAAGGGAGGGCCACTCTTTTTCGACGGCTCGCGTGATTCTGAGGCCGACAAACCCGTGGCTCAGACGGCCTCGGAGATCGCGCGCAAGCTGCGACTGATCGAGCGGGAGGCAGTCGACCGGTCCGTTACTGGTTGTCTGGAGTGGGTCTCGCGGAGGGACATCCCTCTCCGATCTCTCAACGCCGACCGGGTGCGTGAGTACGCCGACGAGATCAGCGTCCGCCTATCGAGGAGCGGAATTCGCGATCTGCGCGACCGAGTGGCGGCTGAGATCAAGCGCAAGCGGGTGGGCGGCTCCCACCACGGTTAGGCGAGCCGAGGTAGAGCAAGTGGGGTCACGAATCTCCTACGAGATGGTCGGGGCGCTCGTGACTGGCGCCATCCTTTTCGGTCTGCTCGCCGCCTTTTATGTACTCGAGCCGGTCGGGACGCTCGCGTTCGGCCTGGGCCTCATCGCCGCGGTTGACGCCGGAATCCTGGGCTCGATAATCATCTTCCTCCTCCAAACCCCGACGTTCACCGTGTGGTCCGCTGAGGACGAGTGGGACAAGAAGTCCAAATGGAAGTTCATCCACGTCTGGGTCCGCAACGACGCGACGAACTTTCTCGGCGGCGGTGTCGCCGCTGACCTCCGCGGCGCAATTTCAGTGGATGGCGGGGCGCAGGGATACGTCCCAAAGTGGGTCGATAAGGCGGAGCCGATCGACCAGCGGTTCGTCCCGACGGCCCAAGGGCTCGCGGTCGGATATGTGATCGACCCAGCTCTCATCAAGGAGGCCGAGCGGCAAACCCTCAATCCGGGAGAACAGCGGCTCCTCGACATCGCGGTCAAGGTCGCTAACGACGAATTGTGCTACATCCACGAGGCCGACAACTACCGATTCCCCGACCACAAGAAGAATCCGTTCCCGGTCGCCGACCACCGAATTTCGCTTGTTCTCAAGTGGGGCGCTCGAGCGGACGGCCCGTTCGAGTTCATCTTGAAGAACGGTGGGGGGGAGAGTCCCGACTCTCTTTCGCTGCAGCCCGCCGACCCGAAGGACCGCCGGACGGCAAAGCCCGCGGACGGGGAACGCGGGTAGTGTCTCGGATTCGCTCGGGCGCACGGCGCGAGTGGCAGGCGGCCAACCACCCCAAACTTCGGTCCGGGGGGTCATGCCCCCCGAGTCAGCCTCACCGCGTTGGGCGAGGCGCGGGGGTCGGGCTGGCGGCCGGAGACGTGACCAGATGAAACTGCGGGACACCCCTTAAACCGTGGGCGGTCAGAACCTGATGCACGCGGTTGTACGCCGGTAGGTGGCCGGCGTGCCTCAGCGTCTGCGGGTACAGAGAAACACCCCGGTTCCAGACCATGCCGCTTCGGTCCTTCGCGACCAGCGGCATTACGTGAGGGGCGACCGCCGACACTTGGCGGTGATTGACCGGCTCGATGCAGTAGCCGAACGCGCCCAGCGGGACGTCTACCAGCGATGAGATTCGGCTCGCCCGCGCGCTCGTGGCGCCGAACCCACCCATCAGGTCCAGCCGTCGGTTCTTACTCGGATCGGCCGGGTAGAGCAGTCCCTTCGATCCCTTCTCTTCGAGGTAAGAGAGTGTGTTGAAACCGGAGAACTGGTCAACAAGGACGAGCGCTCGACCATCTACCTCCCTCAGATGGGAGTCAAGGGCTCGAAGGATGGCATTAGCGCCGTACTTCGGGGCTTGGCTGCCCGCCTTCGCTCCCGCGGCAACCGGACCGCACGTCAAATTCGCAAAAAGTCGTGCGCCGTCCGCGACGAGCGAGTCGAGGACTTGCTCCTTCGCTGCGGCGTGTGCGGCACGACTCACTTGAGCGCTGGCCGGCGGTGAGACCCATTTCAAAGGGACATCGTCCGGAAATCCTGCGGCCCGACGAGTCGCTTCGAGCAGCTCGTCCAACCTTGCCACGCGATCAAGGCGGACAAGGATCGCTCCATAGAGGAAGAACGGGTTGGTCGTCGCTGCGCCGACCTCAGACTCGTCGAGGAGGGCGAGGTACCCGATCGCGGGCATTGTACCGGCATTGGGCAGCGAACTAGATTAACTCGGAGTCGCAGCCTGAACTCGAGTAGCTGCGGCGCACAAATCCCTCCGCGCCCGTCGACCCTCTTGCTCGTGGATTGAGGATAATCGCAGATACTCGTTCCGCCGGAAAGTTCGAGTCGCCAACCCGCCGGCGCTCGTCGGCCCAATGGGCGTGGGTCTCAGTTCCACGAGCTTGTGTTTCGTCCTTCGGAGTTCGATGGCCACGAGTCGCGGGGCATTCATTGGCGAGAATAGCGGGCCCGGTAGAATATAGTCCGATCTTGCCCCCTAAGAGCGGCATCACGGATAGCCCGTGGTTCGGGTGCCTCTAGTGAGGCCCGTGATTCGCACAGTTGGCCCCTAATCCAGCCTTTCGAGCTCACCCAGATGGGATTCGCCGTCGCACGGCTCGCGGAAATAGAGGGCACGGTTCGGTCACAGCGTCAACGTGTCCGTTGCAAGCTCCCGAGTCGACGATTGGCGGTTATAGGGAGCCCCGACCTTGGATTGGCGGGCGGCGACGGTGAATCGGCCACTGGTGTTCGCGATCGTCCTGAGCGCGATCGCCCTCGTCTTCGCAGTGGTGCTCCTCGCGATCTTTCCCGACCAGCGGTCCCAGACCGCCGTCGCGCTCTCTTCCGGAGTGCCCCTGACCCTGTTTACGGCATACGTGATCTACCTCTTCCAGAGGCCATCGTTTACGGCCACGGCGGAGAAGTTTCCGACACCGGGCAAGCTTCCCGGCCAACCCCCGGACGTCGTGACCGCCCGCTGGACGCACCTCTACGTCAAGAACGGATCGCACGGATTTCTCGGCGGTGGCACCGCGGCAGGAGTCGTCGGGGTAGTCAAGATCGAGAAGGACGGGAGGGAATTCAGGACCAAGTGGGCTTCGCAGCGCAACCCCCTCACCGATGTCTACGTTGGCACCCCCGCGGGGGGCGTGAATTACTTCCTCAAGGTCGACGAAGCTCAGATCGAGATGGCGCGGATGGAGACAATCTTGCCGAAGGCGGCGAAGCCGCTTGACGTTGCATTCAAGTACCAAGGTCAGAAGAGCTGCCACATCAGCGTCGCCGAGAACTTCAGGTTCCCCGGGCTGATGAACCCGGAGACGGAGTACGGGCCGGGCGACTATACATTCGCGCTAGCGATTGAGTACGGTGGAGGTTCCTATCCCTGCGGGCGCTTCATCCTGCACAACGGCGATGATGTCGACCCCTCGAGCCTGACGGTCACCGAGCACCCCTGAAGACGGGCGCGTTAACCACGAAAACCAGCAGCCGGCAGTCGACCAACCTCCCTCCACAGAGGGTCTTGTTTCCCCTGGGATGAGTCGGCGAACGCTATTGGGCGTCCTCGCAGCTCGAATGTGATTAAGACGATCGGCGCTTTCTCGGGTTCCTCGCTAGGTGGGGTCGCACGCGTTCCCGTTGACCTTGGACATCACGCTCGAAACCTCGGACGTGGTGTCGAGACCCCAGATCGCGCCTTCGATCATCGTCGTCTCGGATCCCGCTCTCCCACTGACGGGTCCACTCTTCGTCTTCCAGCGCTACTCGATGCAGGTGTCCAATGTCCCGCCGGTTGGCGACGTTTGCGAGGAAGTTCAGCCGCCGGACCGCAGTGATGTAACCGTCGGTCCGGACCGTCCGCTCAATCGCCCGGTGCCGTTCCTCGGGAGGGCAACTCGCACACCAGCCGTGGAGTCCCCCCTCCTCGAGATGCCCTGCATGCTTCGACCACTTCTCCTCCATCACCGTTCTACCTCACGCTGCCGTCACGGGAAGCAGCACTCCGGTCCTAGGGTTCATCCTCCAGCGGTCTGACAGGGTGCGCCGGATGTCGGGACTCCGCCGGGCGAGGACGAGAACACCAAGGACAACCAAACCCGAGGCCGCGATGAGCGTGAGGCCGAGGGTCGGGTCGATATAGACCTCGACCAAGGCGACGCTGTTCCAGAGGGCATGAAGGACGAGGCCGGCGGGCAGCCCCCACGGTCGCCCATGCCAGGAGAGCGTGGCGAGGGCGGTCGCGGTCACGTGGATGAGGGGATCCGTGGCCGCCCGGAGAGCGATCAGGGCCACCACGTAGGAGACCGGCTCGCCCCACGCCGCAAAGAAGTAGAGGCCGTTCTCGGCCGCTGCGAAGCCGATCCCGGCACCCGCGGCGGAGGCGTAGTTGGCCCCGGTCAAGCCCGAGTCGAGGAACTTGAGCAGTTCCTCGGTCAGAGGGGCCACGAAGACCAGGACCACCGCCGCCGCGGTTTCGGGACTCAGGGCGTCCTGGATGAGAATTTCGACGAACAGGGCCCCGAGAGCCACAAGAGTGGCGCCGGCGGCGAGGCTCAAGGGTCGAGGTCGGAGCCAAGCCGCGAAGGGCGCGACCAGCACGAAGGCGGTCAGGAACGCCTCGGACGCGGGTATCAAGTCCGCCATCCGGTCCCTCCAGTCGGTCTCCCTCCGGGGGCTCTCTGGTCCACAGGAGTCTTGACACGCTCGCGCGCGCGTGAGAGAGCGCGCGGCGTCATGCTGCAACCTCGTACCCGCTAACCGCGGGAGTCTGGACCTCGTCGTGCCGGGACCGACGCCTCGCGTCCGCGCGCAATCTCGCGAGCAGTTGACCGCTGATGTTCGTCTGGTACCTTTCCCGCAGTTGGGTGTTGGTGGTAGAGGGAACCGTCGCGAGCAGGCGAACGATCTCCTCGTTCCTTTCCTCGTACGCGCTCAACCGACGGGCCAGAGCCGCCTTCGAGGTTGCCAGGGCCCCGAGGTGCGCCTCGCGCGCCTTGGACACCGTGAGTTCGGACTCGTTCTTCCGGGCCTGGTCTATCTCGTCAAGGTAGGCAAGAGTCTGCCTGGCAACGTCGCGGTGACCGCCCTCCAAGTGCCGCTCGAGGTCGGCCATGTCCACATCCAGGTCGAATCCCCGGAGCCCGAGGGTCAGGTAGGGGAGGACACTCTCCCGGATTCCCCACCAGGCCGAGGTATCCTCGACCCGAGCCAGCAGCCGCTCCCCACCCAGAACGACCACCCGGAAGTAGCTCCCTCGGAGGTCGCCGACCCGTCGCAGCGGGAGGGGCACGTGCTCGTAGACGTGGTAGGCGAGCAGCGGTCCGCGGACCCGGAAGTGACGTTCAACGTAGAGGAACTTGGTCCAGGACTCGCTCCGTTCAGAGGTCCACTCGTGGCTCGTGGTGGCCTGGTCCATCTCGTCGATGGCCACCGCCGGTATCCGGTTCGCGAGGAGCGTGTTCGCCACTCCCCGGAGCAACCCGGACATGCTCGCCACCGAATGGAGGTTGGGTGGCGCCGGGATCGTGCCGGCCAGTGACCCGGTCCACGGGAACGGGACGTTGGTGTAGATGTCCCACTCGGGACGGTGCTCGATCGCGTTCTCGATCAGATAGGAGAGGGTGTT
>DASRSW010000008.1:0-1693 GCA_035656275.1 Thermoplasmata archaeon
GGATAGAGGCCGGGATTGTCGATCGAGAGGCTGCTCGCCAGGATCATCGTGCCGTTCGAGCCGAACGCGACCGAGAACGTCCCGACCTGAGGCGGGGTCTGGGCGAGCTGGCTCGTGGAATAGACCACGGACGCGGTGAAGAGGATCAGGAGGACGAGGACCAGGACCGACAACCGCCGCAAGGCCCGGGCCAGCCGGTACAGCGGCGGCATGCGCCGAGGGTAGGAGTAGACCGGACCGGACATGCCGCTCCCACGTCAGTACCGCGGGCTACCCCTTCAAAAACCTTCCGACGGGAGCTGCCTTAGGAGCTTATTCTCCGACAAGTCCGGGACGACACCAACCCCCATGGTTCATCGTTCAGGGGCGCCGCGAGACTCTTGAGCGGGTCCCCCACTTTTCGGGCGTGGACCCTCGCCGGTCGCTCGTGCTCCCCCTCTGGGTCCCCCAGCTTCGGCCCCGACCCGCCGCGGACTCGAACTCCCCGATTTCTGGCTCCGCCTCAGCGACTCTGACCCCTTCAGTTCGAGGGCTGATGGTGGATTTTCGACTCCTGGTCAACGAGTGCCTCCGAGAGATACTGCGAACCCACGAAACCTCTCGCGGAGCGATCTCTTCGTATGCTCGGGCGAAGGCGCTCGAGACCCGGGTGACCGGAACGATCGGGCTCGCCGCCGCCGACGTCGCTCGGTCCCTCGCGAGCGGGCATCGCCGTCGTCTGCGCGAGCACATCGCCTGCAAGGTCCCTTACGTGCGCACCCCGTTCGTCCGTGTTCCCGCAAAGTCCTTTCACTTCGACCTCGACACGGGGCGGTTGCGCCTCTCTCTCCGTCGTGGGGAGTGGACCTCGATCGTCCTCCCGGTGTCCGACTACCATCGGGCTGTCCTCTCGGACCCCGACCATCGAGTGACCCAGGTCCACATCGGCCTTCGCCGGGTCGTCTTCGTTCTCGCCAAATCGGTCCACGAGACCTACACTCCGACCTCGTTGGTCGCTCTTGACACCAACGAGTCGTCCCTCGATGGAGTTCAGGTAGGCCCGGAGTCGGCGACGTTCGTCAGGGTCGACTTCCCCGAGATCCGGGCTCTTCAGTTCCGTCACATGGGACGGCGTCAGTATCTGGGGAGGAAGAAGAGCCACGACCGTCGTCTCTCCCGGTGGTTGCTCGGCCGGGAAGGGAGGCGGGAACGGAACCGGATACGCGCGAGGCTCCATGTCCTTACTCGAAGGTTGGTCGACGAGCTAGCCGAACGACATGCTGCCCTCGCCCTCGAAGACCTGACTCGGCTTCCACGCCCTCGTTGGAAGAGGGTGGGGGGCGGTGGCCGTCGTACGTTCACCTCCCGCTCCTCCCGCCGTCGGCTTTCCTCGTGGCCCCGGGCCGAGCTTCACCGACAACTGAAGTACAAGGCCGAGGACAAGGGCGTCCCGATCGTCTGGGTCGACCCCTATCTCAGTTCACGCACCTGCCCGAAATGTGGCGAAGTATCCGAACGCCGAAGAAGGGTGGGGACTAGGTTCGACTGCGCGACCTGTGGGTGGTCCCTGGACCGCCAACTGAACGCGGGACTGAATCTAGGATTGTCCGTCCTGCGGACGACGGCAGGACTTGGGGGTCTTCGACTTGACCCCGACGCCCTTCCCAAGGATGTGGTGATGCCCCCCTACCAGTCGGACGAGCGCCGACCGGCA
>DASRSW010000009.1:0-6242 GCA_035656275.1 Thermoplasmata archaeon
GGCACGCTGGTGGACGAGAGCCTCCACCTCCTCCACGTGCGCCGCGACGGCGACCACCGGGTCATCAAGGTCCCGAAGGCGGGCCTCTCGGGCGCGATCTTCCTCGGGGACCGGGAGTTACCGTTAAGTGGCGACCTCCTACGCGTCCGCCCCGAAGACCGAACGAAGCGCCTGCTCGACCGCGGGCGCCGGAGTCCTCGATGAGTCCGAGCAAGGCACCGACCCGCACTCGCCGCGCCCGGGACGTCGGTCTCGACGTGCGCGCCCCGAAGGCGAGCTGCCAGGACGCCCACTGCCCGTTCCATGGGCATCTGTCGCTCCGTGGCCAGATCCTCGAAGGGACGGTCGTCTCCACCGCGATGCAGCGCACCGCGGTCGTCGAGCGGACCCTCCTCCATTTCCTCCCGAAGTTCGAGCGGTTCGAGAAGCGGAACCGCCGCTACCTCGCCCACGCGCCCCCCTGTCTCGGCGTGGTCGTCGGCCACCGCGTCCGCATTGCCGAGACGCGGCCGCTGTCGAAGACGGTCGCCTTCTGCGTCGTCGAGGACCTGGGGGAGGCGGCGCACCGGGTGAAGGGCGAGGAGGCGGTCGAGCCGAAGCCGACCCCGGTCCCCGAGGTGACCCCATGAAGGGCCTACCGGGTCGCCGCGGCCGCGGGCTCCCGAAGGGTGCCCGGCTCGACTGCGTCGACAACACCGGCGCCAAGATCGTCGAGATCATCGCCGTCCGCAACTGGCACGGCACCCACCGCCGCTACCCGCGGGCCGGCATCGCGGACCTCGTCATCGTCTCGGTCAAGAAGGGGACGCCCGAGATGCGCCGGCAGGTGCTCCACGCGGTCATCGTCCGCGCCCGCTCCCCGATGCGGCGGGCCGATGGGATGCGCCTGCAATTCGAGGACAACGCCGCCGTCATCACGACCGAGACCGGGGAGATCAAGGGCTCGCAGATCAAGGGACCCGTCGCGAAGGAGGCGGCGGAGCGCTGGCCGCGGATCGCCGCGGCCTCGTCCATCATCCTCTAGGGGAGGGCCACGATGACGACGCTCTCCGCTCAACCGCGCCGGCAGCGTAAGGCGCTCTTCGAGGCCGACACGTTCGAGCGCCGTCGCCGCATGAGCGTCGCGCTCTCGAAGGAGTTGCGGACCCGCTACGGACGTCGATCGCTCCCGGTGCGGAAGGGGGACACGGTGCGCATCCTCTCGGGCAGCTACGTCGGACGGGAGGAGCGCGTGGCGAAGGTCGACCGACGCTCGTACTCGCTCACGCTCGACAACGTCACCGGGAAGACCGCGGACGCGAAACTGAAGCCGCTCCCGATCCGCCCGAGCCATCTCCTCCTCACGCGGCTCAATCTCTCCGACCCGTGGCGGCGCCGGGTCCTCAAGGTCCCCGAATCGGAGGCGCCGTCGGAGGAGGGCGCGGAACCCACCGAGGCCCCGCCGACCCCCGCCCCCAGCGAGTCTGCGCCCGCGCCGAAGAAGACGACGAAGCCGAAGGCCACGGAGGCCTCCTCCCCATGACGTTCCGCCTCAAGCGCCGGGCCGCGCCCCGGACCTGGACGATCCCCCGCAAGGGGACGAAGTGGGTGAAGCGGCCCGCCCCGGGTCCGCATCCTCAGGCGGAGTCGATCCCCCTGCTCCTCGTCCTGCGGGATGTGCGGCACATCGCCCACAGCGCCCGCGAGGCGCGCCTCCTGCTCGGCAGCGGGAAGGTCAAGGTCGATGGGCGGGTCGTGGGCGACCTCGCCCGCGGGATCGGCCTCATGGACACCGTGAGCCTCGAGGCCCCGCTCAACGAGCATTTCCGCCTCCTCAAGGACGGGCGCGGGAAGCTCACGCTCGTCCCCATCGCCGCCGCCGAGGCGACGACGAAGATCGGCCGCGTTCGCTTCAAGCACGCCGTCCGCGGAGGGCGCGTCGAGGTGACGCTCCACGACGGCCGCAATCTCCTCGTCGAGGCGAAGAGCCCGTGGAAGGTCGGCGACTCGTTGAAGCTCGAGGTGCCCTCCCAGAAGGTCCTGGGCCACCTGGCGCTCGCCGCCGGCAGCCTCGCCTACCTCTCGGGCGGTTCGCACGTCGGGGAGGTCGCGCGGGTCGAGCGGATCGAGGTCCGCAACTCCCCCCAGCCGAACCTGGTTCACTTCAAGGAAGGGTTCTCGACCATCAAGGAGTACGTCTACGTCATCGGGGAGACGACCCCGCAGATCACCCTCCCGGAGGGCCTCGACCGATGAGCGCCCCCGCGACCGCCGCGCCCGCGAGCGCTCCCCCGACCGGGAACCGGCTCCGGCAGGTCCGCGTCATCAAGATCGTGGTGAACTCGGGCGTCGGCGAGTCCGGCGAGCCGCGCACGAAGGCCGAACGTGTGCTCCAGATGGTGACCCGCCAGAAGCCGGTCGCGACGCGGTCGAAGTCGACCAACCGCGACTTCGGCATCCGCCAGGGCCAGGAGATCGGCACGAAAGTGACCCTCCGCGGCGCGAAGGCGACCGAGTTCCTCCAGCGGGCGCTCGACGCCCGGGACCGGCAGCTGGACCCCGACTCCATCGACCGCCGGGGGAGTTTCTCGTTCGGGATCGCGGACTACACCGACTTTGCCGGGATGAAGTACGACCCCGAGATCGGCGTCCGGGGCATGGACATCGCCGTGGAGCTGGGGCGGGCCGGATGGCGCGTGCGCGACCGGAAGATCAGGAGCCAGAGCCTCGCGAAGGCGGTCCACGTGAACCGCGAGGAGGCCCGCGATTTCCTGCGGAGCGCCTTCAACGTCACGTTCCTGGAGTGAGCCGCCGATGAAACCCACGAAGCAGTTCGGGCGAAAGGTGGGCTGCCTGCGCTGCGACCGCAAGCGCGGGATCGTCCGGCGCTACGGCCTCCACCTCTGCCGCCAGTGCTTCCGCGAGGTCGCCGTGGACCTCGGGTTCCAGAAATACCAGTAGGGAGGAGCGAGAGGAACCATGCAGCACGACCTACTCAACGACGCGCTCCTCACCCTGGGCCACGCGGACCGCGAGGGGAAGGCGAAGGTGGAGCTCACCCCGACCTCCCGGCTGGTCGGCGAGGTGCTGCGGATCTTCCGCGAGCACCAGTACATCCAGGACTTCAGCTACGTCGCCAACGGCCGGGGAGGGAAGTTCGACGTGACGCTCTCGAAGCGGATCAACGCCTGCGGGGTCATCAAGCCCCGTCTCGCGGTCGGCGCCCGGCGGCTCGAGCGGTTCGAGGCCCGGTTCCTGCCCGCGCAGGATTTCGGCCTCCTCATCCTCTCGACCAACCAGGGGGTCATGAGCCACTCGAAGGCGCGGGAGCTCAAACTCGGGGGGAAGCTGCTCGCGTATGTCTACTGAGCCCACCCGCGATTCCGCCCAGCTCCCGCTCCCCCGCGGGGTCAAGGTCACGCTCCACGGCAACACCGTGAGCGTCGAGGGTCCCCTCGGGCGGATCACCCGCGGCTTTCCCAAGGACGCGCTCGAGCTCACCGTCGCGGCGCAGTCGCTCCGCCTCCAGCTCAAGATCCCCTGGAACCGCAAGCGGGCCCAGGCGCTGCTCCACGCGTGGGAGGCGCACCTCCGCAACATGGCCGGGGGCGTCACGACCGGCTTCGAGGCGAAGATGAAGATCGTCGCCGCGCACTTCCCGATGAAGGTCTCGGTGAAGGAGCACGAGCTCGTCATCGAGAACTTCCTGGGGGAGAAGTACCCCCGCTCCGCGTCCCTGGTCCCGGGGGTCGACGCGAAGGTCGACGGCGACTTCGTCCTCCTCTCGGGCTACGACGTCGAGCACGTCGGCCAGAGCAGCGCGAACATCGAGCGGGCGACGCGGATCCGCGACTACGACCCGCGGGTCTTCCAGGACGGCATCTACATCGTCGAACGCGCGCACTTGAAGGGGACGAACTGATGGCCGACCCCGAGGAGAAGCGCGAGCCGGCCCCCAGCACCGCCGCCCCGACGCCGAAGAAGTCCACGCGGCGGGCCAAGCCCGCGGAGGCCGAGGCCGCCCCCCCGGCGGCGCCGCCGGCCAAGGCGCCCAAGAAGGCGGAAGGCCCGAAGGCGCCCCGGCGGCCCACCCTCGACCCCGAGGCGGTCCGACTGCTCACGATCCGCGCCGCCCTCGGCGACGCGCGACCGCACTTCGGCCGGCAGGCGGCGAACCGCTACTTCCGCATCGGCCGCTGGCAGAACTGGCGGACGCCGCGCGGGCTCCAATCGAAGCAGCGGCGCCACTATGGGTATCGCCCCCGGGTGGTCCGTATCGGCTTCGGCTCGCCTGCGCTCACCCGCGGCCTCACCCCGACCGGGTTCCGCCCGATCGTGGTGCGGACGGTCGAACAGATCGACGGGATCGACCCCGCCCGCGAGGCGGCGGTCATCGCGCGGACGGTCGGGACCCGGCGGCGGCTCGTCCTCGAGGAGACCGCCCGCAAGCGCGGCGTCAAGGTGCTCAACCCGATCGTGAAGGAGGAGGCGCCGACGTAGGCATGCCGGACCTCACGAACCAGCGCCGGATGGCGGCGTTGCTCCTCAAGTGCGGCGAGGGCCGGGTCTGGATCGACCCCGCGAGCCAGGAAGAGCTCGCCGACGCCGTGACCCGCGCCGACATCCGAAGCGCCATCAAGGCGCGCGTCATCCAGCGGCTGCCTATCCGTGGAACGTCACGGGTGCGGGCGCGCCGGCACCACGAGGAGGTCGCCCGCGGCCGTCACTCGGGCCCCGGCTCCCGCCGCGGGACGCCGCTCAGCCGCATCCCGAAGAAGGAACGCTGGATGCGCCGCATCCGCGCGCAACGCTCCCTTCTCAAGGAGCTGCGCGAATCGAAGCGGATCACCTCCGCGGTCTACCGGGAGTTCTACCGGCGCGCGAAGGGCGGCATGTTCCGCAGCCGGGCGCACCTTCTTATCAACCTGAGGCTCGCCGGCTCCCTCGCCGAGGAGAAGAAGTCGACATGAGCCGCGGGCCGCGCTACCGGGTGCCGCTGCGCCGCCGGCGGGAGGGCAAGACGGACTACCGGCTGCGGCTCGGACTCCTTCGGGGAGGGAAGCCGCGCGCCGTCGTGCGGTTCACCAACCACCGCGTCCTGGTCGCGCTCACCGACTACGACCCCGGCGGGGACCGGGTGTTCGCCGCCGCCGATAGTGAGGAGCTCCAGCGCGTGGGCTTTCCCGCGCGGGGGCTCTCCTCGACGCCGGCCGCGTACCTGACAGGCTATCTCGCGGGTCTCCGGGCCAAGGAGGCCGGGCGGACCCAGGCGATCCTCGATGCCGGGCTCCGTCGACCCTCCACGGGGGGACGACTTCTCGGGGCGCTCAAGGGACTTCTGGACGCCGGCGTCGAGATCCCCAACGGCGGCGAAGGATTCCCCTCGGCGGACCGGCTCAACGGGTCCCATCTCACCCCGCCCCTCCCGAAGCCGCTCGAGGCGTACCGCTCCGAGCTCTCCGGGCAGGTCGCGCGGCCGAAGAAGGAGGCGCCATGAGCGCCGCGGCCCTGCCTCCGCCGTCGGGCGGCATGGGCCCCGGCGGCCCGGGCGCCCCCGCGCCCCCGCCGTGGGTGCCGAAGACCGAGCTCGGACGGCGGGTCCAATCCGGCGAGTTCACCACGATGTCCCAGGCGCTCCGGAGCGGCCTTCCGCTGCGCGAGCCCCAGATCGTCGACGCGCTTTTGCCCGGGCTCCACGACGAGGTGCTCGACGTCAACATGGTCCAGCGGATGACCGACTCCGGGCGGCGGTTCAAGTTCGCCGTCACGGTCGTCGTGGGGAACGGGGACGGGTTCGTCGGGCTCGGCCGCGCGAAGGGCAAGGAGGTCGGTCCGACCATTCGTCGGGCGATCGACCGGGCCAAGCTCGAGGTCGTCGAGGTCCTTCGGGGCTGCGGCAGCTGGGAGTGCGGCTGCGGTCGCTCCCACACGGTCCCGTTCGCCGCCGTCGGCCGCTCGGGCTCGGTCGTGGTCACGTTCAAGCCGGCCCCCCGGGGGGTCGGGCTCGCCGTGGGCGACGTCGCGAAGCCGATCCTCCGCTTTGCGGGGATCACGGACGCCTGGGGGTACACGGACGGCCACACGAAGACGACCGTGAACTACGCGCAGTCGGCGTTCGCGGCGCTGCTCGGACTTTCCCGCCTCAAGGTCCCCGACGAGGACGCGGCGCGGCTCAAGGTCGTGCGCGGAGCCGTCGGAACCTCGATCCTTCCCCCGAAGGAGGAAGGCGCTCCCCCCGGCGGCCGCGGAGGCCGCGGCGGCGG
>DASRSW010000010.1:0-27899 GCA_035656275.1 Thermoplasmata archaeon
CGTAGGGGTCGCTGAGGGTCATCCCGAACCAGATCGCCGTGTACAGGTCGGACTGGGTGGCGCTCGAGTTCCGACCAATGGGGAGCGTAACGTTCCACGTGACGTTGCCGCCACTCCCCGGTAGCGTCGAGTAGAACTGGATGCCCGGTTCATCGTGGCCGTAGCATCCGTTCGCGTAGTACTCCTGTCCTCCGGGAGGCCAGATCCCGAAGCAGGAGCCGGAAGGCGCAATGGGATTCGACAGGTTCCCGTAGTGATAACCCGGGACCGGCCGGGTCGGAGAGGCGCCGGTCGTAGCTCCGTGCGACGAGCTACCGGCGTCCACGTTCCGGCTCGCGCCCGCCCCCCAGGGGGCGCCGGCGATTCCGTGGCCGAAGGTGGCGGCGTGGCCCATGGGGCTCGCGGGAGGCGATCTCGCTGAATCGGAGAGAGGGGGCGCGACGCTTGCAGCGGATCGAACGCCGACGGTGGGAGTTACGGAGTGAGTGGAGACCCACCGGGGGTCGCCGAGGCCCGATCCCCACGCGGGTCCGATTACAGAAACGGTGGAAGCCAACGACAGAAAGGCCACAACGACTGTCAAGGGCCCACGAAGGGGGGCTCGCGACGCGAACTTCCCCCGCGCGCGACGGCGGAAGGTTCGGATCCTCGACGGGCGGCGCACTCGATTTTCGGACAGACGGCGGGCCATACGGGGCCCGCATTTAGAACCGACCTCCCGTTCTCGCGGAGAAGGCGCGAGAAGACCCCCCTCCTTGAGGAAACGTATGTTCAATGCGAGCCGGGTGCCCGCGCCTTCCCTTACCGAGCCCGACGGCGCCGACGCAGGGAGAGCCCGGCCACCGCGACGGAGGCTCCCAGCAGGACCGCGAGGACGACCCACGGCAGGAACTCCTGCGGGATTGGCGTGATCTTTACCGTGCTGAGATCGCTGAGGTCCGCGGCGTCGAACTGGTTCGGGGGACTTTGGCCCCCGATCAGTCCTCCGAGCACGGCGGTCGTCTCGACCTGCCAATACATCACATCGTTCGGGTCGGTCGAGTGTCCTGGGTGGGCCATGTCCTCGTTGGACGCCGAGCCGACGAGGCCAACGAGTCCGATCTCGTGGCCGAATTCGTGGACGAGGACCGTGGACTCGATGCCGGCGTCGGGTCCCCCCGGTATGATCCGGGGAAACACGGCGATCGAGCTCGCGGCGTAGGAGAGGCCCAGTACGGAACTTCCACCGGCATAGGAGCCGTCTACGAAGAGATAGAAGAGGGCCATCGTGCCCAGGACCGGCCAGGTGGTCCGGACCTGGCTCTCGAGGCTGAACAGCTGGTCGGTGGTGAGCGCCCCGCTCGAGTCCTCAGTGTACGTATCCAGTTGGAACTGGATGGAACTCTTGGCGAGGGTTTCATTCATGCGCGCCCAGAGGACGCTGACCGAACTGGCAGGAGGGAGCTCCCCCGGGGGGGCCGCGATCTCGACCACCAGCCGTCCATCCGGAGAGCCATCCAGGAGTTCGTGAGAGAGCGACGCGACAGGGTCGAGCCGCTCCTCTTCCGGACCGTTCAGGCCAAACCAACCGAGGGCGAACCCGAGCCCCACGGGCAAGAGGAGCAGCAGGAGGACCACGACAATGACCGCGACCCGTGTACGCCGACGGGCTGCTGGTGCGGATGCCATCGTCCCGGTTCCGACCCCCCCCCGTAACGCGGACGCCCCACCCGCCGAGGGGAGGGACATCGGCGAGGGTAGCATGGGGTCTTCCCGCATAAGTTGCTTCGGGCCGAGGTCACCAAGAGGTTACTCGGTCGATCGCCCTGCGCGGTCGGAGTAGAGCGGGAGGCGAGGAGAAGGCATCAGGGAGCCCCTAATATACGACCGTGCGGATTGCCAGCACGGAGCAAGGCCAGACCATGCGGGCGAGTCGTTCGAGGTCGGCAAGCCCGATACGAAGCAAGTTCCGTTCACCGTCGCGCCGGACGGGAATCGGTTTCGGACTCGCCATGGTCTTCCTCGTTCCCGCCGTCGCAGGAATCCAGCCGGTCGCTTTCGCAACCCCGAGCCACGCGCATTCTACCGCGAGCGCCGGATCTGCGTCAAGCGGGTACTCCGCCCTTGCGTGGGGACCGCCTGCTCTGGTGTACCGCTTCACCCCCGCCCCTGCCCACGCGGTCTCGTCCGCGGCAGCCGTGGGATCCTCCGAGGGCACCCTGAGTCCGGTCGGGGGGAGTGCCACGGCACCCTCCAGCCAGGCCAGTGGTTCGATGGGTTGGACGCCCATGATGCACTGTTCCAAAATGCCCCGCATCATGGACATGCAGAACAAAGGGTGAGCCGCTCGCGTCCTGACCCGATTCCGAACGGTCCTCCACCACCGGCCCGCGCCGAAGTCGGGCCGCGTCCCATTCGATGCCCCTCCCCGCTCCGCTCGTTCGCTCCTTCGGAGTCCTCCGGCGAACTGTCGCGCGGCCGAGCGCCCTCACTCGTTTGGCCCCCCAGGCTGCGATGAGTGCCTGATTCGGACCTTCTAAAGAGGAGATCAAACAGGAAAGCCCGCAGCACGACGATTCGGCCCTAGGGTCCACCATTGATCGGCTGAACCTCGAGGACCCTCGGTTTGCCACCGGAGTGCTGAATGGTCCGGTCGAGCGCTTCGACGATGGCTCGGTGGGTGGCGCAGAGAATGAACTCGCGGGGGGGGCGCGCGGTCGGGTCCCCCGGGTTCGCCTTCGGCTGCAGGCGCACGAGGAACGTCGGAAAGTGGCTGCACAGGATCGGGGTGAGCGTGCCAATCGCCGGGTCCTCTGAGTACGAGTAGGAGTAGGCCTCGTCCACCTCGCAGCGCCGACGGGAGGGGGCCTTCACTCGCGAGCCATCGACGAGGTCGTCAAAAGCTCATTTCCCCCTTCCCCCGGTCGGGGAGTCGCGAGGACCGTGCCCCTATCTGCACCCTCCTTCGCCCATACCTTGAGGCCGTGCGGACCGGGGAGGGTGAGGGGCTCGTCTCACGCCCTATTCGGCAGGGTTTAGACCTAGAACGACCGAGGCATGTGTAGCGGACGCTGCGATGCCGCCGTTCTCCAGTTTCACCGTAGCGCAGCTGGTCGAGCAGGCCGTCCAGGGCCAGCTCGACATTCCCGAGTTTCAGCGCGAGTTCGTCTGGCGGCCCGACCAGGTCTCGTCCCTCGTCGACTCCCTTCACCGAGACTACCCGATCGGACAGATCCTGCTGTGGGCCCGTCCCGAGGCCGAAGGCGGCGCTCCCGCGGCTCCCGCCGCGACGGAGAAACGATGGCTCGTCGATGGACAGCAGCGGACGACGGCGCTTTGCCTCGTCTTCGGACAAAAGCCCGCGTGGTGGGTGAACGCCGCCAGCTGGGAACGCCGCCTCGCCTCGACGGACGTGCTCGCCAATCTCTGCACGGGACCCGCGGGACTCCAGTTCGGCCTCGCGAATCCGATTCGGACCGCGGACCCGAAGTGGGTCTCGGTCCGCCAGGTCCTTCAACTCGGTCTGCCGGCGACGGATTCGGCGGCCGCGCAGCGCCTCGACGAGCTGGCCGAGGCGACCGCGCGCAAGCTCCCGGGGAAGCTCGCCACGCGGTTTTCGAAGGAGGTGCTCCGAGGCCGGCTGCATGCGTTGCTCGACATCGCCGGTCGTCCCGTGGCCGTCGCCGAGGTCCGCCACGAGACGGAGGACGTGGCGGAGATCTTCACCCGCCTCAATCAGCAGGGCACGGCGGTCACGGAGACCGACGTGAGCCTCGCCGTGGCCGCCACCGAACATGAAGGCTGGGTCCGCGACGATTTCCTCCCGTTCCTGCGCAACCTCGCGGACTCCGGGTTCGACCTCGAGCCGGGGGTCGTCCTCCGGGTCCTCACCGCCGGCGGAGACGGCCGGATCCGTCTGGGGGAGGTCCCGCGCGAGTTCTGGGCTTCGGAGGGGTTCCCCGACGCGTGGGCCCGGACGAAAGAATCCCTCTCTGCCGTAGTAAGTGGGCTCGCGAGCGCCGGCATCCTCTCCTCGGACCTCCTGCCCTCCCAGAACGCGCTCATCCCCCTCGCGCTTCTGCATTGGAAGCAGGGGACCCGCGGGTTCCTCCTCCCCCGGGCGCTCCACTGGTTCCTGATGGCCGCGCGGGACGGTCGGTACAGTGGCTCGTCGACGGCGACGCTGTCGGAGGACGTCCACGACATCCGGGAGGCGACGGACTTCTCGGAGGCGATCCAGTCGCTGCGGGGGAACCTGGAGGTCGAGTTCCGCCTCGCCCCGGAGGAGTTCCTCGAGCGAGGCGCCTGGAATCGGCCGTTGCTCCTCATCCTCTACCTGACCCTGTTCCATCGCCAGGCGACCGACTGGCTGTCCCACCGCCGCCTCGGGTTCGGCCGCACGGAGGGGACGGTCGAGTACGGGTTCGCGCCCTACTGGCACAGCTTCTTCCCCCGCAGCCGGTCGGTGCTCCGCTCCCCCGAGTATGATTACACCGAGGACGAGATCGGGGCGGTCGCCAACGCGGTGGCCCTGAGTGAGCGGCCCAAGGACCGTCGCTGGACAACGAACCCGCCGACGAAGTACCTCGCGGCCTCCAAGGTGACGGAGGATCAGCTGCAGCAGCAGCTCCTCCCCACCGACCGATCCCTCTGGGAACCCGACCGCTACCGCGACTTTCTCACCTCGCGGGCCCGGCTCCTTGCCGAGGCCTGCAACGACTACCTCGCGTCGATCGTGGGCTCGGCCCGCTGACGCCCCTACGGCTCTCTCGCCGGCGACTCGGTGGCGGCGGTCGTCCCGCCGTCGGTCCTCTCAGGCGGGGCCGGGAACTCCGGGGCGCGCCGGAAGGCGATCTGGAGCCGATTCCAGCTATTGATGTCCACCACGACGATGCTGAGTTCGACCAGCTCCGCGTCGGTGAAGTGGGGCCGGACGGCGTCCCAGACCGTATCCGGCACATGGCCCTCAGAGACCTGGGTGAGCGCTTCCGTCCATTCGAGCGCGGCGCGCTCCTTCGCCGAGAAGACCGGGGACTCGCGCCAGGCCTCGAGCGTATCCAGCTGGTGCTGCGTGACGCCCGAGCGTCGCGCCCGCGGGGCGTGAAGGGCGAGACAGTAGGCGCAGCCGTTGATCTGCGAGGCGCGCACCTTGGCGAGTTCGATCAAGGAGACCGGTAGGGACCCGGCCCGCTCGAAGCGCGCCATTTCGACGAGCCCTTTGGTCGCTTCGGGGGAGGCGCGGAGATAGTCGAGCCGCTCGGCCATGCCCCGCCATTTGACCCCTCGTCAAACCGATTCCCCCCACAGGGGGCGGGGCGCCGAACGGTGGACTTAAGAGGCTTAAGCGCTTAGGGGGGTTAAGTCATGCCCCTTTTCGACCTCACCCCGAAGGACACGCCCAAGACCCTCTTCGGGCGGGAGCGCGAGCTCGACGAACTCGTACGGCTCGTGGACGCCGGGCGTTGGGTCGTCCTCCTGGGTCCCCGGATGGTCGGGAAGACCAGCCTCCTCAAGGCCGCCAACCATCGATTCGACCGCCCCTCGATCTACGTGAACCTCTGGGGCGCCCGAGGCACCCTCGGGTTCGTCAACGCCTTCGTCCACGGCCTCAACTCGAGCCGGTCCGTCCTGACCCGGCTCAGGGGGGCCATCCGCCGGATCGAAGGGGTCTCCTTGGGCCCGGGCGGGATCTCGGTCACCGCCCCGCATCGGCCGCTTCGCACGGTCTGGGACCTCCTCGATGTGATCGGGCACGAGGCCGGCCGCAGCGTCATCGAGTTCGACGAGGTTCAGGAGGTGGCCCAGGCCTCGGGGAGCATCCTGCGCATCCTGGGCAATCTCTTCAACACCCACCCCGAGGTCGTCTTCGTGTTCAGCGGCTCGCGTTTCGGGGTCATCCGCACGCTGCTCGAGCCCCCGGGGAGCTCGCCGCTGTTTGGGCGTCCCCCGGCGACCGTCCGGCTGGGCCCGTTCGACCGGGACACGTCCGTGGCGTTCCTGGCTCGGGGCCTCAAGGAGTACCGGCGCGACGTTGCAGAGCCGCGGCTTCAGGAGGTGGTGGACCGGACGCTGGACGGAATCCCGGGCTGGCTCACCCTGTTCGGAAACCATCTCACGGTCGAGCGGATGTCCCTCGAGCAGGCCGAGCGCGCGACCGTTCACGAGGCGCGGCGCGTCGTCCGTACCGAGCTCGGCCATTTCCTAGCGGGCCGGGACGCGCGGACCTACTGGACGGCGCTGCGCGTCGTGGCAGGAGGGGCCTCGTGGACCGAGGTGCGCGAGGCGCTCTCGGCCCGCCGGGGCACCCCGGTCAACGACAACACCGTCCGGAATCTCCTTCGCACGCTGGCGTACGCCAGTGTCGTGGAGGAGACCGAGGGCCGCTACCGGATAGCGGACCCCATGGTGCGCGAGTTCGTCCAGAGCTCGAACCGCCCGCCGGTGATGAAGGCCGATTGACGACCCGGTAGCCCCGCGGCGTGCGGGACTCCGAATTCCCGGGTGACGGAGGGCGAGGGTCGCTGGGTCCGATCACATGAGGTTGGGCGAGGGCGCCGCGGTCTGGGCCTCCTCGAGGGCGCTCGTCGTAGGCAACCGGCCCGAGACCAGGACCGCCGAGACGAGACCGGCGACCGCGAGGGGGAGAAGGAGCCACCAGACGTCGTGGATCGAGGTCGCCACCGCCGACTGGGTGGCGAGTAGCCACGGAAGGAAGCCGGGGTCGGTTACCGCTGGGGGGGCGCCGGCGGGGCGGAGACTTGTGAAGACGGTCAGCTGGTAGGACGCGAGGATTGAAACGACGATCGAGCCCCCTAGATTGCTAATGAACCACACGAGGGAATTCCCGGTGCCGACGTCCTTTCGGGGGACGGCGTACTGGATCGAAAGTTGCGTGGGGGCGAACGTCAGCCCGACCCCGATGCCCAGGGGAACCAGCGCCCCTGCGAGACCGACCGGAAGGAGCCCATCGTAGAAGCGGAGGATGGGAGGCTGGGAGGAGACCAGGGTGAGCAGGTAGACCCCGAGCGTGGTGAAAGCGAGTCCGATGGTGACGGGCACGCGGTAGCCCGAACGAGCGACCAGCTGGCCGCCGACGGCGGCCCCCGCGATCATCGGGATCATGAACGCGTACAGCACGTCTCGGCCGAGGTCCGGGGAGCCCCCGAGCCCCTTCTGAACGAGGATGGGGACGAACGTGACGACGACGGTCAGCACCGCCCCCCGCAGGAAGTTCACCGAACTGCTCGCCGCCACCACCGGGATGCGAAAGAAGCGCAGCGGGAGCAGCGGGTCCCCCGCTCGGGCCTCCCACCACAGGAAGAGCGGAAACACGACGACGGCGGTCGCGAGGAGACCCAAGGTCCGTGCGTCAGTCCAGGCCCAGCCGTTGGAGGTCTCGACGAGGGCGAAGATGAGCGCCCCGACCCACAGACTGAGAAGCACCATCCCCGGCGAATCGAACCGAGTCGGGCTCCGGGAGGCCGGAAGGGCCCGCATGGAAAGGAGGACGAGCAGGACGGCCGCGAATCCGATCGGCAGATTTACGAAAAAGATCCAGCGCCAGGTCGTGGTGTCGACGATGTAGCTCCCGATGAGGGGGCCGAAGACGATGGCGATTCCGAAGACCCCCGAGAGGATTCCGGCGAGCCGCGCCGCGGCCTTGGGGGGGAAGATGTCCGCGACGATCGAGAAGACGACGGTAAAGAAGGCCCCGCTGCCCAACCCTTGGATCGCACGGAAGCCAATGAGCTCGTTCAGGTTCTGGCTGAGTCCCGACAGCGCCGACCCAACGAGGAAGATGCCGAGCCCGAGGAGGAAGAACGACCGACGGCCGTAGCGGTCCGAGAGCTTCCCGAAGACGGGGATCGCGATGGTCTGCGCGATCAGGTAGCTGCTGACCACAAAGACCACGCCATTGACGTCGTTGAGGTCGGTCGCGATCGTCGGAAGCGCGGTAACCACGACGAAGTTGTCGAGCGCCCCCAAGAGAAGGGCCATCAACAATGCGCCGAGCACCCCCGCCGCCCGACGCGCACTGAGTACTCGGGCCGGAGATTCGGGTGGGGGCAGACCAGAATCGCTCACGCTTTCGCCTCGCGGAAGCGCACCGTTTTGGACTGGGTCTGCGACCATGCGTTGTTCGCTCCGGGGGACTCGGTAACCCTTGGGTCGGGGTCGCGGGAGTCGGCAGGAGGCGGGGCGCGGTGCCCCTAGGGGCTATGAGCTTGACGCACCCAATTACGCCAGCGAAACTGCATGGGCGTCCGCCGCCGCAGAACGGGAAACGGGGTTCATCTGCCCTCGGAGCCTCCCCCGCACGTGCCACGAGGATCCCGCTTACCTTCGGCCTCCGCCCTTCGGGCTGAACTTCGGGCGGAAGCCGGTCCCCCCACCCACCCCGACCTGCGGGCCTACCTCGGCGCACCGGCTCCCGTGCTTGGGGTGTCGGCCGGCGGCTTGGACCGGATCTCCCGCCGATTTGTGCGAACGAACCCCGCGATATCGAAGGCGCAGCTGTGGGCGGTTCTTTCCGAACTCTGGGGCGGTAAGACGTACGATGAGCGGGCTCTCGCCATCGTACTGCTCACGCACGTCCCCCACCGATTGGAAGGCCGACTCTGGAATCTCGCCGAAGGTTGGGTGGACGAGGCGACCGGTTGGGCGTTGAGTGACGCCCTCGCGTCCGGACCCATCGCCAGGGAAGCGGCTCGGACCCCCCACCGTTGGGCGGAGGTCGCCTCGTGGGTCCGGTCGCCAAATCTCTGGCGACGACGCGCGGCCCTCTACGCGCAGAATCGACTCGTTCAATCGGGCGAACTAGGGCGTCCTCTCCGGGTGATCCACGCCCTCCGAAAGGATCCCGAGTTCTGGGTCCAGCGAGCGGTCGGCACCTGGCTTCGAGAGTGTTGGAAGAGGGATCCGGCCCGAATACGTGCGTACCTGTGGAAGGAAGCGGCGCTCTTGCCGCCGGTCGTCATCACCGTGGCGACGGAACGTGCATCGGCAGGATATCGGGCGAGATTGCGAGCCCGGGCGCGATCATTCCGGCGTCTACGGGCTCCGTCCCAGTAACCCCCCTCCCTCGCAGTGACCCTGCCCATCGGCGCACGGAAGCTACTCGTGCCAAGTAGGATGCCCCGCCCCGGTCCCACCGAGGTCCCCGCCCTCACGACGACCGTATAGCGGCGCGCGGCCTCCGAGCCCGGCGCGTTCCTCAAGTCGGGCGCTGGCCACCATGTGCGCATTTCGTTACGAGCGGACGGAGATCCCGGAGGAGACGAAACCCGAGCGGATCGGCGGGTTCGGCGAGATCCTCCGCTCCTACACCCCCGAGGAGGCGGTGCTCGAGGCGCAGCGGTGCCTGCAGTGTGCGATGCCGTTCTGCGTCCAGGCCTGCCCCATCACGCAGGACTGTCGCGGGTACATCTCGCTCATCGCCCAGCAGCGGTTCGACGATGCGGCTCGGCTGACCCTCCAGGACAACCCTCTCGCCACGGTCCTCTGCAAGACCTGCTACCACTACTGTGAGGAGGACTGCGTCATGGCCGGAAAGGGGGTCCCCATCGCCATTCGCCATCTCAAGCGCGCCGCGCTCGAGTTGGGCCGCTCTGACCTCAGCTACGTCCCGAGCTCGCCCCGACACGAACGCGTGGCCATTATCGGCGGGGGCCCTGCCGGCCTCATGGCCGCCTGGGAGCTCGCCCTCCGGGGATACTCGTCCACCGTCTTCGAAGCGGAGCCGTTCCTGGGGGGTCAGGTGGAGACGATCCCCAAGTACCATTTGGAAGGGACCGAACTCGACACGGACCTGGCCCGAATGAAGGGGCTAGACATCGCATTCGTTACCGGGAAGAAGGCGGGGCGGGACTTCACGCCAGAAAGCCTCCTGAAAGAGGGGTATCTGGCCGTGTACGTGGCCATCGGCGCCTCCGACCCACGCGCGCTGGGAATCCCCGGCGAACACCTTCCGGGAGTCTTCTATGCGCTCCCGTTCCTCCTGGCGATCAACAAGGGGCCCGAGGGCCTCCTCGGTCGAAAGGACCGTCGGATAGTGGTGATCGGGGGCGGGGATGTGGCCCTTGACGCCGCCCGGTCGAGCCTTCGAATCGCGCAAGGGGGCCAGGTCACGCTGGTCTACCGCAAGCAGCGAGCCGACATGCCAGCGGGGTCCGAGGAGCTGGAGGGCGGTGAGGAGGAAGGGCTCAACTTCCTCTACCAACGCGCCCCGGTGCGCATCGAGGGCACCGGCAGTGTCGAGCGGCTGATCGTGCAACGGACCGCGACGGGACCTCCCGACCCGAAGGGACGGCCCACGGTCCAGCTGGTCCCCGGGTCGGACGAGACGATCGCCTGCGATACGATCATCATCGCGGCCGGCGAGATGGCCGACCTCACCGGGATGCCCGCGGAGCTCAATCTCAGCGTCGCCGGACACACCTGGCCCGAGGGAAAGCGGCCGGATTGGATGTCGGACGTGGAGGGGGTGTTCGCCTCGGGAGGGCGTTCGGTCGTGTACGCGATGGCGGCGGGGACCCGGACGGCGGAGGCGATCGACGCGTACCTCTCGAAGAAGGCGGGCCGGCCCCCCACTCCGCGGCCCGACCCGTTCGGGGGCTCGACTCGGCCCACCCTGCCCGCCGGGTACGGCGGACCCACCTGGCAACTCTGAGCTTCCAGCAAGTTCGCAAGATCACCGGGATTCGACCTCTCCGCAGCATGGGGAGGGGTCGAACGGCCCCCCCATCGGAGTACGGATCGCCGCCGGTCCGTGAGACTCCGAGGTTCCCGTCGGCGAGGAAGCCCATACCGTTAAGCCCGGAAGGCCCTGCCGCCGGCGAGGAACTGCGTGCAGGCGGTGGTGAAGGCGCGCCGGGCCCCGGGCGGGGAACTCACCACGGTCCCCGAGCCCACGCCGAAGGAGGACGAGGTACAGGTCCGCGTGCAGGCGTCTTCGATATGCGGGACGGACGTTCACATCTGGGAATGGAACGCGTGGGCGCAGAGCCGGGTCCCCCGGGTTCCCATGGTGCTCGGCCACGAACTCAGTGGGGAGGTCGTCGCGGTCGGACCGGGGGTCAAGAGCCTGACGGTGGGAGACCACGTCTCGGCGGAGACCCACATCGCCGACGGCACCTGCTACCAATGCCGCACGGGCAAGATGCATATCTGTGCGAACGTGCAAGTGCTCGGTGTCGACCGGGACGGGGTCTTCGCGGAGATGGCGGTGCTCCCGGCGATGAATGCCTGGAAGAACGACCCCGCGCTCGACCCGTCGCTCGCCTCCATCCAGGAGCCGCTCGGGAACGCGGTGCATTCGCTGCTGCCCGAGGACAACATCGAGGACCTGGCGGGCAAGCACGTGCTGGTCACCGGATGCGGGCCGATCGGTCTCCTCGCGATCCTGGTCGCAAAGACGCTCGGCGCCGAGAAGGTCGTTGCGACGGAAGTGAACCCGGTCCGCATCGACCTCGCCAAGCGGATGGGCGCGGACCTGGTCCTCAACCCGAAAGAATCCGGTGCATCGACCGCCGGGCGGATCCGCGAAATGACGGACGGGCGGGGCGCCGACGTCGCCGTCGAGATGTCCGGACATCCGAGCTCGCTCAAGCTCGCCTTTGATGCCCTGACCCCGGGGGGCCGCGTCTCCTTGCTGGGCCTGTTCGACGAGGCCGCCACCTTGGACATCGACAACGCCATCATCTTTCGGGCCGCCCGGGTGCACGGGATCTTCGGCCGACGCATGTTCGAGACCTGGTACCAGGTGAAGAGTCTCCTCGCCCGACCGGAGTTTCGAGAGAAAATGGCGCAGATCATCACGCACCGGGTGCCCATCGCGGAGGTCGGCCGGGCGATGGAGCTCGTGGAGTCGGGCCAGGCGGCCAAGGTCTCGCTCGAGCCGAGGTGGTGACGATGGTGCGGGACCCGACAGGCTTCCTCCGCGATGAGTACGACCAGCTGGTCCGCGCCGACCTCGACTGGAAGCTCCGGGTGCTCGGGGGGCCGAGTGCCCCCTGGTGTCAGATCGACGGTAAGCGCGTGCTCATGTTCTGCTCCAACAACTATCTCGGGCTCAGCAATCACCCCCGGCTCAAGGAAGCCGCCCTCGAGGCGGTCCGCACCCACGGGGTCGGTTCGGGCTCCGTCCGTCCCATCGCGGGAACGATGGACCTTCACATGGAGCTCGAGCGTCGCCTCGCCCGGTTCAAGCACGCCGAGGCCTCCCTGGTCTACCAGACGGGGTTCGCGGCCAACGCCGGCCTCATTCCCCAGCTGGCCGGGGATACCGACCTCATCGTCAGCGATGAGCTCAACCACGGGAGCATCATCGACGGCGTGCGCCTGTCGAAGGCCGACAAAGCGGTCTATCGCCACTCGAATGTGGCCGACCTCGAGCGGGTCCTCGAGGAAGCCGAGCGCCACCGTCCCGAGTACCGACGGATCCTCGTCATCACGGACGGCGTCTTCTCGATGGACGGGGACATCGCGCCGCTCGACCAGATCGCCCGCAGCTGCGCCCCGCACGGCGTCATGCTCTACGTCGACGACGCCCACGGAGAGGGCGTCCTCGGCGAAGGGGGCCGCGGTATCGTCTCCCACTTTCATCTGAACCGCGACCAGGTTCAGGTGGAGATGGGCACGTTCTCCAAAGCGTTCGGCGTGGTCGGGGGCCACATCTCGGGCTCCCAGGACCTCGTCAACTTCGCCTACAACAAGTCCCGGACCTGGCTCCTCAGCGGCTCCCACCCGCCCGCCGTCGCGGCGGCGTGCCTCGCGGCCGTCGACGTCCTGGAACGCGAGCCCCAGCACGTCGAGCGATTGTGGAGCCACACGCGACGGTTCAAGCAGGCGATGAGCGGCCTCGGGTTCGACATCGGCCGCAGTGAAACGCCGATCACCCCGGTCATGGTCGGGGACAGCGCCCGGGCGAAGGCGCTCAGCCAGCGCCTGTTCGAGCTCGGCGTCTTTGCGCTCCCGATCGTCTTCCCGATGGTGGCGAAGGACAAGGCCCGCATTCGGACGATCATGAATGCGGCGCTCAGCGAGGAGGATGTCCAGTTCGCCATCGGAGCCTTTGAGACCGCGGGCCGGGAGCTCAAAATCATCTGACGCGGGGGCCTCTCGCCCCCAGGATCGACCTCCCGCGAGCACGATAGGCGGTGCTTCGGTTCCGGCCGGGGCAGCGAAGTCTCTACAGCGGGTGCCCGCAACGGGGGCACCACTGGCTCGGCCCGGGAGGCACCGCGGCGGCGCAATTGCGGCAGACTCGTCCTCCCCCGGGAGCGGAGGTCGTGGGGGACCGGAACATCTCGTCATAGTCCTCGCTGGGCTGGAAGACGATACCGAGAATCCCGCCGATCACTCCGAGCAGGAGCCCGAGGAAGAAACCCGATCCCGCGACGATGCTGAGCAGGGACAGGATCAGGATCCCGATCCCACAGAGGAGGTGGAAATCGGGAGAGATGAACATCACGATGGCCAGAATCACGATCAACAGCCCGAAGAACA
This sequence comes from Thermoplasmata archaeon, assembly GCA_035656275.1. GTDB lineage: Archaea > Thermoplasmatota > Thermoplasmata > Lutacidiplasmatales > UBA184 > Lutacidiplasma. Next base: position 13,486 of record DASRSW010000010.1, read on the forward strand.
CGCCCAGCGCCCCCAAGCCCACCAGGAGGCCGCCGACGCCTCCCGCCACGGCGCCCACCACGCTCCCCGCGGCCGCGAGGATCGCCCCGGCGGCCAGGATGAGGACACCGCCGATGAGAGAGGTGATGAACGCCCCGAGCGGCCGGTCCTCCGATTCACTCACCCTCGGCTCCGAGGGGGAACCGACCGGGGTGGGCGGAGTGCAGGCCCCGAGTCCGATTCGCGCCCAGGTTTCTCCGTATTCGGTGGCGGTATTTCAATCTGGGGAAGGTCGCGGCTCGGGACGTCGGCGTTCGTGCTGCCCGGCCCGTCAATCAGCCGCCGACGCGGCGCTCGCGCTCCGTGAACCGGTACGCGAGGCGGCCGGCTCCATCGAGCACCAAGTAGTAGACCCAGCCGCCGGACTCCGTCGCGTCGTGCTTGAGGATCGGGAGGGAGCGAATGTGCGCGACGGTCTTGAGCTCGGCGAGGGAGGTCATCTCGATCTCCAGTCCCCCGGCGTTCCGGAAGGATTGGAGGAGCACCTCGAACCCTCCCGCCGTCTCCGCGAAGTTCGGGTCCGTCGCCTTTTCCCGTCGCGCCACTCTAACCCCGAACGGGGTAGGTCGGGCCGGGATAATGAAATCGCCGCCAGATCCCTTAGGTCTCTTTGGGGGGTTCCCAGGTTGGGGAGTCAAGCTAGAAATCCTCGAGGGGCCCTCCCGGGCCATGGCCGCCGCGGGAGCCAAGAGACCGCCCCCGGCCGACGACCTGCAGGCGGTCCTCCACGCGGTGGCGACCACCGTGCGGACCAGCGCGCCCCTTCTCCGCGTTGAGCGCAAGTGGGCCCAAGATTGGAGGGCGGGCCGCGACCTCGTCCTCGCCTACGGGAAGTTCCAACACCACGTTGGCATCGAGTTCTGGCGCGGGACATCGCTGCCCGACCCGGCAGCTCTCCTCGAGGGAACGGGGAAGAACCTGCGGCATGTCAAGGTTCGGTCTGTGGCGGAAGCCCGAGCTGCTCCGCTCCGGGCGCTGATCCGCGCGGCGGTCCAGCTGGATGCGACCGAGGAAAAACGCCCCCGCTGAGCGGCCGCCCTCCGGCCGGAGGATCAGCTAGTGGACTCGGTCGGGGGGTCCTTGCGCTTCGGCGGCGGGGCATCCCCCGTCGCCCCCGGTGGAGGGGGGACGGGCGGGGAGGCCGGGGCGTTCGCCTCCTTCATCCCCTGCACCGCGCCGCGGACCGCTCCCTTGGTCACCGCGACCGCCTTACGGGCCAACGGCTTCGCTTCGTGGACAGCCCGGCGGGCGAGCCGCTTCGCCTCGTGAGCGGCGTCCCGAACGGCGGCCTCGACTTCTTTCTCGATCGGTAGCGGGGGCACCGCCCGGCCACAGGCGGGGCACTGGGTGGCGTGGTCGGGAAGAGGAGCGCCGCAGTTAGTGCACTGCATGGGTCCCACCAGTGGTGACCAACCCGCACGCAGATTTACCGGTTTCGGGGGGTTCCCCTCCGGGGGCTCCCCGAAGCGAGACGGCTATCCGCCGAGGTGCCTCAGGGTCCCGCGATGGTCGAGCTTCCCCTGCCTCAGGTGCCCCATCCACCGGCCGAGCGGACTCGACATCCGTACTTCACCCATGACATGATTCGTCGGCAAGCCGTCGCTGCGCGAGCCACCTTCCGGGCGACCGTGGAGCGATTGTCGAGCGAACCAGTCGCTCCTCCCGAAGGGCGACTGCTCTTCGTGGGCCAGGGCACCTCGTTCCACGCTGCGCTCGCCGCTCGCGATGCCGCCCGGACTGGGGCCGGGGCATCGCGGGGGGTCGAAGCGGTGTCGTCGTTCGACTTCGTAGACTCCGAGGGGCGGGAGGAGAAGTCCACGACGGCCGTCGTCTTCTCGGCCTCGGGAGACACCGCCCTCACGCTCGCCGCCCAGCAAAAGCTTCGAGAGGCCGGGGCTCGGATCGTGCTCATCACCGCGGCCCCCGGGGGAGCGTCTCGATCGCTCGCGGACGTCGTCCTCGAAAGCCAGTACGCCGATGAGGCCTCGTGGACGCACACGGCGAGCTTTACGGCCGGTCTCGTTGCGGCGGGGGCGCTCCTCGACCATTGGGCGGGGCGATCGCCCCTCGCCGGTGAAGAAGAGGCGGTGGGGGAGGCGGTGAACGCCGCCCTCGCCACGGAGAACGTCATGATCGACCTCGTGGATGCCTATGCCGGGCGCGACCGGTTTCTCTTCCTGGCTTCTGGTCGCGCGGAACCCGCCGCACGCGAATCCGCCTTGAAGATGCGGGAGGCGGCGGGACGGTTCTGCGCTACCGTCGGCGTCGAGGAGTTCCTCCACGGGGTCCTCCCCTCGGTGAACGAACGCACCGTCGTCCTGGCGATCTCCGGGACTCCGCTCGAACGAGAACGAGCCTTACAGGGACTCGCGGCGGCCCGGATGGTGGGAGCGCGGACGCTTTTGGTCGATGCCAGCGGCGGACCGGCCGAGGAGGGGATCGTCGTAGTTCCCGGAGGGGCCCGACCGATGCCACCGGTACTCGAGGTCATCCCGTTCCAGCTCCTGGCGTACTGGACCGGCACGGCCGAAGGCCGGAACCCGGACGTGATGGGATTGGACTATCCGCGCTACCTGGCGGCCCGCAGCTCCTTCGGTATCTGAGGCACCCTCCTTCGTCCCCGGGGACTGCGGTCAAATCGGATTCACCCGTTGCTTATCGGTACCCAGAACCTGCACCCGGGGGATGCTATGAGCGCGGCCTCCTCGACCTACGGCGCCCCCGTCTACGACGCGAGTTCCGACCCTCGCCGCTGGCTCTACGTGGGCCTTGCGGTGCTCTTCGCCCTCATCGGCCTCTCCGTCCTTGACTCGGTGCTCTCCGCGACGCGCAGCGGCGTGAATTGGGGCCCCTGGATGATGGGCAATTTCGACCCGCTGGGCTGGGTCGTCGGCCTGCTCCTCCTGATCCTGTTCCTCTCGGTCATCTTCTGGATCGTGCGCGCCGTCGTCTGGGGCGTCACCGGCGGCTACCACGGGCGGTCGTACTACCGACACTACCCCTGGTGGGGCTACGACAGTGGCATGGCCGTCGCTCGGGAGCGCTATGCCCGCGGGGAGATCAACCGCGAGCAGTTCGAGCAGATCGCGACGGACCTCGAACGCCGTCGGGCGCCGGGATTCCCCTAGCGTTCATCCGACACGGCCGACCCCGGCGCGCAGTCGGCGGCGGGTGCAGGGATTTCGGGCGTGCCTTCCCCCGGCGCCTCGGGAGTGGCTAGACCCCCGTCTCAGGGTCACGTCGCGGCGGCCGCGACCGTTGGATACCGGAGGATGGTTCGCAACCGGGAGGCGGGAACGCGTCGCGGGTCGGAGAGGTAGATCTCGTGGTGGGGTCCTTTCAGCGCGAGATGGTGGCGACGAGCGAAACCGAGCATGGACTCGACCGACGAGGTTTCGGAGGCGTAGGACCCGACGTGGAGCAATTGGACGGTTCTCCCCTCGGCGACCCGGAGGAGCTCCACCTGCCCGGCCGACACGCGCTTCCCCCGCGCCTGGAGGGCCCGCACTGCGGCGGTGACGTCACTCTTCCGAACGAACGAGGGCACGCGGATCAATAGGGTCCAGCGTGTCGCGCCGGCCGCCGGGGGCACCGGGTCGTGCGCGGGAAGGTCATACAGCCCCTCGAGCATCATGACGCGGAAATCGTGACCCTTTCGCCTGAGGTCGAACTTGAGCGTGTAGGCGACCGAGAAGAGGGCGATCAGCTGGGTCCCGAACTCGGGGCCACCCGGCACTCCCGCGCCCCTGGCCGCGAGGTATCTTGCGGGCTTGACCCGGATGAGCTGCGGAGTCGAGGGCGTCGAGTACTCATCGGCGAACTCGCGGTGAAGATCGACCTTGGGGGTCCGGGACGAAGCCGGCATTGTCGTTCTCGTCACTCAGGACTCGGAATATCCGCGTCACGTCAGTCCGAGTTAACCCCGGCGTCCCTTACCGTTCGGGAGGCCGGGCCCGGGCTACTCCGGCAGGTCTAGGTATCCGCGGACCACGATTCGAGCTCGACCGCGGAGCAAGACGCGATCCGACCCTCGGAGCGTAACGCGCATCGATCCGCCGCGGGGCGACGCCTGGTACGCCTCGAAGTTGTCCTTGCCGAGCGGCTCGGCCCAGTAGGGGCCGAGGACGGTGTGGGCGAGTCCGGTCACGGGGTCCTCGTCGATCCCATCGTTGGGAGCGAAGCAGCGCGACGTGAAATCGTAGGGAGGGTCCCCCGGGGCCGTCGCGATGACCATGTGGACGTCGGGGAGCTCCCGCCGCAGGCGTCCGAAATCGGGGCGAAGCCGTCGGACGATCTCGGGGGAGGCGTATTTCACGAGCACCAGTCCCCGCGTCTCCACGACCCGCACCTCCTCGACAGGGTCGGGACCGAGGATCTGGTCGAGGCCACGCGGGAGCGCGGACGGTGTCGCGTCGTTCCGGGGAAAGTCGAGCTCGATCCCGCCCTCGACCGGGGAGGCCGTCAGGGCTCCGCTCTTCGTCTGGAACGTGACCGCACCATCGGAGAGTCCGAGCTCGTCGAACAGCACCTTCGCGCAGGCGAGGGTGGCGTGCCCGCAGAGGGACACCTCCATGGTGGGGGTGAACCAACGGAGGTCGAACGACTGGCTCGCGAAGAGGTCGCCGTTCGGCGCGCTGACGAACGCCGTCTCGGAGAGGTTCATTTCGGCCGCCACGGACTGCAGCACGTGGTCGGGGTGGGGGTGTCGGAGAAGGCAGACCGCCGCCGGGTTCCCGTGGAAGGGTTGGCCGGAGAAGGCGTCCACGACGTAGAGCGGGTGCCGTTTCATCGGGCCCCCCAGTCGTGCCGGGGAGAGAAGGATTTCGTCGTGGCGGCTCGCGTCGGGAGTTGAGGCTAGTAGACGGGAGGCAGGAGGCGCCAGGTCGTCTCGGAGTACCGCCGATAGTCGTCCCCGAACCGGCTGACGAGGGTGGCTTCTTCGACTCGGATGCGGTGGACGTAGGCGATGAGACAGGCCACCACGGTGACCGCGAGTCCGACGGGCGGCCCCAAGGCGAGCGTCATTCCGATGGCGGTCAGGAATCCGCCGGTGTACGCGGGATGTCGGATCCACCGGTACGGTCCCGCCCGGACGATCTCGTGATCGGCGCGAAGGGTGATGGGCATCGTGAAGAAGCGCCCCAGCGTCCGCAGTGCCCAGACGCGAATGCCCAGTCCGACGCCGACCACGAGGAGGCCGAAGGGCGAGACCCACTCGGGAAACAGCCCTCCGAACCCCGAGAGGAACGCGAGCACGGTGGAACCCATTCCGATGGCGAGCGAGAGGGCGATGGCCGGGTACGTTCCCCGGTCGAGGGTGCTGGGAGGTCGCCGCACCGCCCCTTGCTTCCAGGTCGACCAGCGACCGTAGTACTCGGCGGCCATCCAGGCGATGCCGCCCAGGGCCGTTAGCACGACGGGAAGCGTGTGGTCTTCGACGAGCGAGAGCGGATTGGGAATCATGTTGCCCCGAGGGGGCGGGAGGTGCTGGGGGATAAGGCTCTCGCGGGTGGAGCCGCTACCGAGCGGGGCCGGGCCCCACGGGGGTGAGCCAAGCGGCGTGACCGGCGAGCCGGCCGTGGACCGCGTCGTCATACCGGGCCTGGATCCGGCGGGTGATGGGGAACTGCCCCGTGCCGATGGGTCGACCGTCGACCTCGCGGATGGGCGTGATCCCCACCGCCGTCCCGGCGAAGAACAGCTCGTCCGCCGTGAAGAGGTCCTCGCGCGTGAAATCGCTGCGATGGAACGTGAGCCCCTCTTCTTTGACGAACTGGATCACCGAGTCCCGGGTGATGCCCCGCAGGATCCCGGAGCTCGCGGGGGGCGTGCTGACGATGTCGTTCTTGACCTTGAAGATGTTCTCCCCGGGCCCTTCCGCCACCATGCCGAGGGTGTTGAGGAGGATCGCCTCGTCGTAGCCGCAGGCGGTCGCCTCCATCTTCGCGAGAGCCCCGTTGGCATAGTTGGCCGCGCACTTGGCCTGCGGAGGCATGGAGCGCGAATCGATCCGGGCCCAGCTGGAGATGGTGGCGCGTACCCCCCGCTCCACGCCCTGCTGCCCGAGGTAGGGACCCCATTCCCACATGCCGATGGCGACCTCGATGGGGCAGTGAGAAGGGTCGAGGCCCATCTGGCCGTAGCCCGAGAAGGCGATCGGGCGGATGTAGGCGTCCGAGACCCCGTTCGCGCGAGCGAGCTCGAGCGTCGCGCGGGTGAGGTCGTCGCGGGAGTACGGGAGCCTCATCCGGTAGATCCGGGCGCTGTTGAGGAAACGGTCCAGGTGCTCCGGTAGTCGGAAAACGGCCGGCCCTTGGGCCGTGGCGAACATCCGGATCCCCTCGAAGACGGAGTAGCCATAGTGCAGTCCGTGGGCGAGGACGTGGACGTGGGCCGCTTCCCAGTCGACGAGGGTACCGTTGTGCCAGATCTTGGAGAGCGCCTGGATGCCCGGCATCCCGGTTTGATGGCGGTCCACCCCTTATAGACCAATCCGTATATTCCGGTTCATCCCACTCGCCCGCGAGGTCAGCGCGACTTTACTCTCCTTTCTTGTACTTTGGGTCGCCAGAATCGATAGAGCCTCATGTCCGATCTTCATGTCGCCGTCATCTTCGACAGTCGCTATGGAACGACCGCCCGGCTCGCCCAGGCCTTGGCCCGGGGTCTCGGACAGGTCCCGGGAATCGTGGCCGAGACCGATTTCGTCCCCGAGGTGCATTCCGACGTCCTCGAGCGGTCGGAGCTCCTCCTCATCGGAGGTCCCACCGAGTTCTTCTCGGCCTCGCATCACCTTCGCGAGTTCTTCAATCTCATCGGGGCGTACGACCTCCATGGCAAGTTCGGTTTCGCCTTCGATACGCACGCCGCCCGGCCGCTTTCCGGGAGCGCCGCCCGGTTCATCGAGCGGCATCTCAAGGCCTTACGCGTTACCCTCCTGGAACCCCGGGAGTCCGGTCTGGTCGAGGACGGCGCCCCGGGCCCGAACGCCCAGCGGCTGCATCTCGCGACCGGTTCCGAGGCCCACTTCGAGGAGCTGGGGCGCACCCTCGGCAAGGACCTCTTGACGGCGATGCAGCGCCGTCGCCGCTCGCCGATTCCCGACGCGAAGGAACCGGGCTGGGCGGACTGACCGCTCCCGACGAGCCCGCCGGATCCGGCGGAGGGGCGCCTAGGCGCTCCCGTACTGCGCGGCGTACGTTTCGATCCGCTTCAATAGCTCACTGAGCGGCATGTTCGTGTCCTCCCGCGACCACTCCAGGGCGAGTACCGCGCCGCCCGAGCGTCCCGCCACGGGGAGCGTGACAGAAACGGAAACCTTCTGGGGTTTCATCTGAACGATGCTCGCGATCGCCTGGTCTGCGCTTCCCTTGGCTGCCGGTTCGGGCATGGTCGGCGCCGAGGTCGGTTCGGCTACTTCAGCGATTCGTCGCACCGGTGCATCCGCTGACGACCGCGAATCGCCTCCCGCCGTTCGGGAGCGCCGGGGGGTCCGCGCCTCAGTGGCGACGGTAGCGACGCGGCCGGTAACCCGGACGGCCCTCGCGCCGGGGCGGCGGCGGTCCCCGGCGGCTCTCGAAGTGCGGCGCGGGCGGGCCGGTGTAGTCGAACCCCGGCACTCGCGCCCGCTCGACGCGGTCCCCGAGCATCCGCTCGATCTGCGCCCAGTCGTCCTCCTCTTCGGGGCTCACGAGACTTAAGGCGTCGCCTCTCCGCTCGGCGCGCGCCGTCCGACCGACGCGGTGGATGTACACTTCCGACTCGTGCGGGATGTCGAGGTTCACGACGTGGCTGACGCCCTCCACGTCGATGCCCCGGGCCGCCAGGTCGGTCGCGACGAGGACGCGGTGCCGGCCTTCGCGAAATCCCTCGAGGGCGTGGATCCGCTGGGCCTGGCTGCGATCGCCATGGATGGCCGCCGCGCGCACCCCCGCGTGCGCGAGGTCCCGTGCGACGCGGTCGGCCCGCCGCTTCGTTCGGGTGAAGACGAGGACGCTGTCCATCGTCTGGTCGTGCAGGAGCTCGATCAGCAAGGCGACCTTGCGGGTCGACGGCACGGGGAGGGCGAGATGGTGGACCCCCACGGCGGCGGCGGTCGTCGAGCCGACCTGGACGGTCTTCGGGTCCCGCTGGAAATCGTGGGCAAGCTGGACGATCGCGGGCGGCATGGTGGCGCTGAACAGCATCGTCTGACGGTCCCTCGGGAGCGTGTCCAGGATGCGGCGCACGTCGGGCAGGAACCCCATGTCCAGCATCCGGTCCGCCTCGTCGAGGACCAGGATCTTGAGGTGCGAGAAGTCCGGGTTCCGTCGACCCATGTGGTCGAGGAGCCGACCGGGCGTCGCGATGATGATCTCAACCCCCCGCCGGAGGGCGGTCGTCTGGTCGTTCATGCCGACGCCGCCGTACACGGCGGCGGCCCGCAGGCGGGTATGCCGTCCCAGCTGGCGGACGAACGTCTCCGCCTGGACGGCCAGCTCCCGCGTGGGGGTGAGGATGAGGGCGAGGGTATGCCCCGGGGGATGCGCGAGAAGCCGCTCGAGGATCGGAAGCAGGAACGCGGCGGTCTTACCGGTCCCGGTCTGCGCCGTACCCACAATGTCCCGTCCCCCGACGGCGACGGGGATGGCCAGGCTCTGGATCGGCGTCGGCTCGCGGTAGCCCAGGTCCGCGATCCCTCGCTGGAGGGAGGAGCTCAGCGGCAGCTCATGGAACGAGCGATTCGTCCGCGTCGGAGCTTTCTCCTCGGGCATGCGCGCGGACAGCGTCAGCCACGGGAGGGATAACGTCTCCCGTGGAGCGTCCGGGCTACGTCACGGAGGCGAGGCCGCGCGCCACGCGGCGGTGAGCATCGACAAAGGCGACGAGCAGGAAGAGGTACGAGGCGAACAGCCAGGAGAAGAGCGCGAACAGCGGCTCGATCTGCGCAAGGACCGACGGGGGGTTGGAGCCGGCCGCCGAGAGGTAACTCGGGAGGTCGCGGTCGATGGCGACCGCGAGGAGATAGGCCGGGACGAGGGAGGCGATGAGGGAGAGTCCGAGGACGGCCTTCCCCGCGTAGCCGACCAGGTGCAGCACGACGACCACGTACATCGCGACGGTCACGACAAGCGCGAGACCCGCGGCGGCCCCCACGAGCGGAGGCACCCAGGCCGGAACGGCGTTCGGGGACTCCGCGCCGAAATACGCGGCCGGTCCGACCGCCACGGCGCCGAGCACGAGAACGCCTATGAAGGTGAGGTGGGCGTGCCGGACGCGGGCGCGGTGGAGTTCGTTCCACTCGTGGCGTCCGACCCAGAGGAAGAGCAGCCCGAGCACCGTCGCCACCGCGCCGATCAGGAAGAGCGAACCGCCGGCGATGAGCTGGGTCGACCCGGTCACGAGGTGGTAGAGGTCGATACCGGACTCGATGGCAAATCCGACCGAGAAGATCGTCAGGCTGAGCCGGAGGTTGGGAGGCATCGCACTACTCTAAGGCGCCGATGCTCCCCAAAAACCCCTCGATGCAGTCGTTCCCCCGCCATCCCCGGGCGAGGGAGGCGAGGTTACACCTCGAAGCGAAGAGTTCTTCATCTCCTCTTTCCCGTGGGCTACTCCGAATGCCAAATCATCCCCCCTTGCCGGAGGCTTGGCTCGAGCGGCCGATGAACCTCTTCGTTTCGGGGGGATCCCGGTCCGTGGTGAACATGCTGGGCCTGGGGATTGCTCAGACGCTCGCGGAGCGGTTCATCTGGCTCGAAATCCGCGACCCCCTCGAGCCGATTTCCCCTGTCGATCTTCGGACTCTGGCCCGGATTCCAAAGGAACTGCGGTTCATCGCCCAGCGGCCCGAGGACCTTCGCCCCGACGACGCGGACGCGAACCTCGCGCTGTGGACGGTGCTCCCGGACGAGGAACGGCACGGGCCTCCCCCGTTCGCGGACGCCCTCCGGCTCCCTGTGTTCCTCCGACAGATACTGGACCGTTTGATTCGGAGCGACCGGCCGGTGCTGCTTGTCGTTGCCAACACCGACCGAGTGGCCGAGTTCTATCCCGCGCGCCGGCATTCTTCGGAAGAGTGGCTTCGTCTACTCCGCGAGCAGAACCTCAGCCTGATCGCCACTTGGACCGGGGCCGCGCGCCCCGACTGGACCGTCTTCGAGACCGCCTTCAGGGTCGAGCCTCCGACGGAGAACGTCGGCGGTGAAGGGACGGTGGTCGTGGAACAATTTTCCCCCCCGACGGCGGGCTGGGAGCTTGGGTCCCGCCGTCCCTTGAGGGCCATGCCCGGCGCAGCTAGCCTCCTCGATCTGTCGCGTTAGCGATTCCCTCGCCCGTCGGGGGGAACGTTGAAACCCTCCGCGCCCGTCGCCCCCATCATGCCGATCGAACGGGACGAGTTCATCTCGGGAGAGACCCACGACGCCGTGGAGGGCCGCGTGGTGAAGTTCCTGGAGTCTCACCCCGACTCGGCCTACTCCGCCGAGGAGATCGCCGTGGCCATCGACCATCCCGCGGGGCGCTCGTTGGTCGGCGTGAACGAGGTCGACTCCGTCTACCACATCCTCCAGCGGATCGCCTTCGTCTCGCTGCTCGATATTCTGGCGTGGGAACGCAAGATCGAGCGACGTCACGTCCATACGGGTGCCCGTCCGGAGACCTTCTACGCTGCCGCCGCTCGGAACACGGGAGCTGCCGAAACAGCCCCCCCCGTAGGCGTGGGGTAGGGGCGCGGTCAGAGCCGGGACCCGCTCATCCCGGCGGGGCCGCTCAGATCTCCTTCGTGGAGAGTCGGACGCCGGGGGACGCCGAGGCGGAGACATGCCACGGGTACCGCGCGCGGAGCCGGAACAGGAGGTACACGATGATCAACGCCGGTACGACCGCCCCCCAGTCCCCAAAGAGATCCTCCACGACCGCCATGACCACCAGGAAAGAAAGGAGGCCCGCCGCGAGTCCGGTCTGGGCCGGTGGGTCCGGCGGCGCTCCGAGGTGTCGGACGACCCAGCGGAGGGTGAGAGCGGCGAGGGCGAGCTGCGCCGCCACGACGAGCGGGGCGTTCAGCGTGACGGCCGCCAGGAGCCAGTTGATCCCAAAGAAGCTCCAGACAAAGATCGCGCCCACCGCGAAGTGGGCCAGCGGGGTCGCCCGGAGGGCAGGAGACCGACCCGTACGCCATCCGGTGGGAATGTTCCACGCGACGACGCTGAGGACGGCGATCACTCCCAACGAGCCGACGACGAGGTAGGCGGGGAGAGCGTACGAGGCGTTGAACAGACGGAGCATCAACGCGACGGTGACCCCAAAGGCTCCTCCGGCGACCCAACCTCCCCGGAGGGAAAGGAGGGGGTGACCTCGCGTCTCGGGGTAGAGGAGCTGCACGAGCAGGATGGGCAGCCCGATGCTGAAAACCGCATGGAAGATGCCCAGTTGTACGGCCCAGGCCCAGTTGACCCCGAGATAGTGCCCCCAGGGCGCCGAGAAGGTATTGTGGACCAGCTGAGCGTCGAAGAAGGTCTTCGTCCCCAGGCCCTCTTCCGCCACCCCGTACGCTCCCCCGAGGAGGAGGAGGGTACCCCAGCCCCGGCCCCCTCGGACCGAAAGCTCGCGGACGAGAAGGACGCCGCCGCCGTACAGTCCGAGGAGGAAGAGGACGCCGACCGGGTTGAGGAGGGCGAGAACGGGCGTAGATCCGGTCAACAGCTCCGGGATGAGGATGGAAAGCCCCACGAGGACGAGCGGGGCCTGGTTTCGCCTCCACCACGACGTGCGCGGGCGGGGGAAGGGCGCGGGGGGGAGCGGACCGTCGAACCCGGCGGGGCTACGCAGCGGCTCCGGCTCCACACCGAAGGGTGGCGAACTCCCCCATTATAGAGTCCACCGAAACTAATCGTCCTTTCGCCGCCGGGGGCGGATGCTCAGGAGCTGTGCGCCCGAGCCGGTCGGGGGCGTAGCGGCTCGAGGAAAGGCGCCGTCTCGGAGACGGCCCGCTGGATCTGCGCGACGAACGACGGTTCCGGAAGGGTCCCCTCGACTCGCCCAGCACCCTCGTTGATCACCACGGTGGGCAGAGCGTGCACCGCATCGGCATCGGCGAGCCCGGGGAAGTCATCCACGCAGATCGTCTCGGCGACCACGTTGGAAGAGGCCAGCGCGAATTGGTGCGCGGTCCGAGCGAGCCGGGCCGCGACCAGCGACCTTGAATCCGCGTAGACGCGGAGGCGCGCCGGATGGTCGAGCTCGTCGAGGGTCTGTAGGGTGCGAGCTTGGAGCAGGGTGTCGCCCCGGGAGGTGTCCAACAGGTCGAGAAGGAGGTTCGATAGCAGCGGACCCGAGGGCACCCCGACAAACCGGACTCTGGATTCCCCCAAGCGGCCGGCGAAGATCGTCGGGACCTCCCCAATCCCGCCCCGGCGGGCGTCGGCGTGAGCCTCCTGGAAGTTATGGACCCGAACGCGGACCCGGTCGGAGAGCCGGGCGATTCGCTCGACCAGCGTTCGCGCGCGATAGAGCGCCTCCCATTCGATCGGCTGCGTGAATAGATGGAGCTCCACGTCGAGGTGGGCGCCGAGGCGGAATCGCTCTTCGACCGAGGGTTCAGCGCCCAGCCCGAAGGATGCCATCTTGCGAGGGGGGACTCTCGTCCCGTGGGGCTTCGCAGCCGGGCGCCGGTACTTAGCCCGAAGGTCAAGCGCGCCTGACGGCGGCTCGAGCCGTGGCCGAGGTCGGAAGGGTAGGGGACGGCCGCCCTAGCGAACGACGAACTGGACCTCGGTGTGGGCCCAGGCCGCGGCATCCTTCCACGGATTCCCCGAGTAGACCTCGCGGCTGCTCAGAACGCGCTTGATATCTCCGTCCTTCTTCCGCCACCGTAGCCAGTCGCTGAGCCCGTGGTAGACGACCCGTGGGGAGACGAGCTTCGGGTCGAACGCCACCGCGGCGACCCGGCTCGCCGAAAGGGTCCGGATGCGGACCTTCCCATCCCCTTTCGCGTTTCCACGGAGCTCGATGGCGACCGTCCAGGCGGCCTCTCCGGGCTCCATGAAGACCCACTTTCCGGTTCGCACCTTGTGCGCGCGAACCCAGCGGGCCAGTCCCTCGAATTCCTTCCGGATCCGCCCCTCGTTCCAGGCGCCTTTCCAGCTCACGGTGGCCACGCGCATGGCGGGGGCTTTCTTGAACGCGAAATCCACGGTCATCGTCGATCCCTCGGCGGGGGAACATCGCTCGCCTACATGCGCCTTCCCCCGTGCCTCCCCTTTTCGCACGGGACTGCGAGCTCGTCCCGCCGCACGGGTTATGCGGGCGGAAGGGGTGGTGCTTGAGATGCCCTCCCCGCGGAGATCGATCGACTGGAACCGCTGGCTTCGCCGGTGGGATCGGCAGCAGACCGGTTACATGCCTTACCGCGAGGAGCGATTCGCCACGATGCTCGACATCGTCGAAGCGAGGCTGGCCCCGAACGCGCGAGTGATCGACCTGGCCTGCGGTCCCGGATCGCTCAGCGAACGGTTGCTCGCTCGCCTTCCCAAGGCCCGGTCCATCGCCGTCGACTTCGACCCCGTTCTGCTCGAGCTCGGGCGTCACGCGCTCCATCGGTGGCGCCACCGGCTCACCTGGGTCGAGGCGGACCTCCGCGACGCCACCTGGCCCGAGCGGCTTCCGTCGGATCGGGTGGACGCCGTCCTCACCACGACGGCCCTCCACTGGCTGACCGCCCCTGAGCTGACGCGCGTCTATCGCCAGCTCCACGCGCTGCTCCCCGAGGGGGGCGTGTTGATGAACGGGGACCACATGGCGTTCGAACCGAGCCTCCCCCAGTTCCGAGCCCTGGCCAAGTCCATCAACCGACGGAGGACGGAGGAGGGATTCCGCGACCGCGGGGCCGAGAAGTGGGACACATGGTGGGGCGCCCTCGAAAAGGAACCCCTCCTCGCTCCCTTCTTCGCCGAGCGACACCGCCGATTCCCCCACGCGCACGGGCGGGACCAGGAGTACCTCGCGCACTTCCACGAGGCGGCATTGAAGGACGCCGGCTTTCGCGAGGTCGGCACCGCCTGGCAGAACCTCGATAACCGGGTACTCCTCGCCATCGCCTGAGGGCGGGTATCCGGGGGGACGCGTCGAGCCCCCCGTAATCATCAACCGTTTCCGGCCGCTCTGGGGCCGATGAGCGAGCCTCCCTTCGGTAGGCGCTCGGTCCCTCCGGAGCGGGCGACGTTCATCGGCACTGGAAGGATGGGCGCTCGGAAGGTGACGCATTTGGGCGCCCCGTCTAACGGCAGCCCGGGTCGAGTCCAGCCGCAGGAGCCGCCGGGCTCCGCAAGGAGCCGCCAGCTGCCCGTTCTCGAGGATCGCCGGTGCCGCCCTGAGGCCCTCGACAATCCGATCCGCCG
>DASRSW010000011.1:0-3011 GCA_035656275.1 Thermoplasmata archaeon
CCAGGCGAAACTGCGGTACTGGCCGCTCCCGCCAAGGGCGGAGACGCTCGCGTTGATGGAGAGCGGAGGGCTCCCGGACGACGGGCTTTCGGTCACGATCGCCTGCAGGGACGCCGTGGTCGTTCCGGTCACCGTCACCGCGGTCAGGTTCCATCCGACGCGCCCCGCTGCGTCCGTGACGAACGCCGAAACCTCGTAGGCACCGGGGGTGGAGAAGGTGTGCTGGACGGAGGCGCCGGACCCCACGGTCCCGTCCCCGAAGACCCACGCGGTCGTGTAGGGAGCCGTCCCCCCGCTCGGGGTGGCGGTGACGACCGTGGCGAGGGGAGCCGCTCCGCTCGCCGGGGCGGCGGAAGCCGTTACGGCGAAATGCCCCGTGGCGGCCTGGACAGTCACTGACGCTTGAGCGGACGCGGTGCTCCCGCCGGCGTCCGTGACCGTCAGGGTCGCACTGAACACACCGGGCGCGGAGTAGAGGTGGCTCGGGTCGGCGAGGGCCGAGGTCGCGCCGTCCCCGAACTCCCAGTGGTAGGTGTAGGGCGTCACGCCGCCCGTGACCGAGCTCGTGAGCGTGGTCACGAGGGGCGCGTAGCCCGCGGCCGGTCCGGCCGCGGCCGTCGCGGTCATGGCGGAGGTCGCCGAGACCGTGATGCTCACCGAGCCCGTGGCGTGGAAGCCCTTCGAGTCGGTCACGGTGATCGCGGCGGAGTAGGTGCCGCTCAGCGTGTAGACGTGCGTCGCGTTGAGCGAGGCGACCGTCGCCGACCCGTCCCCGAAGTTCCAGCTGTCCGTGTAGGGGGGCGTCCCACCCGAGATCTTGCCCGTAAAGCCGACGGACAACGGGGCGGCGCCTTGGGTCACGTTCGCGCTCGCGGTGACGGAGGGGATGAAGGTCGCCGGGATGATGTTGAGGTTGTAGAGGTACATGCCACTGTGCCCGTCTCCGCACTCGATGGTGCACCAGATGTGCTGGTGATAGTAGGCGGAGGTCGGAGCGACGAAGGACGCCGAGACCCAGCGGCCGACGGGGGCGGAGACGGCGAGGAGCTGCTTCCCCGTGGCGTTGAGCTCTACGCCGAGGCCGTGGTAGGCCGCACCGCCGACCGAGGGGTCGGCGGGGACACTGGTGGCGTTCACATGGATCGTCCAGCCTTCGTAGATGTACCAGGTGCCGGACTCGTTGACGCCGGTGGCGGTGTTGACGATCCAGAAACCGTAGTCGTACATCGTGACGCTGAAGAACATCTCCAGCGTCGCGTTTCCGGTGAGTCCGGCGGGCCCGAGGAGGCCCCCCGGGCAGCCGACGGCCCCCGGCAAGATGCAGCGGGCGCTCGCGGGGATCAACGTCCCGTAGCCGGAGAACGCCAGCATTCCGACGAGGGCGATCGTGAGCCCCTGGCGCATCCGCTCCACGCGGAACCGCCGGATCCGGGACAGGAAGCCCCTGCGAGCTTCGCGGGGGGCTTCTCCGAGCTCGAGGGGACGGGGACCTCGAGCCTCGGGGCTCTCGCTTGGCCGTCGCCGGCCTTCCGTGGAGCTCATCGGGCTCTTTCTGCGGCGTCCAACGTTCATAAACCCCCGCCGAAGATACGACAGGAAAACGCCGGGACCCTGGCGTATGAGCGGCGTGGACACGACGGGGGGTGAAAGGGCGGCCGGCCCGCTAGACTCTAGGAGCAACAATCGGAACTACGGGGGGCCGACGAGCTGGGCCGTTACCCGTCGCGGAGCCCGGTGGGCGACGGAGGGGCCCGGAGCCGCTGGATCGGTAAGCCGGTGAGGGACCACCTAACGGGACCGCTCCCAGTGCCGCCGCATTCCCCACGCGGTCCAGGCAGCGCCCATCAGCCCCGCGAGGAGGACCAGCGAGACGAGAATGACGATCACGCTCTGGAACAGGCTGAAGCCCTGGGCCCAGAACCCGACGTACAGGAGGGTGAAGCTGAGCCACGCGACCGGCCCGAGGATGGACAGGAGCACGCTCCAACGGAAGCCAGTTCCCCACGTCGCCGGATCAAAGCCCTGGGCAGTGCCCCTGCCCGCCATGCTCTCGGACATGGAAGCCGGACCGCAGAGGGGGGTCCATAACCCCTACGTCAACCGAGGTCGACGGCCTCGACACGGCGCTCGGGCGACCACGGTCCTAGGGGGACAGGAGCGGGGTCAGGCTCAATCCGATCCGATGGAACGCCGTCACGTGCGCGGCTAGCTCGCTCTCCGCCTCGAAGGTGGAAGGGCAGATCGGGCAGCGAGCCCCTACGGCGATCCAATCCTCCTCCCCCAGCATTGTCCGGAAGGCGATGCCCCAGTGCGCAACACGGGAGTGCTCCGCGAGCTCGAGGGAGGTGAGGCACGCCGCACCGCAGCTGGGGCAGATCGGGGCGGAAAGCGTCATCGCGATCACCGACCTCGCTGGAGCTTTCCCCCCGATGGGGAATAAAGAGGCGTCCCGCGGACGGAGGTCCGGATTGGACAACCCCCTGGATGGACGCCAGAACGCTGCTTCCAGCATCTAGCAGAACAACCGGGGGAACGGGTTTCCCGCCCGGCCCCGAAGGGCCGAGCGGGAGCGCGGCGCTCGTCGATGGGGGCTCGATGCCGTCTAGTTCACCTGCAGCAGGCCCTGCATTCCGTAGCCGGGCGGCGCATTGTAGCCCACGGTCGATCCGAACGGAAGGTCCCCCGGACCGGGGAAGATCACCGTGAAGACCACTTGGGAGGGGAGGTTACCCATCATCGGCGGGATGGGCGCGTTGAGGACGAGCGGGCCCATGAGGATGGTGAACGTCTGGCTGACGAACTTCACCGCTAGACCCGTCACGTTGAACGTTTGCGTCCCGAGGGTCATCTGCTCCACTCCGCCGAGCGTTCCGATCACGTTCGCGAAGATGGGGGAGCTGGGCGTCCCGATGTAGGTGTCGTGGTTCACAATGGTGAACACGACTTTCGCATGCGCGGGGACCACGGCGTAGCTGGGGGACCACGCGTAGCTCGTCGGCGAGCCTCCCCCG
>DASRSW010000012.1:0-16597 GCA_035656275.1 Thermoplasmata archaeon
GGGCGCCAATGCCCCCCCCTCCTCCGCCGCCCCCCGTGATTCCGATGACCCCTGAGCTCCAACACTACTTCGAGCTCCTGGGCCAGCTGGAGAACACCTCCCGCTCCCTCGTGCTGGGTCCGGACGATGCCGTCGTCGCGGACGCCGCGGTGAAAGACGTCGTGGAAGCGCTGGCGGCGCTCGAGACCCCCGCGAAGACGCTCGTCTTCGACGGGGTCGTGAGCCAGCGGCTCCTGGACGCGGCGCACGAGAAGGGGATTCAGATCGTCGTCGCGAACCGGATGGGCGCGGTGGGAAAGATCCCGGAGCCGATCCGCATCGTCACGCGGCAGGACGTCGAAGCCCCCGCCCCCCGGTAGGCGAACCCCTTCCGCCGATCGCCGGACCGCGGCCCTGCCGTGGGCCGGCGACGGACCTTAAGCCTCCTCCGGATGTAAGAGAGATAGGCCGATGCCGACCCCGACTTCGCCGGCCGCATCCGACCCTGCCCGTCGGCCCCCGGTGGCGTTCGACGAGATCCACTCGACGGACGACATCCCGATCCCTTCCGACCCTCTCGCGCGCGTGATCGGCCAGGAGAAGGCGGTGGAGATCGCCCGGGTGGCGGCCTATCAGCGACGCCACCTTCTCCTCGTCGGCCCTCCGGGCATCGGGAAGTCGATGACGGCGCAGGCCCTTGCGCTCCATCTCGACCGTCCTCAGACGGAGATCCGGATCGTTCACAACCCCGAGAACCCCGAGCGGCCGACCGTGGAGGTCATTCCGGGCGAGGAAGTCCACAAGGAGCGGGAGACCGCGCGGTCGGTCGAAGGGGAGTTGATCGCCCCGACCGAGGCGCCTGCGTCGGTCGCCGAGCGGCTCGGGTACCGCTGCCCGCGCTGCAGCTTCTACTCGCTTCCGATGGAGCGGTACTGCCCGAGCTGCGGGAACCTCAAACAGCTCGTGCCGGGCGTGGGGGGCAGCGGGAACCCCTTCCGGGACCTGGTGGGCGGGATCCTCGAGCTCACGGTGAGTCCCGGAGGGAACCCGCAGGAATCGGTCCGGACGACCCGTCTAAAGAACGGCGTCGAGGAGGTGGTCGCCTACGAGCGGGCCGACGACAAGATCAAGGTCCTCGACCAGCGGGCGCTGGAGCGGCGCCGGCACCTGCAGCGCGAAAGCCCACGCAAGGTGCTCGTCAAGCTCGACCGCAATTCGTTCGTCCTCGCCACCGGCGCGAGCGAGACGGAGCTCCTCGGCGATGTCCGGCACGACCCCTACGGCGGACACCCGCAGCTCGGTACGCTGCCCTACGAACGGGTCATTCCCGGCGCGATCCACGAAGCCCACGAGGGGGTCCTCTTCCTTGACGAGCTCCCCCACCTCGGCCATCTCCAGCGGCATATCTTGACCGCCATGCAAGAGAAGCGGTTCCCGATCACCGGCCGCAATCCCCAATCGGGAGGGGCAGCCGTGCGCGTGGACAGCGTCCCCTGTGACTTCATCCTCGTCGCGGCCGCCAACATTCAGGACGTGCCCCAGATCCTCTCCCCGCTGAGGTCGCGGATCGCCGGCAGCGGCTACGAGGTCTTGCTCGAGACGTCCATGCCGGACACCGAAGCCAATCGCCTTCGGCTCGCTCAATTCTGCGCGCAGGAGATCGCGACGGACGGGCGCATCCGGCCCGCCACGCGCGCCGCCGTCGAGGAGTTGATCCGGGAGGCGCACCGTCGCGCGGAAGCGCTCGATGGGCGGCGGAACGCGCTCACCCTGCGGCTCCGCGAGCTGGGCGGGCTCATCCGCACTGCCGGAGACCTGGCCGCCATCTCGGGCAGCCAGTACCTCGAGGAGGCGCACGTGAAGGACGCGCTGCGTCGTGCCCGTTCGATCGAGGAGCAGATCCGCGAGGTCTACGGCTCGCTCCAGGGGGGACTCCGCAAGGACGTGACGGAATCCCAGCGCCAATCGATGGGCTACTACCACTGGAATGAGCACCCGGACTCGGGGTCGTTCACCGGCGGATACGGGTGAGCGCACCCGCGCTCCCGACAGGCATAAGAACGCGACTTCGGTGGCCCGCGCGACGGGCGCGTAGTCTAGTGGTTATGACGTCACCCTGACACGGTGAAGGTCGCCAGTTCGAATCTGGCCGCGCCCATCGACGTCCTCTGGATTGAGAGATTCTCGGGCGGCCGCCTTCGAAGAGCCCCCGCCGTCCCGGCGAGAACGAAGCTAGAGGATCTTCCCCGCGCGTACGACCGGTGTCCCGTCGGCGCTGATCTCGGCGCCCGCGACGGTAAGGAACCCGGTGTAGTTCGAGGGGTTCCTCCCGCCCAGGTAGGTGTTACCCCCCACGGCCAACTGGACGCAGCCGCGTTCCCGGTCCTCCAGGTAGGGCAGGTTCTGGATCACGGGGTTCAGCCCGATGGAGAGCGAGCCCGGACGGTCTTTTCCCGGCGTACCTTTCGCATAATGCTTGGCGAACTCGGCACCTCCGCCCTTGAAGGAGAACGAGACCAGTTTCCCACCGGAGAATTCGAATGTGCCCCCGGAGTACGTCGCCCAGGGGTACCAGACCTGGTCATAGCTACGGTAGGTCGAAACCACCCTCCCTTCGGCGGTCTTGGAATCCAGTGCGACGCGCAATCGCCCGTCGGGGAAGTTCGCCATCATGTCGTACTCGTTGTAGGCCCGGTCCCGAGGATGGGGGGACCCGTTGTAGATCCGGGCCGCTGCCCCCGCCAGGGCCACCTCGACGTCGGTCCCATTGGGGTGCGTTATCCGTATCTTCTTCGACCCCGAAAGCGCCCGCGAGAGGCGTCGGCCGCTCGCGGCCATCTTCGCCGGGTCGGCGAGGCACGCCTCCAGGAGCCCGTTCCTCCAAGCCTCCTTCGAAACCTTCCAATGGCGCGCACGGCTGTCGGTCACCCATCCTGTCGCCATCCTCCCGCCGCGCAACCCCGTGGACCGTGCCGTCTTGTACCATCGGTCAAACCAGCCCGTGGCCCAGTCATCCAGCACCTTCTCAGGAAGCTGGTCCAGTCGGCCCGAGTCCGCCGGACCCCAGAATTGCACGTAGACGTCGGCGGCCTTGAGCGCCGCCCACTCCGGCTCGGACAGACGTCCGAGGAGGCCGGCCTGCTTGCGTTCCACGGCCCGCCACCAGGCGTCGTCGTTCTCGAATGCGAGAAGCGCCCGCCCCCCCACCCGGCGGACCTCGTCCACCATCGCCGACGACATGGAAATCGTGTGACTCCAGGCTTCGACGATGACGTTCTCACCGGCCCTGACCTGGAGGTAGTTCTTCACCAGGTTGCGGGCGGCCGCCCGTTCGAGGGACGAGGGACTCTCGCTCATGGTCGGCGGCCGAACGGGAGCGCTTACTTGTAATCTACGACGTCCTAGGTCGCCTCGTTTAGTCGCCGCCGTCACCCAACCCGAGAGCGAGTGGCACCGACCTGCCTAATTCTGGGCCCACTCTGCGTCCGAAGGGATTTACCGGGACCCCTGGCGAACCCCAGGACGCTACCGGGTCGGTCCGATGAGGCCCGGCGCGGCGGCTGTCGCTTGGGAGTGGTGGGCTCCGAGGGGAGGGCTCCCTTCGGAGGTACTTGCATCAGTCCGAGGGCGGACGGCGATCGGGGGAACCTTTTCCCAACTCATGGCGCCCAATCCGTAGCCGCCGCATTGATCGTCGCGAGGGTTCTCGCGACGTATGGGAACGGCCGCGCCCCACCCGCAGCGTGGAAAACTGCGCGAACCCGGAGTCGATCGCGATTGCCGGCTCCAACTCGGGAACCCCCCTTCGAGCCGAGTGGGGCGGTAACGCAGGTTCCCTGTCCTCGCAAAGAGTCCCACCTGCTTTTTGGGGTGGGGTGGACCAGTTCCCCTTCCGGCCTACCCGATGCGTTGAAATGCGCCACCCACTCGTGCCGTTCGCGAGCTGTGATGATGGAATCCCGTCGAGCCGACGCCGGGTTTCGGTCCCTTTCGGAACTCGAGGGGATGGCCGCGGAGCGGGTACCCTCCGGCGTCTGGGACTACATCCAGGGCGGATCCGGTGAGGAACGAACCCTTCGGGCGAATCGGGAAGCCTTCCACCGTCGGACGCTCCTACCTCGCGTTCTCACGGGGACAGGCCGGATCGACCCCTCCACGTCTCTCCTGGGAAAAGACGTGCGCGCTCCCTTCTATGTGGCTCCCACCGCCTATCAAGGGCAGATTCACCCCGAGGGGGAGTGCGGCACCGTGGCGGCGGCTGCCTCCGCCGGCGTGATGTCGATGCTCAGCACCCTCTCGACGTTCGCGATGGAGGAGGTCGGACAATCCGCGGGCGAGGGACTCCGATGGTTTCAACTGTACCTCCAGCCCGAATTCGCCCAGACGGTGCGCCTCGTACGGCGAGCCCAATCGGCGGGATTCCGGGCGATCGTGCTTACCGTGGATGTTCCGCTCCTGGCTGTCCGCGACCGACAGTCCAAGGAAGGGTTCGCGCTCGACACTCCCGTACCCCTTGGGAACGGCGCCGAGTTTGTGACGCCGGCACGCGAACCTCAGCCCGACGGGTCAGCGTTTCGCCTTCGACCAGACGGAGCCGCTACATGGGAGGTCATCGACCGGCTGCGAGAAGCGAGCGAGCTCCCCGTGGTCGTGAAGGGGATCCTTCGCTCGGAAGACGCTCGCAGGGCCGTCGAGCACGGAGCAGTTGGGCTGGTCGTCTCCAATCACGGCGGCCGCCAACTGGACGGGGCCCCCGCGAGCCTTGACGTGCTGTCCGAAATCGTGGCGGCGGTGGGACCGAAGGCGGAGGTGTACCTCGACGGCGGCGTGCGCCGGGCGAGCGATGTCCTGATCGCGCTCGCAATGGGGGCGCGCGCCGTCGGAATCGGCCGGCCCGTGCTCTGGGCCCTCGCGGTGGGCGGGAGAGCGGGGGTCGCCCATTACTTCGAGCTTCTCCGCGCCGAACTCGTCAACTCGATGGCCCAGGTCGGGGTTGGATCGCTCTCCGAGCTGAATCGGACGATGGTTCGAGAGACGCCCTCCTGACCACCTCGACCTCGGGCAGGCCCTTCCCATACGGGGCAGGCCAAGCGACCGTCCTCCGTCCGCTCCTGCGACGAAGTTATCCCTGTAACATCGGGTTTGATGTAGCAGGAATCCTCCCATCGGTCGAGGAGGCTAACTTGGCGACGACGGGCGCGGGTACCAAAGAGAAGCCGTGGGAGCTCAAGACCCCGAGCGGGCTCTCCGAGTTCCGGGCCTACAAGGATGAATCGGCGACGCCACCGGCGCTGGTCGTCGTGGTCGGCTCGACCACCCTACAGTACCAGCTGCGGTGCCTCACCGATCTTCACGACATGTTGAAGCAGCGGGGCGAATGGATGCCTCTCGGAAGCGCCGACGAGCAGAAACCCGCCGCGCCGGGGACGGTGGAAGCGTGGGCCCGGTCGTCGGAGAATCCGGTGGGGGGTTGGTACGGGCTCAAGAAGGGGCTCCGCGGTCGATTCGGCAATTACGTACCCCCGGTCATGGAAGTCCTGGGCCTCGCCGAAGTGGAGCACAACCCGAAGAACAACCGGATGCGGGCCCGCTAGGGCGCCCCCGCCGGCCCGGGTGATTCCCGGGTAACGTCTTTGGGGCGATCGGACCTCTGGGTCTTTGCGCTCGATGACGGCGGCCGACCGGTTCCGTTCGGTCCTCGCGAATCGGCAGTACCGCTACTTCCTCGCCTCCTCCAACTCGGCAGGAGTGGGCTACTCGGTCTACGCGATCTCCGTCGTCTGGCTCGCCTACGCCCTCTCGCACGATTTCCTCATCGTCGGGGCCGTCCTCTTCATCGAGTTCGCTTCGTACACCCTGACCTTCCTCGTGGGCCCCGTCGTGGACCGGGTCCGGAATCAGCGTTCCGTCTTTCTGATCTGCTATCCCGTCCAGGCCGTCGCGGCTCTTACCCTCGGACTCGGCTTCCTGCGAGGATTCCTCTCGGTCCCGGTGCTTCTCGTGTTGGTGGCCCTCATTTCCCTCCTCTGGGATTTCGCGTGGGCGTCGGGAAATGTCACCCCCGGCCTTCTCCTCTCCCCCGATGAGCAGTTCGCGGCCTCGGGGGTCTCGGGGGCGCTCGGAGGCGTGAACGCTATCATGGGGTACGCGGCCGGGGGCGCACTCATTCTGGTGGTGGGCCCGGGCGGTGGGCTGCTCCTGTATGCGGTTCTGCTGGCGCTCGGGGCGGCTCTGGCCCTCCCATTGCGGGTCGCCTCGCCTCGACGAGAAGTGGAAGGTTTCCGAGCGAGCTTCCGCACTGGTTGGGCCGCCGCCGCGGCCGGGCCGGGGGCGCCGCTCCTTCAGCTCGCGAGCGTGGACGCCCTTGCGGGGTTTCTTACCGCGGTCCCACCCCTCTTGGTCACGCTCTCGACCACCGTGTACTTCCACTCCTCGCCGTTCAGTTACAGCCTTCTCTTCACCAGCTACGTGGTGGGCGGCGTCGCATCGAGCGCATTCCTGGGTGGATGCAACCCCCGACACCGCGTGGGGCACGTCGTAGCGGCCGCGCTCGGAGGAGCGGGCGGGGCGTTCGTCCTGGTCACCGTGACACCTCCCGACCTGTACCTGCTCGCTGCGGCCTGGTTCTCCGTCGGTTTTGCGCTGACCGCGTACACGAACGCGAAGTACGTGTTCTATCGGGGGGCAGTCCCGCCCGATAAGCTGGGTCGAGTGATCTCGAACCTCTACCTGTTTCCGGGAATCTCGAGCTCCGTCGGGGCCCTCACGGTCGGCGCGCTTGCGGGAGGTCTAACTCCCACCGACGTCGGCCTCGTGGCGGCGACCGGCTTCCTCCTTGCCGGCGCGTTGGCCGTTGCGCTGCCCGGGGTCCGCCATCTGAGGTACTGAAGGGCGGACCCCCAAAGACCATGTCCGCCCCTCCCGTAGACGGCTTCCGGTCTGGGGGCACAAGAGTGGACGTTGTCGAGCACGGGCCTGCGTCGGCGGACCTGAGTCGCCGACGTGCACGGGCCGCGCGGTCGATTCGGTGGCTGGGCGTCGCGGCCGGCGGCCTACTGGCCGGCGTGAGCCTGCTGGTCGGCTTCGCGGGCGACCTCTATGGGCTCATCGCCGGTCTCGCAACGGCGGCGCTCTTTGTCGCCGCGGGGTTTTCGACGGAACGCTGGCTCGGGTCGCTCGAGCGTCGGGCGGTGACTCGACTGGAGGCGTCCGAGACCGGGCTTGCGGTGCACCTGGCGGATGGTCGTACGCTCGCAGTGGGCTGGACCGATCCGAACTTCGGGCTCTCGGCGAGGATGTCTCCCTTGTTTCCACTCGCACGATTCACGGTGATCCGCCTTCCGGGCGTGTCCGGACTTCTTCCCGGATTCCTCGTCAATCTGTCCGAATGGGATCGGCTGGTCGAGATGGCGCGCCGCGCGGGGGCTCTCGTCTCCTCGTCGAACGCGGAAGGGCGTCGGGAGATCGAGCGCGTCGGTTCTCGGGGTTAGTCTCGCCCGGAGTCGGCGGGGTCCCTGGGGTCCCTAGAGCTTCTTCAGCGCCTGGACGAGCTTCGAAACGCTGTCGGCCGCGTCCCCGTAGAGCATGTGGGTGTTGTCCTTGTAGAACAGCTCGTTCTCGACGCCCGCGAAGCCCCGGCCCTGGCCCCGCTTGAGGACGATGACGTTCTTCGCCTGGTCCACGTCCAGGATGGGCATCCCCTGGAGCGGGCTCCCCGCCCGCCGCGCGGCGGGGTTCACCACGTCGTTCGCGCCGATGACGAGGACGACGTCCGCGCTCGGAAACTCATTGTTGATCTCATCCCGGTCGAAGAGCCGGTCGTAGGCGACCCCGGCTTCCGCCAGGAGCACGTTCATGTGCCCGGGCATCCGGCCCGCCACGGGATGGATCGCGAACTTCACCTGGATGCCCTTCGACGCGAGCACGTCCGAGAGCTCCTTCACTTTCCCCTGGGCCTGGGCGACCGCCATTCCGTAACCCGGGGCGATGATGACCTTCGAGGCGTAGGCGAGCATCACCGCGACGTCGTCGGCCTCGATGGGCTTCATCGAGCCCGCCACCTCCCCCGCCGCGGTCTCGGTCGCGCCGAACGCAGAGAAGAGGACGTTCGAGATCGACCGGTTCATGGCTCGGGCCATGAGGAGGGTGAGGAGCGACCCTGCCGCTCCCACCAGCGTGCCGGCGATGACCATGGCGTAGTTCGTCAGCGCAAAGCCGTCCATCGCCACGGCAATCCCCGTCAGGGCGTTGTAGAGGCTGATGACGACCGGCATGTCCGCCCCCCCGATCGGGAGCGTCATGAAGAATCCGTAGCCGAGCGCGAGAAGGATGAAGGCGAGGAGGACGAGCGGGAACGGGTGGACGAGAAGGAGGACCCCCGAGGCGATGGCCGCCCCCAGGATCACGAGGTTGAACACCTGCTGGCCGGGGAACGTGATCGGCCGCTGGCGCATCCAGCCCTGGAGCTTCAGGAAGGCGATGAGGGACCCCGCGAACGAGACCGCCCCGATCGTCCCGCCGACGACGCTCAGCGTCGCCGTCGTACCGACGGTCGACCCGAGGAGCTCGACGATCGCGATGGCCCCCGCGGCCCCGCCACCCATCCCATTGTAGATCGCGACCATCTGCGGCATGTCGGTCATCGCGACCTTCTTCGCGGCGTACCATCCGACGAACCCGCCGATGGCGACGCCCGCGAGCATGAGGACGAAGTTCGTGCCGAGGGTGCCGATCCCCACGAACGTGATGATCGTCGCCAGGAGCATCGCGGCCCCGGCCCAGACGATGCCGCTGCGGGCCGTGAGCGGGTGGCTCATCCGATGGAGGCCGACCACGAAGAAGAAGATCGTCGCGATGTAGACGGCGTCGACGAGGTCGGGGTAGTACATCGACTACCCCTCCTTCTTCTTCGAGCGGTCGAACATCTGGAGGATCCGCTCCGTGACGACGTAGCCGCCGGTGACGTTCATCGCGCCCATGACGACGGCGATGAAGCCGACGATCTGCTCGAGGGGGGTCTGGGCGACGCCGAGGGCGACGAGCGCCCCGACCAGGACGATGCCGTGGATGAAGTTCGACCCCGACATGAGCGGGGTGTGCAGCAGGACCGGGACCCGCGTGATCACCTCGTAGCCGGTGAACGCGGCGAGGAGCGCGATGTACACGGCCGTCGCGATGTCGCTCGTCACTTCGCCGCCCCTAGAAGCTCCCGCGTCGGCGCGTACCGCACTTCGCCCTGGTAGGTGAGAAGGCTCGCCGCCAGCACCTCGTCCTCGAACGTGGGCACGATGGACCCGTCCTTGCCGACGAGGAGCCCGAGGAACGCCTGGAGATTCTTCGCGTACATCTGGCTCGCGTGGAACGGAATCTGGCTGGGGAGGTTGAGCGGTCCGTAGACGGTTACCCCCGGCCCCTCGACCGTCTTCTCCCCGGGCCGGGTGAGTTCGCAGTTCCCGCCCGATTCCGCGGCGAGGTCGACGACCACGGAACCCGGCCGCATCGCGCTGACCATCGCCCGCGAGACGAGACGGGGGGCCTTTCGGCCGGGGACGTTGGCCGTGGTGATGACGGCGTCGGCCTGGGCCACGGCCGCCGACACCATCGCCTGTTCCTGGACCTTCTCTTCGGCGGTGAGCTCCCGGGCGTACCCTCCCTGGCCCTCCGCGTTGATCTGCAGCTCGAGGAACTTGGCCCCGAGGCTTCGAACCTGCTCACCGGCCGCGCGCCGGACGTCGTACGCCTCCACGACCGCCCCCAAGCGCTTCGCTGTCGCGATGGCCATGAGGCCCGCGACCCCCGCCCCGAGGACGAGCACCTTCGCGGGTCGGATCGTGCCGGCCGCCGTCGTGAGCATCGGCAGGAATTTCGGTGTGAGCTCGGCGGCCAAGAGGGCGGCCCGATAGCCCGCGACCGTCGCCTGCGAGGAGAGGGCGTCCATGCTCTGCGCCCGAGTGATGCGAGGGAGGAGCTCCATCGAGAAGGAGGTGATCTTCCGGTCGCGGAGCTTGGCGATGGCGTCGAGCGCCCGGGTGGGGTTCATGAAGCCGATGACGATGCTGTCGGCCGTCGCCCGGTCGACCTCGGCGGAGCTGGGCGGCTGGACCTTGAGGATGAGCCCGCCCCCTCCCCAAAGCCGGCCGGGGTCGCTCTCAATCTCCGCTCCCGCGGCCTGGTACGCGGCGTCCGGGTAGAAGGCAGGGACGCCGGCGCCGCTTTCGACCGCCACCCGGAGCCCGTCCTTCACGAGCTTCGCCACGACCTCGGGGACGAGCGCCACCCGGAGCTCCCCGGGGGCGGTCTCCTTCGGAACGGCGATGCGAACTCCCATCGGCAACCGCACGGTCGAACCCGCCGAGATTATACGGTTGACGTGAGCCGGCGCCGACCTCGGGGCGTGGGCCCACCACGCCTCCCCGGACCTTTCGTCATCGGGCCGGAACCTTCATCTCCGGCGACCCTCTCGCGCATCGTGTGCCGGATCGTCGGGCTGAGGAAGGCGCCCGGCGCACCGACCGCCGCTCGGCGTTCCGGGACCTCGTGATCCATGGCGACGCCCGCGCCACGCTGGAGTGCCTTCCCCCGTCGAGCGTCCACCTCGCCGTCACCTCCCCTCCCTACAATGTAGGAATCCCCTACGCGGGGTACGCGGACGACCGCGGCGGCGACGAGTACCTGGACTGGCTATCCACGGTCTGGCGGGCCCTCCACCGTGTCCTGGTGCCCGGCGGTCGGTTCGCCCTCAACGTCGCGCCCACCTCGATCAAGGACTTCCGCCCGATCCACCACGACCTGGCGACTCGCTTGCGAGCGCAAGGCTACATCATGCGCACCGAAATCATCTGGTACAAACAGACGATGGGCCGCCGCACGGCGTGGGGCAGCTGGCGGAGCCCGGCGAATCCCCACATCGTTCCCTCCTGGGAGTACGTGCTTGTCTTCTCGAAAGGAAGCTGGCGACTGGAGGGGCCCCGCGAGGCGATCGACATCTCGGCGAAGGAGTTCCAGGACTTCTCGGATGGATTCTGGCAGATCCCCCCGGAGCGACGTCGGAAGGGGCATCCCGCGCCGTTCCCGGAAGACCTCATTCTCCGGCTCGTCAAGTACTACTCGTATCGTGGCCAGACCGTCCTCGACATGTTCGGCGGGACGGGCACCGTGGCCGCCGTGGCCCGCGCCACGGGCCGCCACTTCCTGCACATCGACTCGTCGGCGGAGTATTGCGCGCAGGCGCTTACGCGGGTCCAAGCGGCCGTCCCCCCCGGGGACGGGCCGGCGATCGCGACCCCGGGGGGCGTTACGGAGCTCGGATCCCTGTTTCCCCGAACGGGCGGGCGGTCTCGAAAACGGAGGGCCCCGGCATCATCCTCTGCCGGAGCTCGCGGACCGCGAACTCGAGGAGGGGCTCCAGGTTGACGGTGTCGGCGCGATTGTACTGGACCAACCGCTCCAGCGCGGCGGAGCTGCCCCGCCGGTACTCCTCCCACAGTCGGACGGCGTCGAGTCCGTAGACGCCCTCTACCCCGGTCCGGTCCCCCAGCCCGAGTTCCTGCTCGATCCGCTTGAGCCCCCCGGTGTATCCGAGCCGTCGCAGGGTGAACCGCAGGTCGATGTGGGCCGGAGGTACCACGAGCTGAGGGAATCGGTGCTCGAGAAACGGCACGTCAAAGAAGATCCCGTTGAAGGTGACCAGGACCTGGAACCGGCGCAGGTAGGCCGGGAGCTCTTCGAGATTGTCGTCGGCGACGAACGAGCGGGTGGTCCCGGGGGTGTGGACGGCCACGACCGTCACGATGCCCTGGTACGGGGAGAGCCCGGTCGTCTCGATGTCGAGAAAGGCGGTCAGGTTGCGGAACTCCGGATAAAGCCGCCAGTGCTCCGTCACGGGGAGTCTACGGGCGAACCAGCCGGCATTGCGGTCGGCCATCGCCTGCTCGGCGAGCTCCATCTCCCGGTCGAGCCTTCGCCGGCGCTCCTCGGAGATCCCAGGGAGCGACCCACGCAGGCGGAACTTCTCCCAGCTCACGACTCCATGCCGCCAGAGCTCGGCCTCCGTGATGGGGCCGACTCCGGGGAGGTGGAGGAACGTCGAGCGCAGTATGTCTCCCGGAGGCGCAAGGGCCATCGAACCGCGGGGAGCCCCGGCCTCGGCTTGAGCGTTGCCGGGGTCTGCGTCCCTACTTTGGGATCGGCTTCGACATGAGGAGGCTCGCCGGGGTGTACCCGAGCCGCCGGTACAGCTCGATGGCCCCCGCGTTCGAGCCGAAGACATGCAGCGAGATCCGGTCGACCCCGAGGCCTTTCGCGAACGTTTCGAGCTCCCGCAGGGCGGCCGCCGCGTAGCCGTGCCGGCGGTGCGCTTCGTCGACCACAATGTCGTAGACGAACCCGCCCGGCGCCGACGGAGGACGGCGTACGGCGAACCACAGGGAGCCGACCGA
Source organism: Thermoplasmata archaeon (assembly GCA_035656275.1). GTDB lineage: Archaea > Thermoplasmatota > Thermoplasmata > Lutacidiplasmatales > UBA184 > Lutacidiplasma. The sequence continues at coordinate 12,417 of DASRSW010000012.1, forward strand.
CATTCCCGCCGGGTCGACCTTGAGGGTGAAGAAGTAGTGGTCCGGCGTCTCCCGTCCCTTCGGGAGGAGCTGGGTCGTTTCCGCGCGGGCCCGCTCGAGCGCGTTCGACCGTTCCCAGTAGCCGGCCGCCACGTTCTGGTTGGCGTATTCCGGGACGAGCTCCTGCAGGAACCGGTCGAACTCCGTCGGCGTCATGGGGGTGAGGCGGAGACGCGGCGCGGCCACGAGCGTCGGAAGGCGGGGGCGAATAAAACACCCGACAGGGCGCAGCTACGGGCGCGGGTCGGCCGCGTCCACCGTGAGCTTCCCGAGCTCCCCGGTCTTCTCCTTGACGGCCGCCCAGAAGCCGGGCACGTCGGCGCGAGGGAGGCGGCGGTCGTAGAGGGGTGCCCGGTACTCGGCCTCGAGGATCTCCGGGTCCTCGGAATCCCAGACCAGGCGAAGGACCCACCCCTCCGGGCGTTCCTCTTCGAAGGCGAAGATCCGACGACGGGGGTCGGTCGGAACCGGGTTTGGCTCCAGAATGTCCAGGGGCGGCATCGGCGGGGGGGCTCCCCCCAGGAGCATCAGCGGCCGGGGCGGCGGCGGGACCCGAAGTCGGATCCATCCCACGACGGGCCAGTGGCTCCGGGAGACTCCGAGGGACGCCACGGACGCACGGAGCGAACTCCGCGACTAAGCCTCTTCGGCCGGTCCCCCTGCGGTCGGGGGGCCGCGTGGATCACCGGGGTCGGACGGGCCCCGCGGTCGGGGGGGCCGTTGACGACGGGACGGCGGACGGGGAGCCCGTTGCGGGTCCTTCGACGGTCTGATGGGCACCGGGAGGCGGGGACGGGCCCGCGGTGGGCCCGGCCTTCCGCGAGCGACCGACGAGCGCCACGAGGACGAGGGTGGCGACCACGAGCCCGACGAGGAGCGCCGCCATCACGACCGTCATCGAGGTCACGTCGAGGCCCCGGGGCCCGCCCGTTGCGGCGGGCCCGACGCTCGTGGCCGCCGAAACGACCGCGCTCGGATGGCCCTCCCCTGCGGCGTTCCAGGCGACCACGCGGAGGTCGTAGGCCGTCGAGGGGGCGAGCCCGGTCAGGTTGTAGGAGAGGCCGGCCCCTGCGCTCGCGGTGCTCCACGGTCCCCCGAGTCGCGTCGCATACTCCACGGTGTAGTTCACGACCGGGGCGCCCTGCGTGGAGGCCGGCGGTGCCCAAGAGACGAGAAACCCCGACGCGGAGGCGTTCGAGACCGTGAGCCCGATCGGGGGATACGGGACGCCGAGCGGGGTGGCGTTCGCCTCCGACGTCCGGGCGCTGACCCCGGCCGCGCTCACGGACTCCACCGCCACGTAGTAGACGTTCCCGTTCGCGAGACTCCCGAGCGTCACCGTGAGGTTCGCCGTCGACGACGCGACGACCCAGGGGGCGGTCGAGGAGTTGGCCTGGAGGACGAGATACCCCGTAACGGGGTACCCCGGGGTCCCTACCGCGGAGGCCCAGGTGAGCGAGATCGACCCGTTGCCCCCGCTTGCCGTGAGCCCTCCCGGCGGGGTCGGGAGGGGAACGACCGCAACCGTGAGCACCTGGCCGGTGAAGTAGATGGGAACGTAGAACGTCGTGGAGGGAAGCGAGAAATCCGGTTGACCGCGCGCGGGGGTGGGGGTCGGGATCCGGTCAACGACGCTTCCGTTCGCGAGGTCCACGACCGCGACGGCCGGCTGGTCCTCGCTCGTCGCGAGGCCGAAGCCGTCCGGCGGGTCCACCGCCGCCGCCGCGGGATCCCAGCCGGGTCCGAGCGTCCAGTTGGTCCCGTAGGTCCCGTTCGTGGCTCGGTACACCGTGACGTTGTTTCCCGACGGCGACGTCGCGTAGACGTCCGAGGCCGAATCGACCGTAAGGTGGGAGGCCGCGAGGGGACCGGCCGTGAACCGGTGGAGGATCGAGCCGTTCGCCGCCGCGTAGAGGGTCACGGAAGTGCCTATGGTGTCGTTGCAGGACGCGACCGCCACCTCCTCGAGTGCCGGGAGCGCGGCCACGCCGCAGGGGGGGTCCACGGAGGCGATCGTGCTGAGGACGGTGTTCGGGTTCGCCGAGATGCTGAGGATCGTGACGTTGGGGCCCGCGGGGTAGGTGGTCCCGGCGTAGAGGAGATGGTGAATGCTGTCGACCGACAGCGAGTCCACGGGGTTCGGAAGGAAATCGGTCGCAAGATAGCCACCCGTCGCCGTCGAGTACACGTCAATGAACGCCGCGCCGAACGTGACGTAGAGCCGCTGCTGGGTCGGGTCGATGCTCACCACAGGCGCCGAGTACGTCGCGGCCGCGTAGGTCAGGTCGATCTGCCAGAGGATCGCCTGGCTATTCATGCTGTAGCCGACGATGCCCGCCGGGGAGCCATCGATCGCATAGTAGCGTCCGTTCGCCGGGTCCGCCAGGATCGCCGCGCGCGCGTCGGGGTAGCCCGGGTAGATCCGGTAGAGGCTCAGCGTCGCGGCCGTGGTGTTCACGCGGAGCGAGACCGTCGCGTTTCCACCTCCGGCCGTCAGGAGGTAGGTGGCGTTGATCGCCACGTCGGGGTAGAGCCCGGTGAAGGCGTACCCCGTTTCCCAGCGGGGGAGTCCGGGATTGTTGTAGACGCCGGTGCGGAAAAGACCCGCTCCGGAGTAGGTCGTGACCTCCCAGCCCGCCCCCGGATAGGTCGCGTTCGCGTCGGCGACGGCCACGAGGTCCCCGTTCCAGACGTACCCGAGCGCCGTCGGCGACGCGGGACCCGGGAGCGAGTTCACCCACGTCCCCGCCGAGGAGAAGATCTCGAGGTCGCCCGTCGTTGAATCATTCGCGAGCCAGACCTGACCCGTCCGGTTATCGTAGGCTCCGACTCCGGCCCGGAACTCGAGGTCAGGAGAGAGGAACGCCGGTGCCGCTGCGGCGGTCGAAGTGTTGAGCGCGGGGATCGTGCTCGCCGCTCCCGGAAGCAGCACGAGGTCGTGACCGGCGAGGTCCACGAAGCCGGTCGGCAGGCAGGCGGCGCAGCTCGGGAACGAGACCAGGCTCCGTACCTGCTCAAGGGTCGTATTGATCACGGCGGTGTCGAGGTTGGTCGCGTTCTCGGCGAGAAGCTGCTGGCTGGTGGGGTCAAAGAGGAGCGCCTCGGGGTGGAAGGTGGGGTCGCTCCCGAAGGTCGTGATGTTTGCGACGGGGGCGAGCGTGAGCGCATCGAGGACCGTGATCCAGGCGGTCGCATTGACCGTCGACGCTACCGAGACGAAGAGCCGCTGGTGGACGGGGTCGAAGGCGAGCGACCGCGGGAGGTACTCGACGGGGTTCTCGAGCTGGGCCGCGGCGAGGCTCGCCCCGCTGATGAGGTTGAACTCGTCGAGGGTCGCGGACGGTCGGTTGAGCGAGTAGGCGACCTGCCGCAGAATGTCGACCGCGAGCTCGTTCGACACCGCGACGCCGGCGACTGGCGACAGCGAGGTGTTGAACAGGCGGCCCTCGGTCGGACCCCGGGGGGTGAAGGGGTGCACGGCGACGTGGCCCACGGTCCCGATGAGGACGGGCGGGGGCCGAACGGGGGGTCCGACCGTCCCCGGGCCCCCTCCGAGGATCGGGGTGAGGCCTAGGAGGGCGAGAACGATCCCCAGCGCGAGCCAGGGTCGGACGGGGTGCCCCCGTCCGCGGGTCGGGAGCGGTGCGACCATGGGAGGTCCAATCATGCGCGCCGCTCCCGATATCTCTATCTCGCCCCACCGGCGGCGAAGCGCGCTTCGCCGACCCCGGGGCCATCGTGGGGGGGATCGTCCCTGTGGCCGGAATCGAGAATGGCGGAGGCGGTTCTCGTCGCCCGTGGCGTGCACCGTAGGGAGGGCCCTCCCGCCAGCCTTCCGGCCCAGGGCTCTCTTTCTTGGGAAAAAAAGATACCACACGCGTTCTGATTAACTGCCAAGTGCCGCCAGCTAGCGTAGCTGCGGACTTTAGTGGCCGCGGGCTGAGCGGATCGCCCGAAGGCTTTCCGCGTACACCCCGGCTCTATCGAGCTCGTCTTCTACGAGTGTCCTTGAAGGTCTCTCTTTTTCGAGGGGGTTTCGGGCTTAGATGCTTTCAGCCCTTATCCCGTAGCGCGTGGCTGCTCAGCGATGCCCTGCCGGACAACTGATGGACTAGAGGCGCCGATTCCCCGTTCCTCTCGTA
>DASRSW010000013.1:0-14090 GCA_035656275.1 Thermoplasmata archaeon
CAGCTCCGTGCCATTGGGGAGCTCGCTCGAAGTGCGGACGAAGGACTCCTCAGCCAACGAAGACCTCCCGGCTCTCGCACGACTGCTGGGGCACTGGGTGGTCTCCATTCGGTCGGATCCCCAAGGTGAGACGGTACTGACCGTCGAACGGGATAGGTGGTTCGGGGCGGAATCGTTTCCGAGTGCTCGCAGTAGGCATTCGCGATACTCGTACCGCCGGGGGTGGCGGGCCCGCCGGGGCCTGATAGAATAATCTATTAGAACCCATACGCCTTTGCCATCCTCATGGCACCGGACCGTACCCGACGGCTCGAACCGTTCCTCGCCGAGTCGGATGATCGTCGTCGGTGGCACCGGAACGTCGCCCAAGGCAGCCGGGCGACCGCCGACGTCTACGTTCGGCGCCTGGCGGCGTTCTGTCGCATGATGAAGACTTCTCCCGAGGTGCTCGCGCGCATGGGGGACAAGCCCCTCCGCGACCTCGTGATGGACTTCGTGGACATCGAATCGAAGGCCAAGCACGCCGGCTCCTACATCCACAGTACCGTGAAGGCGGTCAACTCGTGGAGGAGGCACGGTGGCCGTGCCGTCGTAACCGGGGTTAACATCCGGGGGAGGGAGTCTACTCCGACGCTCGTCGATGAGGTGGCTCCCTCGCCCGCTCAGGTGAGGGCCGTGTTGGCCCGCGCCCCGCTCCGGACCCGGGTGGCCTGCGCCCTCATGGCCTACTCGGGTGTTCGACCCGAGGTCATCGGGAGCTACCTCGGGGACGACGGACTCACGCTGGGGGACTTCCCCGAGCTCGATCTCAGCGGGGACGAGCCACGATTTCGAAAGAACCCGGCGCTCGTTGTCGTCCGGGACTCGATCTCGAAGGCGGGACATGCCTACCTGACGTTCGCTGCCGCGCCCGCGTGTCGGGCGATCGAGGACTACCTCAAGCTTCGAATTGCAGAGGGAGAGAAGCTGACTCGGTCGAGCGACCTTGTCAGCTCGGGCCGCGGCCGACGTCCATTCCTCCGGACCATGAACGTCAGCGAGGGGATCCGGGGCACGTTCCGTTCCCTCGGGATGAAGGATCGACCGTACGTGCTCCGGGTCTACTTCGAGACCAGGCTCGGCATCGCCGAGGGTCAGGGAAAGGTTGCCCACCGTTTTGTCGTCCACTGGGGGGGACACACGGGCGATATCACCGCCCGCTACTCGCTCAACAAGAACCGTCTGCCCTCGGACCTCGTCGAGGAGATGCGGGAGGCGTACCGACGGAGCGAGCCGATCCTTACCGGGGACACCCCCTCGGAAGGGGACGTACGCCGGGAGGTTGCGCGGGTACTGCTCGGCTCGCTCGGCTACTCGGACGACGAACTCAAGGGAGTCGACCTCGCGGATGTCGAGCAGGTCCGGGTCCTGACCCAGCGGAGGGTCTCCCCGCCGCCGAAGAAGCAGGCGTTGATCAGCGTGGACGAGCTGCCCTCGTACCTCGATCGCGGCTGGACCTTCGTCGGGAATGTCGGGCAAGACCGGGTCCTCCTCAGTCCCCCCGTCGAAGCAGCAGCAGGACCCACGAGTCTGCCTTTGCCGCCAGCACGGCCAACGGAAGGAAGTCCGGCTCCCCCTCGATGAGCTGACGGACCGGGTCGCCTTCGGGCAGGGACTTGATGACGTGCTTCAGGCGGCGCAAATCAGCCTCGGGATGCGGCACACTCGGCTCAGCGGAAGGGGTCTCTCGGGGCCAGTCCTCTGCATCCTGAGAGTGTTCTCCGGTCCCGTCGACCAACCCCCAAGCAGGTCTGGCTGATTCTGTAGGAGCGGCTTCGCTCATACCAGATCCCTTCGGCAGGCGCCGAACGGTATCCCCCTCGAGTGGCGAACGCGGAAGCACTCTCCGTCGGGAGTCGACACGTGGCAGATGAGGAACGAAGCGATCTGGGTCAACAGCGTCTCATGCAGAAACTCAGGGTGACCACAGGCGGGGCACAAATCCGTCTCCCAACTCGCCAGATGGTCGTCGGCCCCGAGTGCCTCCAGGTCATCCGCGGGTTCGACCAAGACCGCGCTCATCGGGCGCGACTCCGGTCGGGATTGGCGGGAGTGGCCGGGTGTGTCCGGCGTTCGTCCAGAAGGCGCCGTACCAACCGGTCGAACGATTCGACTCCGACGAGATTGCCTTCCGAGTCAAGTATCGGGCGGCGGAGCGACGCCAGAAGCCGCCACGTCTCGGGGCGGAGCCTGACAATCCCCCGGAGCGAGGCGGACGACCCCGGTCCGGTCGCCCTGAACCCGGCGGTCGGGTTGGAGTGGCCGATCCCTGTCGCGCCCATTCGTATCATTCGTAACGAATACGCGCAATCTATAAGCGCTTTCGTACTCCTACGTTACGACGGTGACGTCCACACCCCTGCCTAAGCCCCGGAAGAAAGTTCTGCCGAAGGTCTCGGTCGCCGGCCGCATCGAGCGCGGCTACTACGACGATCTCGTCCGCATCATCGACGCGGACGACCATTTCAACCGGCTCGGGGACTTCGTCCGGGAGGCCGTCCTCGAGAAGATAGACCGCTGGAAGAGGGAACACCCTCTAGGGAGGCCATCGAGCAAGGAGAGGGCGAAGGAGCGGTGAGGCCCATCAACCACCGTTCACTCAGGGCCCTAGAACCAGTTACAGGTCTTGGATCGCTACGACCATGTCTCTAGCGCAGCTTCGTCTCTTCTATTGCCTTGACTGCTCAGCCGACGTCCGTGTCGCATGGAGTCGGGTCGATCAGATAACCAGACCGACGAGGTGTCCCATCTGCGGATCGGGCTATGGCCTCTCAGCACTCCCGAGGCCAACCTCCCTGCGTGCAGGACTCGTCGGCTACGGATGATCCCCCATGCCTGATGAAGGCGAGAATCCGAACAGGGCAATCGCCGAAGCCTCCTTCCAACGAAACGGAGTACGCCTACCGATGCCGATGAGCGAACAGCCGAAGGCCACCAGCTCGGACCTTCTGACCGGTCGGCTTGCAACCATCGGGCCTACGGTTGCTAAGGGCCGGTGAGAGAGCAAGCCGCGTGGCCCCGGCCCCCGTAACCGACAAGCCAGACCATCAAGGTCGGGCCACTTGTTGCCCACGGAGCCCTGAGCTCGTCCGGTGAACCGGACGGCTGGGGGGAGATCCACTTCATCGCGCGGTGGACTTCCAATATGCCTTGGAGGCGCCGTAACAGCCATGAGGGAGGCGAGACACTGACCATCCCATGCCAAGCGCCGTCCACCGTTGCGAGTCGTTCCGACCGCCGATGGGCTGCGACAGTAACGGAGGAGATTTTGGCGCATAGAGTGGCAGTCGATAAGGAGTCCTCGCAGACCCCACAACTGAGTACGGATGCAATCGGTACTGGATACGATCTGTCAAGCCTCAAGAAGTGGCTCAAGCTTCATCATGCTTCGGGATCTGTCGAGGATTATTCGGAGAAGCCAGGGCGCCAGTCGAAGAGCTATCCTTTCGTCCTGACTTCGGTGCCCCTCTCACGGCTACGATTCTACAATCACGCGTTCAATCCCCGGACGCCCAATGCCGGTAAGGTCAACGAGCTCAGGGCTTCAGTCTCACAGCTCGGATTACTTTCTCCATTGACGTGTGCGTACGTCGACCCAAGCAAGGTTCCTGACTCGGATGCACATCCGGTCGAGCCCGTCGTGCTTCTGGACGGACGACATCGGTTCAAAGCGCTGGTCGACTTGCGATCCCAGGACAAGGAGTGGGGTAGGCGGGCGAAGGTCGATCTGAAGATTTACTATGGACTAGAACGGAGCGATCTGTTCCTGCTCTCTACCTACCTCAACAAGACAAGGAAGGCACTGGCTCGCGGCGAATACTACAAGGTGCTTGTCAAGGTGTTCGAGGAGAGAAAACGCGAGTTGGAGCAGTCGGACGGCCGTCCTCGAACCGAAATCGAGGTCTTCAAGGACATTCGATCACCCAGTATCACCAACCTGAACTTCGACATGTCAGTTGGCCGGATCGTCGGCATCACGGCCTTTGACGATGAGGAGGACCGATCGTGGTTTCCGATGGTGGGAACGCGACAGCAGGAGCGGTTCGATCCGCCGAAGAAGGGCCTCCGCCCACTAACGGCCGGGAACCTCGCAGTCTTCCTCGGGTACCTCTGCAAGACAAGTCCGTACAAGGACAGGGGCGAGATGCGCGCAACCGAGATTGCGAATGTTCTCAGGCTTGGCGAGAAGTTCAGGGGTAGGATTCTCGCCCCGGTCATCGACTATGAGACCGCTACCGCCACCAGCGTCTGCTGCAAGCATTGGTGCCTCGACGCCTTCGGGAGCATACTCGAGGACAGCAAGCTATTCCACGCGCAGGTTTCGAGGAAACTGTCACCCCTATCGGACCCCGATCCCAACTGGACCACGATCGACGGAGTGCTCCGGGCCTACTACGATATCATGGAGGAACAAGCTGGGGAAACCAATCGGTGGAAGCGCGGGGCACTACAATCTCCTCCGTGGAGCTACCAGACGCAACGTGATCAGGTCAAGGTACCGCTCTACAAAGCGATCATCGCCCAAGCCCCGATGCTGGAGAGGGTAGCAAAGTAGCATGCCGGGGAAGTGGGAGGAACTGCTCAGCACGATCGGCGTCCCGGTCGAAACCGTTCCGTTGCTACTAAAGGAATGGCGCTCGGCCAAGCCGGCGCGGCGAATTGAGGCGCTGTGCCGTACGATTGGACCCGAGGGGTCTGATCCGACCTGGCCAGTGCGCGAGTCGCAGCGGAAGCTACTCCGAAGAGGAGTCTACTCTCCCGTTCAGCTTCTGGCATGGGAGTGTGCAAAAACGGCCAAGGAGAGCATACCTGTTGACTTTCCGTTTCTGTTTGACCTAACCGCGGCACTTTCCGCGACGCTAATCGAGTTTCACGATCTACATCTGGACGATCCCCTGCCATCTTGGCCACCTAACGGGACAAGTGGTCGCAGCCAGTACCGCGAACTACTGCAATCGGTTTTCCGACTGCGCGAAATCCGCGAAGAACGGGAGCCACTGTCTGTCGAGATTTCGTTGCCTCCGACTGTCGCGGGAGGCGGCTCGATTGATCTGAAACGATTCGCACAGGTGGTGGGGCGGGGTGTCGGCGTTGCGGAGGGAAGGGGTCTGTCGTCCCAGCCGTCACCACGGGCGGAGCTGAGCCGTCTATTCCGCCGGCATGACGGCTCACCTTCGACAAGCCTCTATCTTCTTCGCCCGGAATTTGATCATGTACCCAAGGGGAGACTTTCATGCGTACTTCGTCGGGATGGCCTTCTCACACTGGCGACGTATCGCAACCCTATCTTGAACTTCTACGATGGAGGCTGGCATATCGAGGATTCTGATGCAGGTCGCCGGGCCCTTGATTTGCTGCTGGCCTCACGGTTTCCGAAGGGAAAGACCGCGGAAGACCTGCCGGGCCTCCTAATCCGCCTCGCCCATCACATGGCGTCTCACTGGCACGGCGGAATCTTGGCGGTTGTGGATGACACAACGGTCGAGAAGGACACATTACACAAGCAAGGAAGGGACGGGCCCCGATTGATTGAATCACTCAAGACTGCAGCAAAGGTTCCCCACGGAAGCGAGCTTAGTCTTTGTGATGTATCAACTACTGACCCCGATGCAGGACCGGTGGAGGAATGGACGGGCAGCAGAGGGCTCGGACGCCTTTTCCTGACACTGGCCATCCAAGATGGGGCGCTGTTGTTCCGACCGGACGGCCGTCTCCACTCGGCGGGTCGGTTTGTAAAGGAATCCGGGAAAAATCTCGAGCAGGGGGGAGCCGGGGCGAGGGCCGCGAAGGCGTTAGCCCGTCACGGGGTCGCCTTGAAAATCAGTGTCGACGGGTCGATCAAGGTATTCGCCGAGAGTCGCACGGGAAAACCGCTCGTCCCGATGAGTGGACTACGAATTCGGTGAAGACGTGCAACCACCGAGGACGTCTGTGACTTCGTTAACATCGTGCGCGACAGTCACGTTGAAAGTACGTAACACACCTCCGAATGCATTCTCGTAAGCTGGCGAATGCAGATAGGCGACGGTTGAATCGTAACGGGCCTGGATCACATTGAGGACGGAGGCGGTGCGGAAACGGAGCTCTCTAAGGTGCTCCGCATCGATGATTGGCGTCAATCGGAAGTCGTAGTTCATCACTGGAGGCAAACATTCATCATTCCAGTGGACCGGCCCGAAAAATCCGCTTAGAGTGATCCGGTCGAAGTCAGCCTTGGATCGGAACCCGTTGGACTCCAGATGTCCGATGACTCGGCGGTGTGAAGGACTCCTCCCGTATGGTCTAAATTTCGAACAAGGGAGAAGCAGCAGGTTACTTCCCACGGGCTCGAAGCTCTTGAGCGGAAAGGAGTAGTCCTCACGTTGAGGGTGCGTCCCCGAGAGAACCAGAGAGGGCCGCGGACCCCGTGATCTCGGCTTCATGATAGCTACGCGGCGCCTCCAGCCAGAGAGATTGTGAAGTGCCACCAGCGCTAGAATGTCGGAGCGATTGACTCTAAAACCATCAAGGTAGGATGGCGAGTAAGCGGGGGAGGACATTACCTGTACAACGAATTCCCTGCCGAGTCCGTGCAGCTCCCGACAAGCACCGCAGGTACACGCCACAAGAGAGTTCGGGTTGAACGGCTGGTACGCGTCCGTAGCAGGGTCGAACATCCGAAGGCGGAACGCATTCTGGACGTAGGTTGAATTGTCGTACGAGATATCGCGCAATGGCTTGCCAGCTCGATGAACTTCTCCGGCGATCGCGTCTCCAACACCGAAGATGTGAAGCCTAGCCGTACCAGGGCAATTCGCGTCCATCCATCGTAGAAGTGTCAGCGCGTTTGCTACCACCGTCGTTGGCGACCCCGCTAGTGGGACCTGGCTCCCGAGAGCGAGCGAATAACGGCCGTTCCGAAGGATCCGGGGTTCGAGACGATCTCCGAGCCGTCGGAGGAAGCGGCGAATCTCTGATGGATTGCGTCCGTGGACGACGAGGTACGGAACCGGATCACCCGAGCGGCTTCCGAGGTCTCGCGAGCCAAGCCACACTGCGTTGTCGAGGCTGAACGTGGTAAGGCGACGCAACTCGTTTCCCGCGGTCGATGGCGGAAGGGGTGCGTCAAGACTCGCAAGCTTCGTCGGAGCAAACTTGCGTTGGAGCTCGAGAACATCCTCGCGGTCGAATTCTAACCCCCATCGGCTGAGATCGATCCGGGACGCATGCAGGAGCTGGAAGCCGCCAGAGTCGGAGAAGAGATCGTAGTGTTCACCGAAAGTCAGTTTGAGTTCTGCTTGGATTCGGGGGAGACCATACCACGGGTCGAACCATCCGTTCCATGCTCGATCGCTCAATTCATAAGAGGTGAAATGGAGGGCCTGCACCATGAACCGAGGCGGCCGGCAGACTGTTCGTAGTCGCGCTTTCAGTTTCTTCCAGATTCCTCCGTTCCGTGTCAGACCCGGCGGACCGGTTAGTAGGTGGAGCACGGGGTAGAACTGGATCCTACCGGGCGGGGAGCGATCCATTGACTACCCAAATGCCGCGGAGATCTTAAGTTCGACTATTTATAGGCAACGGCCGGCGACAAGCGCGCGTCGAGGGTCGCGACTCAGTCGTTGGCTTCGGCTCTGCTTCCAGCGTCGGGCCTCGAGGACCTCGCTTGGTGTGCCTCGATCCGCCGGACGTCCTCCGCGTCAAGCCCGTAGAGGTCGTAGACCGCGCGGTCGATCTCTGCCTCGCTCTCCCCTACGCTGCGTTGAAGACTCGCAACGCGCTGCTCGTGCTGCGCGAGCTTCGAGACCACCTCCGAAACCTTCGAGAGGTGAACTTCCCAGTCAGGGTCGAAGCGAGGTACGGGAGCGCCCCTTACCTTCGCCATCAGGCGCCCGGAGCCGAGGTGGGGGTCGTCGAGGTCTCGAATCGCATGGAAGAGGAATGATGCGACGGGCGAAGAGAACCGGCAGCGGATCGTTCCCGTCTTTTCCTCAGAGGAGCCTCGCTCTCGAAACCGGACTCGCAAGAGGAGCCAGTCCCCTTCAATCTCCGCCGACAGCGCAATCTTGGATGCTCTGGACACCGAGTCCAAGCGGTCACGTACCTCGAGGTCCTTGTCGTCGAGCTTGCTGAGATAACGACCCAATTCGTCTTCACCAGAGCGAGGGTGCGTAGACACGACGCGGCGGAACTGAGCGACCCGCTCCTCCTCCGCAAGTGCCCGTCGCGCCGCGAGCAATTTCTCCGAAAGGCCAGCGAGACGGGACTGGACTTCAACGGGCGCCTTGGGAATCGGAAGTCGGTTGACCTGTTCCGGAACGACGCCCAGCCCGTCGGTGACCATTGCGTCAAAGTAGAAGCGCATCGCCCGAGAGTTCAGCACGGCCAGGAGGTAGAGAAGATCGAAACCCTCCGAACGCTCGGCGGCACCCGCTGGGGTTCGTGCCTGCTTGACTTTGGCCACGGCTGAGTATGGTAGCACAATGATGACGGTCGAGAACGGATAGTACCCCTCAGGATCGTAAGATGCGAACAGTCCTCTGCGTCCCGAGATTTTCCGGATAACGATCTTCGGTGGGTCCAGACATTCGGGGAATAACGGATTGTAGAGCTGTTTACGGTCGTAGGTCAGGTACTCTCCGCCCCACTCCAGAAGGTATCGGTCGACGATGCTCTCGCCACGAATCATCCGCTTCGCAAGGGGATGCGAGCCGTCCTTCGTGACGAGTTTCAGTGTCCTTTCGTCAGTCCCTGTTCGGATTCCCCAGTTTACATAGCAGATGTCCTCCAGTCGGATGCCGGCCTGTTCGATTCTCTGTGCTAACATCCTCTCGCCGGCATCGCGTAGGTTGAGGCGGAACTGGAACTCGGGGAGAGATCGGAACGTTGATTGGCCCATCGTCTCCGCGGGCGCTGGTATCCCGCTGGCAATTGGGTAGCCCTCGGGCACAACTCCCACACGAACGGATGCCGAGTCCCTCAGCACAGGGTCCGGTTCCTTCCGCGCGACGATGATGACGTTCCAGACCGATTGGTGTGGGAAAACTCGTACATTGGAGAGGTCCACGAGTTCTTCGATGACGCAGGTGTCGAGGAGTAGCTCGCGGAGCTTTGTGGCGTAGGGCATGTAGAGGAACCGATTGGGGATGATGAACGAGAGCCGCCCGCCGGGCTTGAGCAGCCTGACTCCGAGTTCAAGGAATAACGCGTAGAGGTCGGTTTTCTTGTACGCCGCGGGGAACGGCAGCTCTCGGCCGTGCTGGGTACCGTGGAAATAACCTCGTTCGTCATCCGGAATGGCCTTGCTATCGACGTACGGTGGATTCCCGATCACAGCATCGAACCCACCGGTCTCGGCGAGGAACGGGAACTCCTCGTTCCAAACGAACGGCTTCTTCTCTCTCCATGCCTCACCAAAGTATGGTTTCAGCTCTGCCTCATGTCCTGAAATCAGGCTGTTTCCGACACGGACGTTCTCCCTCAGAATGAGCGGCAGCTTCTGTCCTTTGCGGAGCCCCTTCAGCATGAGATTGATTGCAGCAATTTCGGCGGCTTGAGGGTCGAGGTCGACGCCGTAGAGATTTTCGTGGAGTATTCGTTCTCGGAACCCGTAGACCTCGTGCTTCCGATCCTCGTGGTCGAGTAGCGTGTTCCTCCCCTTGGCGTCCTGTCGCTGGAGGTGGTTGTACCGCTCGTACCAAAATGACAGTCGGTCGAACGCTTTGATCAGGAAGGAGCCACTTCCACAAGCTGGGTCGAGAATCTTCAGCGGCGCAACAGGAGCGGGGTCTAGTCCTTCGAGGATCGGCCCCAATGACCGGTCAACGATGTACTCGACAACATATGTCGGAGTGTAGTAGACGCCCGTCCTTTTCCGGGCACCCTCGTCGCGACGGAGTTTGAGTTCTCCCTTCTCCTCCTGTAGGACATAGCCGAGATAGCCTTCGTAGATGCTACCCAGAATGTCTGCGTCGATTAGGTCGAAATTGTAGTCGTAGAGCACCCCTAACACGTGAGCGACCGCGTCGTTGCTGATGCTTACTCTCTCGCAGACATGCCCAGCCGCGAACATCTCGCTGTTGTAGATTCGGTCGAACTGTTGGAAGAAGTCCTTTAATGCCGAAACGAAGAGGGCGGAGGAATCGATCTGAGTTTCCCGCCACGAGTTGTAGAGCTTCCAGAGGGCCTCACTGGGAAGTATCAGCCGGTCCTCGGCGACACGAATGACGATCAGCCGGTCGAGAGTGCGCTGGACGGCCTCTTGGACCTCGTTGAGCGTGATCTTCGGATTCAGCCGGTGAACGTCTGCCACCAAGACTTCGCGGCACTCGAACAGGTCCGCTGGGGCCTCCTCGTGAATGGTCTGTCGAGTCCGCTTGATCTCAAGGGCGTCGAGGCGGCCCTCCGCGGTCGCTTCCTTGCTGAGGCGCCAAAGCTCGTCAAACCTGTCGAGGTACTGGTCCCAAGTCAGTTTGAGGATGAGGCCCTCGTCCGGGGCTTTGGGGTCCACATACGATGTGTAGAGGCGAGTCTCAGCGAAGTTGGTGAGGATCGCCCACGACGCCTGCATCTGCCACGCATACTGGATTGCCTGTTGAGCGAAGGTGACACGCTTTCCTCCTCGGAATGTGTGCCCGTCTAGGCCAGCCGGGCCCAAATCGAATGGTTTGGCTTCGACAAATATCCGGGCTCGCTTGTCCGTAGCGAGTTTGAGTCCGTAGTCTGCAAACCCGGTCAGGGTTCGTTGCTCCGGCCGGACCTCGTCAAGACCCTCTACATCCCATCCGAGCGCCCGGAGGAGGGGAGTGATGAACCGGGTGCGGACCTCCGCCTCGTTCTGTTCGCCCATCTTGCCTCTCTCAGCGAGGCTCCTGTACTTCTCAAGAAGCGAGCCGACAGCGGCCTTTGCCTCCTCGCGCGCGGTATGGTTTTGGGCGGGGTCGGCTGGACTCAACACCGGGGACTGATGCGAGCCGGGTTAAGCGAGTATCGGCGAAGAACAGGCCCCACCTGCTTGCTGTTCGGCAAGTCGAGCCTATCGGCGGCCTCCACTTGGAGCGGGTGGGGTAATGACAGCGTCAGCATCGAGCAAGCCGACGAAGGACATCGGGCAGAGGTGCTAACCGCTCGGATCCTCACCGACTTGAACTACGCGAGCGAATTCGAAGGCTGCTGGGCTATCGCGTAGAGCTGCCTGGGGACGGGAGCATAGCAACACCGAGCGCCTCTCGGAAATCCCGGTTCTTCCGTTCTGCTGTCTCTCGGAGTGCGGTCTCGGCGAGTTTCTTCAGATCGTCCGGAACGTCTTTCCTTCCCTTCAGCGACTCGTAGAACATGAGTGCCATCTCTCGCGCGCCATCCCAGTACTCTCTGTCGAACCGGTTCATACCGGACTCCTCCTTGGGACACAGCCCATTCCCGCCTGTCCGTAAAAGGCGTCACGGGGGGTTGTGAAACGGTCCGACGGAACCGGCATCACTACCGGTATCCATAGTTACGTTCGTACGCGGCCGCGTGAAATAGCCCCGGTCGGTTGAATGTCCCGGGTGAGGCGGGCGGCAACGCCTCACCCAGGGCGCCGCCCGACCCCACCCCCGCAACATGAAGGGGAACAACGGAAACGGGAGCGAGACAGATCGCCGAACGCACAACACCGCGGGCTGGACGTCGGGCGCGGCTGGGGCTGCCCGATGGTGGTTTGCACCGCTGGCCCTCCTCCTCGCCGCCTCGGTCGTTGGGGCCGGCCTGGTCGTCAGCGTCGCGCCAGTTCGACAGGTCGAGGAGGAGTGGTCGGCCATCACTCTCTCCTTCGGCTCGAATCCGATCACGCAGGAATTGGGCATCACGTTCTCGCGGGTCGCTTATGTCGATCAGCCCCTCCAGTGGAATGAGACCGGGTTCCAGGGCGCCACGGTCCTTTCGAGCGGCGCGTGGGAGAACAACTCGAGCGGATACGGCATCCTCCAGTACAACTCCACCGCGAGCGGCACCGCCGACGCGGCGTGGAACATCGCCGGCTCGCTCGGACCCAACGTCAGCTACGCGTTCCTCGACCAGCGGGTCGCGCTCAACGGAACCGGGGCGACCTGGGACCTGATCCTCTCCGAGGCGCAGGAGTCCGGCTGGATTGGGACCTCCGGCAACATCTCGAATGGTCAGGCGAGCTCCTACACCCAGCAGAACGCGATCTGGGTCCAGGCCACCTACTCCTCGGACAACTACACGTTCACGGCCTACGACTGGGAGGAGAAGCCCGGTGGCTACCAGACCGTCACGGCCTATCCGTTCGCCTCCAACGTAGTGCTGCCGCCCCTCGAGTTCTTCGAGGTCTACGTCTACGCGCAGCCCCTCCAGACCGTCGTCAGCATCGTGAACACCACCAACGGGGCCGCCTATGGCTCAACCCCGGCGATGCACCCGGTCTTCGACGCCAACCTCACAAGACTCGCCTACGTCACCGACCAGCTCGGCGAGTCGTCGTCGAGCGACGCGGCGGACATCATCGACTACACGTGGTTCATCGACCATGACACCTACTCGACCAGCCCTTCCCCCTCCACGTCGTTTGTCCCGGCGGTCACGGGAGTCGTCTCAGCGACATCCGCCGCCCCGTTCGACCCGGCATCGGCTACGATCAACTACTCGAAGGGTCCGGACAGCTCGGACAGCTTCGGTAGCACTCCGGTCTCGCTCTCCGACTTCCCGGAAGTGGTCAACTCCTCGTCTCCTGCCTCGGAGACGAGCTCGCTGATCAACACCACCGCCGTCGTCTCGAAATCGACGACACTGACGAAGGTCAGCCCACCTGCCTTCCTGACGACGATGCGGGCCGAGCCCGAGCCTGCGGACTCCCCGGTTGCCTCGACGCTCTACACCACGACCTGGGATCCCTCGAACATCGCCGACCAGATCCAGTCGTTCCTCACGGCAACCATCGCCGGCAAGACCGGCATCCCTGCCGGGAATGTCCAGATCATCAGCACCCTCGTCTCCGACGTCTCCACCGAGACGACCTTCTCCAGTCAAGCGGCCACGACCATCCACAACTACCTCGCGAGTTCGATCCCGGGGTTTCTCCAGTCGAGCAATCTCTCCCTCGTGAACTCGACCACCGGGGCGGTCGTCGCGGGTGCCGACCTCGGCGAGTTCATGGACCTCGCGACGCGCCAAGTCCTTGTCGGCAAGACCAACGAGTTCGGAAGAATCTACGACCCCGTCACGCACGAGTGGTACGCCGACGCCGAGGTCGCGGGGTTCCCCGTCGGTTCCTCCGTGTCTGCCTCCGGAGGTATCTTCGTCCCCGGGCAGGCCGCCTTCCTCGGTTGGTCGTCCGACGGTGAGCCCGAGTGGGGGGTCGGTGGTTGCTTCATCGTCTGCCTCCCGTCAAACCCCATCTCGAGCGCCCTCTCGGGTGCTGCCTCCGCAGTCTCCAGCTTCGCGAGTTCGGCGGCGAGCAGTGTTTCCAACGCCGTCGGTACCGTCGCCCAGACGACCACGAGCGACGTCATCGCCCCGGTCTCCGGCTCGCTCGGCACCGACATCGCCGGTCTGTCGAGTGACATCTCGAAGGCGGCCAACGACGTCCTGCCCGTCCTAGGCACCACCGCCTCGGATGTCAGCAAGGACGTCAGCGGGACGGTCTCCCACGCGATCACTGGTGTGGCGACGAGCCTCGGCTCGGTCGCGAGCGGCGCCGCGGGGGCAATCCTCGCCGGTGTCGATTCGGTCAGCAACACGGTGAGCCACATCGGTGCGGCGGCGGGCTCGGCGGTCGCCAGCGCCGCCGGCGCGGTCCAGTCCGGACTCAACGTCGTCGGGAACACGGTCGGCAACGCCGTCAGCACCGCCGCGGCGGTGATCTCGCCGGTCTTCGCCTCGGTGGCGAACCTCCCCTCGGACGTCATCAGCGGGGCGACGACCGTTGGAAAGAGCCTCCTCAGCCTCGGCGGCAACATCGCCAGCGCCGGTATGAGTGCCCTCGATAGCGTCGGGAGTGCCATCGAGAAGGCGGCCTCGGGTGCGTGGCAGTGGGTCCAGAACGCGTTCGGGGCCGTCGGCTCGGACGTGATGGG
>DASRSW010000014.1:0-19074 GCA_035656275.1 Thermoplasmata archaeon
CGATCCCCTGGGCCTTCTGGGAAAGCTGGCCCAGAAATCCGTTCATCCGGCGCGAGTCGACGCCCTTGTCGCGCTCCATCCCGCTCCCGATGCCGATGACGCGGAACGTGAGCTCGCTGTGGGGCGGCAGCATGTAGCTGACGAGGTCCATCTTGCTGCCCGGGGACGGCGCGCGCTGGGGGTCGGCGACCTCGAATCGCTGGGAGGCGTTGTCCCATCCGTCCGTCACGAGGACGAGGGTCCCGCGAATGCCCCCATCCCCGCTCCGCAAGAGGTCAGAGCCGACGGCGAGGGCGTCCCAGATGGCCGATCGACCGCTCGGCATCAGCATCGAGATGAGACTCTCGAGGTAGGGAAGGTTCTCCTTGTGGATCTCGGTGAGGGGGACGGCAACGCGGACGCTCTCCGTGAAGGTCACGAGCCCGAAGAGCCCGTGTTGGTTCTCGGCGTTCTCGAGGATCCGATAGACCGCGGTCCGCGCGACCTCGATCTTCTGCTTTTCCGGACCCGGGGTGGACGGGTCCGGGAGCGGCGCCATCATGCTCTTCGAGAGGTCGAGGACGAGGACATGGCGCTCCCGGGGCGGGGCGATGTACGTGGCCTCCGCCGACTCGACCTCTGTCATCGATCAGACCTTGTCTCTCAAGGCAGGGGGCTACCTGAGACGCTCCCCCTCAGAGGTGGCCGAGTCCACGCGCCATCTTCGGTGAATCGTATATTTAGACTTGGCTGGCCCGCCACTTGACCCGGGCGCCCGCGCGGCGGGGGGACGCGCTACCGGCGGAAAGCCCCGATCCCGGGCCTTCGGTTACGGTTATAAGGCCGACCCGGGTCGGCGGCTTCCGCATGGGCAACATCCGCCAGACGTACATCAAGCGCGTCGCGATCGAACTGATCCGTCATTATCCGGAAGATTTCACTGGCGACTTCTCCCACAACAAGCAGAAGGTCCTCGAGCTCACGGACCTGGGGGTGGTCGTCGAGGGTCACACGACCGTGACCTACAAGAAGCTCGCCAACCGCATCGCAGGCTACGCGACCCGCTACGTGAAGCGGCACCGCGGCGTCTAGGGCCCGTTCAGTCGAAGACCTGCAGGCCCTCCTGCAGGTGGGCGATCTCGACCGGGGTCGTCGGCTTGCCCGCGAAGAAGGCCCGCGAGTTCGCCACGACGCAGGCCCCCACGATCGGGACCCCGAAGTTCGCCGTCGACTTGTGCACCGGCACCTGAAGGACGGTTTCCAGGACCTTCAATTCGGACTCGGTGGCGCGGGGGTGGACCACGACTCCGCGATTCGTGGCGATGGCCGCCATGCCGACGGTGCCGAGACCGGCGACCGTGCCCCTCTGCGCCGGCACCTGAAGCGCCTCCGAGATCCGTCCCACCGCATCCTCCGAGAACTCCGGGTGCACGACCGCCCCGTGATCGTTGGATAGCACGTTGTTGCCGAGCGCATTCTGGCGGACACGCACGACGGTCACGGGCGCGAGGGTTTCGAGGGCCTCCCGTTCGCCCGGGTCGATCTCGTCCCCGACCACGATGCCGTGCGCGTTGAGGGCGACGAGCGTTCCGACGATCTCCGCGTCCATGACGGTGGTCCGGACGAACGAGGTGGCAAACAGGCGGACCAGGTCCCGCTCGAGCGCCGCGGGAGTCGAGGGAGGAAGGATCCCCCCGTGTTCTCCGACGCGGAGGTAGACACCGAGGTAGGGGCTGCCGGCGAAGAGAGTCCGGCTGACGGGCACTCAGTCGCTCCCGTGGCCGCGGTCTTACGTCGTTTCGAGGAGGTCGACCTCAATGAGGCCGTCCTCGAAGGCGATCGCCTTCACGCGGACCTTGGAGGGGCTATGCTGGACCCCCCGCTCCCAGATGTATTCGTTGAGCCGCGGGTCGATCCAGACGTCTTCCGGTGCGCCCTTCATGTGCCGGGTGATGAACCGCCGTACCGTTTCGAGGGCGTGACCGGCGCGCCGCCGCCGCGACGGCTGGTGCTGGCTCGCCCGCAGGGGAATGACGTACTCGCGTTCCATCTCCTCGGTGCGCGCGCCCTGACCGCCTCGCTTTGCCATGGTGAACTCCTACAGGTGGAGATGCCCTCGTTTCCACGAGCGGCGCTTCGGGTGCCGGGTGACGCGTCGGCTCGTCCGCTGCATGACCCAGGCGGGGACTCGACGGTTCCCACGGACCGCGCGGAACAGTCGGACCTTGCGTGCGAGACTCTTGCGACGGTTTGCCATGCCTGTCTCCCCCCCCGGGTCACCGCCGGGTGATATTGATTTCCCTCCGCTGGGGCATGATCCGCTCCAGCAGGGCGCGTAGCGTATTGTCGTCGATCTGGCGCGCTAGGCGTCCTGAAGCCGCGAGGCTGATCACCTGCTGCTCTACCGCGTTGGCGACGTCGGGTTTCGCCAACCGGATGCGGCCGAGCCGTTCGCGGGCTTCCGGTGTAAGGAGTTTCCGGAGGATTTCAGCGCGCTCCGACTCACGGCGCTGCATCTCGGCCTGTTGGGCCGCCTGGACGTACGGGTCCGGCCCGCCGCCCTGGGTCTGCATCTCCTGAAGCTCGCGGACCCGCCGCTTGCGGAGCTCCTGGAGTTCAGTGTCCGCGTCGTACGCCATGGGCCCTCCGCCTCGCTCCCGATATGTCAGAGGTATTTTGCGAGTTCTGGCCGGGTCTTGGCCATGCCCTGGAGGACCTCGCGCGAGAGTCCGTCCAGGAGCCGCTGGCCTTCCGCGCTCACGCGGCGTCCGCGCTTCTTCTGGGACTCGAGCAGGCCAGACTTTTCGAGCTGCTGGACGATCTCCCGCAGGATCGCTCGCGACCCGCTGCGAGCATGATACGGCGCGCTTCCCCGGTCTCGCTTTCCCCCGTACTCCGTGGAAAGGCGCTCGATCCCGGTGGGCCCAATGAGGGAGATCTTTCGAAGCACCGAAGCGCTGCGGAGGTACCACCAGTCCACCTGGACCGGGCCCCGCTGCTTATGGACCCCCGTCTTTACGAACCCGGCCCACAGCGGAGGGACTACGGCCTTCTGCGTCCGCAGGGCGTCGGCCAGTTTCGGGAGCAACGCCGCAGGTGGAACGTCAACCGGATGGGGCATGAGCGCGGCGCCCACAGGGAAGCTCTATTTAAAGTGACGGGCGGCTTCTCCGCCGGGCATGTGGTCGCGGCGCGTCGAACGGCGAGGCCGCGCCCACGTGGCGGCCGTGATCCCCTCGGCCGGCGCCTCGAACCGCTTTCACGGGTTTCCCAAAGCCTGTCTCCGCGTCGGCGATGAAACCGCCATCGTTCGCATCGTCCGGATGGCGCTCGAGGCGGAGTGTTCGCCGGTCGTCGTGGTGGCCGGGCCGCATTCCCCGGAGATCCAGCGGGCGCTCGGGGGCGCGCCGGTGCACCTCGTGCGCCATACAGACTGGGCGCGAGGGCGGACGGGGTCGATCCAGGCCGGATTGCAGGAGGTGCCGGACGGCGACGACGTTCTCCTCTGGCCGGTCGACCATCCGTTTGTTGACGCTAAGAGCCTCGCTGCCCTCTCTGCAGCGCAGGAGAGCGACGACCTCGCGGTCTGGTTCATTCCGATGTACCTAGGACAAGGGGGCCATCCCGTGTATCTGCGCGCCGCGGCACGGCCGGCCGTTCAGGCCCTGGGGCCGAGTGACCCGCTGCGCCGCCTCCTCCCGGAGCTCGGGCCGCAGGTCCGCCGGATCCCGGTGGCCGACCCCGGGGTCGTCGAGAACTGCGACACCCCCGAGGCGTACGGGCGGTATCTGGAACGATGGAGGTCAGCGTGGACCGACGAGTGACTCGGGAGGCCTTATGCCTTCTCGAAGCCCACGAGTCGTTCGTGCGGGCGACCGTGGTCCGGACCGCCGGTTCGGTCCCCGGAAAGCTGGGCGCGTCGATGATCCTCCGGGCCGATGGGTCGACCCTCGGCACCGTCGGTGGGGCCGCGCTCGAAGAGGAGGTCAAGGAGCTGGCGGCGAAGGCGCTCTCCGCGCGGAAAGGCGACCTTCACCATTTCGACCTCGCGAAGTGGAAGGAGGGCGGGCTCCCGAGCCTGTGCGGGGGGAGCGTCGATATCGCAATCGAGTACGTCGCGGCCCGACCCAACGCCCTCCTGTGGGGCGGGGGCCACGTGGCCGGGGCGCTGGCCGTCGTCCTGCCTACGCTCGACATCGACTACAGCGTCGCCGACGACCGGCCCGAGTGGGTCACGCCGGACCGGTTCCCGTCCGCCGACCGCCGCGCCGTCGTCGCGCCCGACCGACTGTTCGACGAGTTTGACCCCGCGAGCTTCACCCACCTCTATCTTCTCGGCTACGACGCGGAGAAGGACGGGCGCGTCCTGCGCCAGGCCCTCGAGCGGTTCCCCAACTTCATCGGGATGATCTCGAGCGCCTCGAAGCGCGCCCACCTCTTCCAGGCGCTTCGGGAGTCGGGGGTGCGACCCGAGGCGCTCGCGCGCGTCCGAGCGCCCGTGGGCCTTGATATCGGAGCCGAGCGACCGGCCGAAATCGCCGTCAGCATCGCCGCGGAGATCGTTCGGCAGCTCCACCCGGAAAGGTTCTTTAGGAAGGGTTCCCGCTCCCGCGCAACCTCCGAGGTTACCGATGGCTCCTCCCGCTCCCCTTAAGCTCAAGATCAACGGTCATCCGCGGGAGCTCGTCGCCGCCCCGGAACGGATCCTCCTCGACCTGCTCCGCGAGGACCTCCAGCTCACGGGAACCAAACGGGGCTGCGACCTCGGCACCTGCGGATGTTGCACGGTCTTGGTCGACGGGCGTCCGACGCTGAGCTGCCTCACCCTCGCCCACGCCGTCGACAGGCATGAGGTCACGACCGTGGAAGGGGTGACTCCCCCCGAGGGCCTTTCCCCGGTCCAGCAGGCGTTCGTCGATTGCGGGGCGACGCAATGCGGATTTTGCACCCCGGGATTCATCGTGACCGCGAGCGCCCTTCTCCGCGACCGACCTCACCCCAGCCGGGAGGAGGTCGTTGAGGCGATCGCGGGAAATCTCTGCCGATGCACCGGCTACACGAAGATCATCGAAGCCATTCTCGCGGCGTCGGAGGCCCGGTGAGCACGCCCACGGGTTCGCCGCATCCCGAGACCCACCTCCTCGGCGGTCGGATCCCGTATGTCGAAGGACCGCTCAAGGTCACCGGCCGGGCCGAGTACACGGATGACCTCCGCCGACCGGGCATGCTGGTCGCCCGGCTCCTGCGAAGCCCGCACGCGCACGCCCGGATCGTGACCATCGACACCGCGGCCGCGCGCGCGATGCCCGGGGTCCACGCCGTCCTCACCGGCGAGAAGTACCCCACGCCGTTCGGCGTCCTTCCCATCACCCACGACGAGACCGCCCTCGCCGTCGGAAAGGTCCGGTACATCGGCGACATCGTCGCCGCCGTGGCGGCGGAGGACGAGCTGACAGCCGAGCGGGCCCTCGCTGCGATCCGGGTGGAGTATGCCGTCCTCCCCGACCATACGGACCCGAAGGTCGGCGTCGAGCCGGTGGTCGAGCCGATCCACACGAGGGGCCTCAAAGGGACGAACATCCAGAAGGAGGTCGCCCAGGAGTTTGGTGACGTGGATGCGGCGTTCGCCCAGGCGGCGGCCCAGGTCCGGGTCCGGGGGAACTTCGCCGGAGTCACGCACGCCTTCACCGAGCCGATGGCGACGATCGCGGAATCGACCCCCGATGGCCGGCTCACGGTCTGGAGCGCGACGCAGGTCCCGCACTACCTCCACCGCTCGTTGAGCGAGGTGCTGGGGCTCCCGATGCACCGGATCCGGGTGATCAAGCCCGAGGTGGGCGGAGGCTTCGGCGGCAAGTCCGACCCGCTGCCGCACGAGATCGTCTGCGCGGCGCTGGCGATCGAGACCGGCCGGCCCGTGAAGCTGCTCTTCGACCGCGAGGACGTATTCCTGACGAACCACGGCCGGCACCCGGTCCAGAACCAGGTCCGCATCGCGGCCGACACGGACGGGCGCGTCACGGGGTTCGACATCGAGGCCCTGATCGAGGGAGGGGCGTGGAGTTCGTTCGGGACCGTGACGACGTACTACAACGGCGTGCTCTCGATGGGCCCCTACCGCGTCCCGAACTTCCGCTACCACGGGCGCCGCGTGTACACGAACCGTCCGCCGAACGGGGCGATGCGCGCCCACGGGGGCACCAACATCCGTTACAGCGTCGAGGTCGCCATGGACGAGCTCGCCGAGCGCCTCTCGCTCGACCCGTTCGA
Source organism: Thermoplasmata archaeon (assembly GCA_035656275.1). Taxonomy (GTDB): domain Archaea; phylum Thermoplasmatota; class Thermoplasmata; order Lutacidiplasmatales; family UBA184; genus Lutacidiplasma. The sequence continues at coordinate 6,250 of DASRSW010000014.1, forward strand.
ACTGCGGCGTCGCAACGCGCTCCCCCCCAACTCCACGACCGTGAACCAGTTCCGGATCACGTCGACCTCCTTCCTCCAGTGCCTCGCGGCGGCGGAGGAACGCAGCGGGTGGCGGTCGAAATTCCGGCAGCTCCCCTTCGGCCGCGGAGTCGGCCTCGGCTGCGGCTTCTACATCTCCGGATCCAACAGCCCGATCCACTTCACGCCGCGGATCCCCCAGTGCACCGTCCATCTCAAGGTCGACATGGACGGGGGCGTCGCCGTCCACTGCATGCAGGCGGACATCGGGCAGGGGTCGAACACCCTCCTGGCCGCCATCGTCGCCGAGGTCCTCTACGTCGACCTCGAGCGGATCCACGTCGTGCGCGTCGACTCGGACGTCAGCCCCGTTGACCTCGGGAGCTACTCGAGCCGCGTGACGTTCATGATGGGGAACGCCGCCCGCCAGGCGGCCGAGCGGCTGCGGGACCAGCTCATCCACGCCGCCTCCCAGCTGACGGGCTACGCCCCGAAGGAGCTCGTGGTCGCTCACGAGCGGGTCCAGGTCCGGCACCGGCCGGACGTCGGGGTCTCCTTCATGGAGGCCCTCCACAAGGCGATGGAGACCTCGGGAGCCCTCATCGCCAGCGGGTCGTACACGACGCCGCCCATGGGCGGCACGTTCAAGGGCGCCCGGGCCGGGACCGCGCCGGCCTACTCGTTCGCGGCCTACGTGGCGGAGGTCGAGGTCGATGTGGAGACGGGAATCTTCCAGGTCGAGAAGGTGTGGGCGGCGTTCGACTGTGGTCGACCGCTGAACCGCCTCGCGGTCGAGGGCCAGATCGAAGGATCGATCCACATGGGCCTCGGGCAGTTCATGGGCGAATCCATGAACTTCCGGGGGGCCCGGCTCCTGAACCCCGCGCTCCTCGAGTACAAGATCCCCATGCCGCAGCAGATGCCGGCGGTCGAGGTCCTCTTGGTCGGCGACGACGACCCCGAGGGGCCGTTCGGCGCCAAGGAGGCGGGGGAGGGTCCTCTCGTGGCGACGCTCCCCGCCGTGGCCAACGCCCTCTACGACGCCGTCGGTGCGCGATTCTACGACCTTCCGGTCACGCCGGATAAAGTGGTCCGCGCCCTGGACGGCCGTCAGAAGGAAGGCCGTCGCTGGAAAGGGGGTTCCTGATGCACCTCGACCCGTTCACGCTGCATCGACCGTCCACGGTCGACGAGACGGTGAGCCTCGCGGGGACGCTCGGCATAGGGAACTTTGACTACCTCGCCGGGGGGACCGACCTGCTCCCGAACTACAAGATGCATCTCAACCTCCGGTCCCACCTGGTCGCCCTGTGGGACATCCCCGAGCTGCGCGAACGCTCCCTCGACCGCATCGGGGCGATGACCCGCCTGGCCGACCTCGAAGCGGACCCCGAGTTCGCCCGGGCGTACCCCGGCCTCGCGGAGGCCGTCCGCCAGGTCGCGACGCCCCTCGTGCGGGCGAGCGGGACCCTGGGCGGAAACCTCCTGGTCGAGACGCGGTGCTTCTTCTTCAATCAGAGCTACCCCTGGCGCCAGAGCCTCGGGTTCTGTCTCAAGGCCGACGGGGACCGCTGCCACGTCGTGCCGCAACGGGAGAAGTGCTACGCGACGTTCTCCGGGGACCTCGCGCCGGCGCTCGCGGTCCTGGATGCGGAGGTGGAGCTCGCCGGGCCCGACGGGCGGCGGACGGTGACGATCCCCGAGTTCTATGACGCGGGGGGCGACGGGATCCGGCGCCATCATCTGAAACCGGGGGAGCTCCTCCTCGGCGTTCGACTCCCGGCGGCTTCCCGTGGGCTGCGCGCGACCTACGCCAAGCTTCGCATCCGCCCATCCTTCGACTTCCCCGAGCTCGGCGTGGCGGCGGCGCTCGAGCGGGAGGGCCCGCTCGTCAAGCGGCTTCGACTCGCCCTGGGAGGCCTCGAGACCTACCCGCGCCGGTTCGACGAGCTGACCCGCCCGTATGAGGGAACCCCGCTCACCCCGGAGGGGATCCAGGCGCTGGCCGACCAGGTGATGAAGGCCTCGCGGCCGGTCCATAACACGTTCCTCGCTCCGGACTATCGGAAGCGCATGGTGGCGGTCTTCGTGCGGCGCGCCCTCGGCCGCCTCATGACGGGGGAAGCGGGGTGACCGCGCCGGTGGAGTTCGCCTACCTTCCCATGGAGCTGCTGCGCGAGCACGAGGAGACGCAGCCCGACCGCGTGCGCGAGGTGCAGCACGATATCGAACGTCGCGGCGTGATCGACGAGCCGATCCTCGTGTCGCGCGGGAGCCATGTCGTGCTGAACGGTCACCATCGTTTCGCCGCGCTGAGGACGCTCGGCGCCCGGTGGGTGCCCGTCTATCTCGTCGACTACGACCACGGCTCCGTCCTCCTCGAACGGTGGAGCCCCGGCCCGCCGATCTCGAAGGCCGACGTGATCCAGACGGCGGAGGCCGGTCGGCTCTATCCGCCCAAGACGACGCGCCACCGGCTCCTGTTCGACCTCCCGCACCGCCCGACGCCGCTAAGTTCGCTGCTCCGCCGGGAGGCCCCGCCCGAGCCGGGCCGCTCCCGCCCTCAGGCCCCGCCCTTGGAAGCGCGCGACGGGTGAGAGGGCTCGGCGAGCGGGTGCGGTAGCGCCCACTCCCCCTCCGCGAAGCGACGGATCGCCTCGGCGAGCAGCCGTCGCTCGACCGGCCGTACTCGCTCCCGCAGGTCCTCCGGGGTGTCCCCCGGTCGGACGGGAACGCGCTCCTGGAGGAGCCGCGGGCCGCCGTCGACATCGTCGGTCACCAGGTGGACCGTGGCCCCCGTCTCCGTATCCCCCGCCTCCAACACCGCGGCGTGGATGCGAAGGCCGTACATGCCCCGGCCCCCGTGCTCGGGCAGCAAGGAAGGATGCACGTTCACAATGCGCCCGCGCCACGACTGAACGAACGGCGGGGGAAGGATCGCGAGAAACCCGGCGAGCACCACGAGGGTGGCCCCGACCTCGTTCAGGAGCGCGGAGACCTCGTGCGTCCATCGGTCGGGCGCGACCCCGTGCAGGGGCCGCACCGCGGTGGGAAGACCGTGGAGGCGAGCCCGTTCGATGCCGGGCGCATGGGGGCGGTCGGAGAGGACGAGCACGATGCGGGCGGGGAGATGACCGCCTGCGATCGCCTCGGCGAGCGCGTCGAACGTCGTTCCTTCACCCGAGAGGAAGACCGCGATGGGGAGCGCTCGGGACATTCGACCTCGGTACCCCGGCGGCCTTAGAAGACAGTGGCGGAGGTAAATCGGAACGAGCGGCTCACGAGGGGAGGGCAGCTGACCGAGAGCGCCCCGCGCTCATCGGCCGTGCGCTCGGCCGCCCGTCCGACGAGCTCGACCCCTCCGAGGGTCCCGAGGACGCTTTCCGTGAATCGGAGGTTGCGGACGGGAGCCGTCACCTCGCCGTTCTCGATCCAGTACGTTCCGTCCCGCGTCATCCCGGTCAGGATCGACCGGGCGCTGTGCACGACCCGAACGTAGTGGAACCGGGTCACGAGGATCCCTCGACGGATGGAGCGGATCATCTCCTCCTCGCGGGCGTCGCCCGGGGCGAGCAGCAAGTGGCCGGGAGACGGTCCCGCGTCCCCGTAGGGCGATTCCGGCGGCGGTCCGTGGCCGGTCGTCTCCCGGCCCAGGCGACCGGCGCTGAGGAGGTCCAGGACCGGGCCGCGGGCGACCCCGTTCTCGATGAGGGGGATCGGCCGCTTCCCGACCCCCTCAAAATCGATGGTCTGCGGGAGGACGCGGGGCGAGGTACCATCGTCGGTGAGGGAGACGGACTCGGGAGCGACCGTGCGGTCCCGCTGCTTCGCGAGGCAGCTCCATCCCTCGAGCTCGCCGTGCGCGCTAAACCCGAGGTAGCCCAAGAAGGCGAGAAGTTCCGACACGGCGGGCGACCGGAGGAGGACGGGGTAGCGTCCCGGCGGCACTCTCCGCGGCGCGACGCGGGCGACTCGGGCCGCCGCTTCCCGGCCCATCCGGGCCGTTGGAAGCCGGCGCGGGTCCCACTCCGCGCACTCCGCCCATCCCGAGCCGGCCGGTTGCAGGGAGAGGTCCTCGGCGAGGGCGCTCGCCTGTCCGATGGTACGCATCATGGCCCGGTCGAGTCCGGAGGTGTTCGCGACGGCGACCCGCTCCACCCCGACGTGAACGGCCCCCGAAATGCGGGCGTCGGGCAGCTCCTGGCGCACCGCGTCCATCGCGGCCATCGCGAGACGGCCCACGGTTTCCGGGGAAAGCGGCGTGGCCCGGTGGGTGGACGCTCGAACGGGAGGTCGGACCGCTTCCCCGGGGAAGCCGGGGAACTTCGGTTCGGGCGGGGCCGAGCGGGCCAAGGCGATCGCCTGTCGCGCGAGTCGGTCGAACCCGTCGGGCGTCAGGTCGTTCGAGGTCGCGGTCGCGAGCCGGCCGTCGATGAGTACCCGGAGGGAGAGGAGCCCCTGGTCCTCGACGTGGGGTTGGGTGATTCGTCCGTTCGCGTAGCGCATCGTCTGCCAACGCTCCCGCACTTCGCGCACATCGGCTTCGACGCCGCTCGGCAGCCGCTCGAGCCAGCGGCTCGCGCTCTCGCCGGGGGAGCGGCGCGGCACCTTAGCCCCCTCGGACCCGGACGGAGCGGAATCGCGCGGCGGGGGCTCCGTGACCCACGCGAGCGGCCTGGCTGGGTTGGCCCTTGCCGCAGTTCGGTACTCCCCAGAGCTGCCAGGTGTTCTGGTTCCCGACGGCGTCCATGGAGGCCCAGAACTCCGGCGTCATGCCTGAATAGATCGGATTCCGGACGAGCCCGCCAAGCTCCCCGCGTTCGATCCGACGGCCGACTTCGGTTCCGAACTGGAAGTTGAGCCGCTTGTCGTCGATCGACCAGGAGCGGTTCGTCTCGAAGAACACCCCCTCTCTCACCCCGTCGAGCAGCTCGTCGAAGCTCTGGTCCCCCGGCAACAGGTCGATGTTGGTCATCCGGATGAGCGGCATCCGGTCGGGGCCGTCACCGCGCGAGGTTCCCCCCGAGCGATCGAGCCCCAGCTGGGCGGCGGTCTCGCGCGACGTGAGGAACCCGACGAGGCGTCCCTGGTGGACGAGCGTCGTTCGCTGGGCGGGCACGCCCTCGTCGTCCCATCCGAAGGTGCCGAGCCCGCCCAGCTCGCGCGCGTTCGCCACGACCTCCATGAGCGGGCTCCCGTAGCGAAGCGCCTCCCGGTCGGAGGGGGCGAGGAACGATGTGCCGGCGTAGCCGGCTTCGTACCCGAGGATCCGGTCAAGCTCCGTGGCGTGCCCGACCGACTCGTGCACCTGCAGCGCGAGCTGGTCCGAGGCAAGGACCACCGTCGTCGTCGCCGTATCACACGCCGGCGCAGTCAGCAGCGCCACCGCTTCCTGGCCGGTGAGGGGCGCGCGGGTCGCGAGGTCCAGCGAGCGGATGAACTCGAACCCGGCCTGACGGAAATTGCCCCCGAACGAGGTCGGAGCGCTGCGGCGCTGCACCTCCCGCCCCTGGACCGCGGTCGCGTCGATGCCGGCCCCGACCTGGACGATCTTCGAGTGGAACTGGACCCCTTCCGAGGAGGCGAACCACTTCTCCTCGCTCCAGGCCCGATAGGCGGCGTGGCCGCTCTTGACCGCGGGGGAGACGTGGAGGCGGTGCTCGGCCTCGGTCAGGAGCGCCAACTTCTCCTCGATCGGGACGAGGAAAGGGTCCTCCCGCAGCGACGTGCGGTACTCCCCGTGCGCGGGACCCCCGCTGGGGACGACGGCCAGCGGCTGACGGGCCGATCGTTCGGCGGCCCGGGCCACCCGCACGGCGTCTTGGGCCGCCTCCCGGGCCGCCGCCGGGCTCACGACCGATCGCGCTGCGAATCCCCAGGCGCGTGCCCGCCGCACGCGCACGCTGACCCCGACGCGGGTCGTCCCCGTGAGGCTGCTCGCCTCGCCGTTCCGCACGGCGAGCTGCTCAAACCGGAACGGCTCGACGACCCGCACGTCGGCCGCGAGCGTGCCGTTCCCGTCGGCGGCGTCGAGCGCCGCGCGGAGGACCTCCTCCACCGCTCCGCCTACAGCATGACGCGCAGGCCGAGCTTCTCGGTGAGCTCCTTGTAGCGGTTGCGGATCGTCACCTCAGTGACCCCCGCGACCTCGGCAACCTCGCGCTGAGTGCGGCGCTCCCCGCACTGGACGGAAGAGATGTAGATGGCGGCAGCCGCGACGCCCGTCGGGCCCCGACCGCTCGTCAGCTCCCGCTCGGTCGCCTCCTTCAGGATCTCGTTCGCCCGCGTCTGGATCTCCCCTTTGAGCTTGAGCTCGGAGCAGAACCGCTGGATGTAGTCCTGCGGCCGCGTCGGCATCAGCTTCAGCTTGAGCTCGCGGGTCATGAAGCGGTACGTCCGGCCGATCTCCTTGCGGCCGGTCCGCGACTTGCTCGCGATCTCGTCCAGCGTCCGCGGGACGTTGCACTGGCGGCAACTTCCGTAGAGGGAGGCGGCGACGACCCCTTCGATCGAGCGCCCCCGGATGAGGTTGCGGTTGACCGCTTTGCGGTAGATCATCGCCGCCGTCTCCCGCACGTTGCGCGGGAGCGCCATGGAGGAGGCGATACGGTCGAGCTCGGCGAGGGCGAAGGCGAGGTTCCGCTCCGTGGCGTTGGAGACCCGGATGCGGCGCTGCCATTTGCGGAGCCGGTAGAGCTGGGCGCGGTTGCGCGTCGGGATCGATTTTCCGTACGGGTCGCGGTTCTTCCAGCCGATCTCCGTGGAGAGGCCCTTGTCATGGATGGTGAGCGTGGTCGGCGCCCCGGTCCGGGTGCGCTTCTCGCCCTGCTCGCTGTCAAAGGCCCGCCACTCGGGCCCCTGGTCGATCATCGCCTCTTCGAGGACGAGACCGCACTCGTCGCAGACCAGCTCCCCGCGCTCGTAATCCCGCGTGAGGTGGGTCGATCCGCAGTTGGTGCATCGCGTCGGCACCGCGAGGTCGGCGGTCCGCTCGGCCGGCTTCTCGGCGTTCGGCGTCGCTTCACCGTTGGCCATGTTGAGTTCCTCTCTCCCTCAGTAGCTGGGTTCCCACCAGGGCCGCCGCCTCCGCGGGACGCGGGGGGCGGGCGAGCCGGACCGAAAGGTACGGCCGCTCCACGGGGCCAAAGACCCGGGCCACGCGTCCCCGAAGCTTTCCAGTACGGTCGCTCAACGGGGTGCCCTCGGGGGGATAGGAATTCCCGCGCGCGCGTACCGTGAGATGCCCGGTGGGGGTGACTGCCAAGACGACCCCGACCTCGCGGTCGTTCCGATCGACGCGGTCCGGCGCGGGAGACAAGTGGTATAAACGATTTGCGATACCTATTAAAGGGTTACGGTCGGCCGCGGCCGCGCGACCGCGTGCGCCACGGCACCGTCCCCGCGAGGGCCGGGTCCTCCCTCAGGTCCGGTACGGCGGGAGGCGGCCGAGGCGAGTCGGTCTCCAGCGCGTCGGTGGGGGGCTCCTCGGGCGTTGCGGCCTCCGGGGGAAGAATGGGGGGAGACACCTCGCTCCCGTCCGCCGCCTGGCGCTCGCGGGTCAGTCGGTCCACCTCGCTCCACAGCGCCTCGATCTCCTCTTCCGGCGTTCCAAAGCGCCGGTCCTCGCTCAACGCCGCCCGTACCTGGGTCATGAGTCGCGCGGCGCTCTGCGCGTTGTGGGCCCGGCTCTTGATCCGCTGAAGCCGGCGCGCGAGATTCCGCGCCTCCATCAAGATCTCCTCCTCCTCTTCGCTCGGGACCGTCGGGAGGGAGGGCGCGCGCGGGATGCGGGCCACGGCGTGACGAACGTCCACGAGCGCGCGGGCCATCGCCACCGTGTGCTGGTCCTGGATCGCCTGGAGGAGCCCCGAGAACCGGGCCACCGCGCCGGTGACATCCTCCCCTCGATTGCGGGCGGCGCGGATCGACTCGCCGAGCCGCTGGGCCTCCTGGACACAGAACTTGGGGACCGCGTCGCTCAATACGGCGACCGCGAGGGAGGCGCTGGCGGCCGCGCGGCTCAGCGAAGCCTGGGAGAGTGGAGACTGGAGGAACTGCGCCCGAGGATTGCCCACTCGGTTGTCGAGGTGCGTGACATCGAGGCCGATGGACGCGGCAAGCTCGCGCAGCTCATCGGCGCGGCCCAGGGTGGGCTTGATCCACGTCCAGTCCCGGCTCGCGACCGCGTAGAGCGCCTCGCCCCGCTTCACGACGGATAGGGCCTGGTCCGAACGCCCCGCGGCCAGGAGCGCCTCGGCCGTCTGCTTCAGCTGGCCCGTGGGGAACGGCAGGCCTTCCGACTCGAGCTCTTCTCCGTGCCGAACCAGGAGCGCGAGGCGTTCCTCGACGGCCGTCGGGTTCCGGGCCACGGGAGTCGCCATCTAGGCCTCCCCCACGGGTTCGGATTCCAAGGTCTGCATGAGGCGCGACAGCGCCTGGTCCGCCTCCTCGAGCTTTCGGGAGCGGAGGAGCTCCGTCGCTCGGCGGATGGCGCTCGCCGCCTCGAAGGCGAGCTCGCTGTCCGGAGGCAGACGACGCACTCGCGCCGCGAGTCCGCGCGCCTTCAGCAACAGGCTGTGGAGGGCGGGGTCCTGCTCGCCCGGGGTGGCCACCGGGGCCGGGCGGGACGGCGGGGTGACGGCGGCCGATGGCCCCGGCACGGGAGGGGCGGGCACGGGCTCGGGAGGAAGACGCGAGATCTCTTCGATCGCCTGTCGAAGTTCCATAAGCCGCTGACTCGCCTCCGTGAGCCTTCCCCGTCGCAGGTGGCGGACCGCCTCCGCGTGGAGGGCACGAGCGCTCCGGGCACCGGCGTGGTCCTCCGGAAACTTCTCCAGGGCGTCCCCGTGGCGGCCCAGCTCGGCCTCGAGATGGGGGGGGAGGTGCTCATGCAGCATCATGACGGCGCGCGCGGCCGTCTGGGAGGCCTCGTCAAGCACCTGGGGGGTGAGTTCGGGACTGGCGAGCAGCGCGCGCACGCGCTCGACGTCGGCTTCGACCTCCGCAGGGGCGGGCACGAACGAGACGAGGGCCGACCGCAGGGAGTCGATCTGCCGGAGCAGGCCCTGCAGCCCGTTGAAGTCGCCCTCGAGCCGGCTCACGCGCTCGTCCAGCTGGACGAGGTCCTGGAGCGCCGGCTGGCGATCGCCGGAGCGGACCGAACCCTGGATGCGGCTGACGGGCTCCGCGATCGACACTCCGACTCCGGCGGAACGGAGGCGGTCGACGCGCCGCTGCATCTCCTGGAGGCGGCCGTCGAACAGCTCTTCCACCTGGACGAGGACCCGGACGCTGGCCTGTCGGAGAATCCCGAGCGCCTCGACCACGCGGCCATCGGCCTGGCTGAGCGCCGCCTGGCGGAGGTCGCTCGCCACGCTCAGTGGGTCGCCGCCCAGGTCGACCAGGGTTCCGATCTCGCGGTCGATCTGGCGAGCCAACCGGGTGCAGAGCGCGCTCTGCGGGTCCGGCGCGAGAACAGACCCGGCGGAGGGAGCGACTATCTCGACCGTGGGCGATTGATCCCCGTTGATCGGCAGCGCAGCTTCGGCGAGCGCCTTCATCCCATCCAGCGCGAGCGCGGTCGGAAAGCCGCAGGAGGCGCAAGCCCCGGCGCCCGGGCTGAGGGGCTCCTGACAGATCGGACAGCCCGTCGGCATAGGTTTCAGCCCGGAGATACTTCTGCTACGGCGGGAGACTCCCTTAATCTCTTCCGTCGGGCCCAGCCCATCCGAGAACGTTTACCCGCCCGAAAATGTCGGGATCACCGTGAGATGGGTATCGGCGACCAGCGCGAGGTCGAGGGGGAGCGGGGTCGGGCCGGCGAGCACCGCGCAGCCTTCGGCGACGTGGCCGGCCGACCGCAGCGCGGCCCGGACCGTGGTGCCGACCGGGAGGCTCAGCTCGCGGACGGAGGAGTGCCCTGCGCGCGCGAGGGTCAGCGTCACATGAATGAGGTGGGGGGGGGCGCTGAGGGGGAGAGTCTCCGGCGGCGGAGTTCCCCCGCCGCCCTTTGAACTCCCGCGATGCATACGCATCACCAGATCTCGAATCTGGCGCCTTGGCCGAGCTAGGCTACCTCAGCACCGGCTCGGCCGAAGAGAGTGCCCCATAAGAACGTGACGACGGCGACAGGCCCCGGCACGCTCTCACGACCGCTCCACCGCTCGCTTGAGACGACTGATCGCATGGATGGGGTAGGGGTCCACCCCCGCCGCCTCCGCCAGGGCGAGGGAGAAATGGTCCCCGAAGCTGATCCCGGTTACGAGCGCCTCGAGTCGGTCCTCCGCCTCAAAGCGCACCCGGTGGACAGCCACGCGTCGGCGTTTCAGGAGGCTCTCGAGGTAGTCCAGCCCGGGTCCGAGGGAGGCGGCCTGGTGCCGCCATTCGAGGATGACCGCCGCCCAGCGGCGCGCCTCCTCGGGAAGGAGCGCGTCCCAGCCGACGATGGCGTTGTGAAACATCTCCGGGAACTGGTCGAAATGGGCGAGGCGCTTCGCGTTCTCCTCGACCTGGTCCTTCCATCGCCGGGCGAGCGCGGCAACGGAGTGATCGGCATACGCCTCGATCGTCCGAACGCCGATGGCCCCGGCGAGCTTGGCCGGCGGTCCCTTGGGGGCCAGGTACGACGCCTGGAGGGCCTCGAGCCGGTCGGCGGCCCGGTGGAGTCGCTCATCGTTCGATTCGGGGAAGAACGGGTCGAGCAGCCCCAGGAGACCGCCGAGCATGTACCCGACGGCCGCCCGGGGGGGCAGTCCCGGTGGCAGCTGGAGATGGGGCACTCCGTCCTCCTGCGCTCGGCGGGCGAGCTCGCCTCCGGAGGAAAGCACCACCCGCGTCGTCCCGCGTCGTTTGGCTTCATCGTACGACGCGAGCGTCTCCCAGGTGCCGCCGGAATAGCTCCCCAGGATCGCCACGGAGTCCTTGCTGACGGACCGCGGGAGCCCGGGCCCCCGACCGACCTCGAGCGCGAGGTCCGCCTCGGGGTCGGTCAACGCCCGTAGGAGGTCGGCGGCGATCGCGGAACCTCCCATGCCCGTGAAGTAGACGTGGCAGGTCGAACGCGGAAGCGGCGCATCCAGTTCGCCCGCCGCCGTGAAACCGTCCCTCAACTGATTCGGAAGTTGCGTGGCGAGCGCCCGCATGTGGACGAGACCGTCGGGGCTTCGCGACGCCATCGGGCGCACTGAGCCGGGGGGGTATTTTGGGTTACCCGTAGCCGCCGGGCTGCATCGAAACCCTTTCTTTCACGAACCACCATGTGACAGGCCACCGGGGCGGCTCCGCTGCCCAGGAAGCCGCCCAAATGAACAGTGGACCCTCTCCCACCGGACGACCCGATGGGGGGGCCCGTGTCTCCTCGGGGGTGGCGCCGCTCGACGCCATGCTCATGGGGGGACTGCTGCCGGGGCGCCCGTACCTCATCGTCGGGCCGTCGGGAACGGGAAAGACCTCCCTGGCGCTCCAATTCCTCATCGACGGGGTTCGGCGGGGAGAACGCTGTCTCCTCGTCACGCTCGAGGAGCCGCCGAACGAGGTCCGGCAGAATCATCGCGGGCTATTGCCGGAGCTCGACCGGGTCTTCGTCTTCGACGCGATCCCCGACGTGATGCGCTACGAGCGCGCTCCGTTCAAGGACATCGCCCAGGTGCGGGAGTCGGTCCCGTTCGGGCTCGTGCCGCCAGATATCCGGAAGACCGCGGAGCTCGCGAGCGTCGAGGTGACGTTCTCGGCGCTCGAGCAGACCCTGAAGATGGAGCTCGCCCGCCGGGGCTTTAGCCGCATCGTCGTCGACTCGCTCACCGCTCTCCAGTACTTCTGCATGAAGGGGTTCGACGAAACGCTGGGCGCGCAGACGTTCCTGCGCTTCCTCTCGGACCTCCGCATCACCACGATCCTTACCGTCGAGGCCCCGCTCGAGGACGTGGAGACCCCGGAGCGACTCCTCGCCCGTGGGGAGATCCGGCTGTTCCGCTGGGAGCTCGACGGGCGCACCGTCCGGGCGATGGGGGTGGAGAAGTTCCGGGGGAGTCAACACGACGCTCGGCTGCATCCGTACCGGATCTCCTCGCAGGGCATCGACATCAACCTCGACGTGACCATCTCGCGGGACACCCGCCAAGTAATCCGGCCCGAGGAGTTCTCTCCGACGCTCGGGCTGCCGACGGAGCCCACCGACGGGCTGGCGCGGCTCGAACAGGATACGGCGGACCTCGCCTCCCTGGGCCTCTCTCCGGCGCCCGTCCTCGAGGCCGTCGACGCCGCCCTGAAGGAGTCGCGCGCCGGTCGGTTTCCCGAATCGTTGATCGAGATCGGCCGCGCGCGGGGCCTCGTCCTCGCCCTGTTCGATGAATACCGGAACGGTCCGGGAGGTCAGGATGCGTCGGTGGCGTCCCGCCGGCTCGCCGAACGGGTCGCGAGCGTCCGTGCGGGGGTTCCGCCGACGGCGGCTCCCGCTCCTGAAGACATCGGCCGGCGCCTCGAAGCGCTGTCGAACCATCTCCACAGCCGGCTCAAAGAGCCGGCTCCGCCTCTCGGCGAACCTCCCGCTCCGAGGGTTGCTCCGGGTCCCGCGGCGCCCGCCCCCGGGCCGCCGAGCGGGGCAGCCCGGAGCGGTCCCTTGGCTCCGACTCCCCTCGTCCCGAAACGACCGGACCCCCCCCCGCTCCCCTCCCGACGGGCGGAACCGACACCGCCCCGACCCTCCCGCTCCACCCCGATGTTCCCGGCTCCCCCGGCCGTGAGAGATGTCCGCCACCCTCCGCTCCCTGCGTCTTCGAGCGGCCGGAAGGGCCCCCCCCCCCCCCCCCC